>NZ_DAOUBI010000027.1:0-4840 GCF_034432675.1 Chloroflexus sp. | reverse complement strand
GCGGGAGGATACTGTGCCTGGTGAGGAGCGAACCGGAGACACACCCCACCCCAGCCCGCCCCCGCTGGGGGCGGGGGTCAATGGGTTGGCGAGATTCAGCAATGCATGCGCTTCCAGGTGCTGAGCGAGCTGGAGGTGTGCGATCCCAGGGTGATACCGGTCTTGCGCACGATGGTAATCAGGTGGCGCGGCGGGGTGACGTTGGTTTGAGGGACGCATGACGTAAGCTCATGCCGGCGGGTATCACTCTCTACAAAGGCCGCCGCACCGGGATGCCAATGGCGCGAGGGAAGCGGTTGGGAGTAGGAGTAGTTTTGGTTACAATCACCAGACTACGCGGCTCTTCATCAGGAATCTCGACCGGCAGGCAGGCGCTGACTTCGCCACCAAGCAGGGTGAGGGCATTCTGGGCAGCAGCAATTTCTGCTTCTGGATGCCGCCCTTTGGGGGCAAGCAGGTGCCCACCGAGGCGCAAGAGTGGCAAGGCGTATTCGAGCAACACCCGTAATTCGGCGACGGCACGAGCAGTCACCACCTGGTAGTGTTCGCGTTCGGTCGGGTTCTGGCCGACGGTTTCAATGCGCTCGTTTAACACCCGAATATTGTGCAACTGAAGGCAGTCAATGACGTGACGCAGAAACGTGGCCTTTTTGCCGGTAGCCTCTACCAGGGTGACCGGCAGCGCAGGATAGAGGATTTTGAGCGGCAGCGCCGGAAAGCCGGCACCGCTCCCAATATCGATCAAACTATCCGGTGGCGTTTCCCAGACCCGGGCCAACCAGAGCGAGTCAAGCAGATGCCGACGCACCATCGCGACCCGATCACGAACGGCGGTAAGATTAAAGCGTTCGTTCCAGATCATCAGCTCATCCAGGTAGCATTCAAACTGCACCAACTGGTGATCGTTCAGCGATAGACCCCAATCGGTAGTGGTTTTTCTGAGCAGATGGGCAGTGCTGTCGGTCATGCTTCCTCAGCTCGATACAGGCGATGGCGAGTAATATAATCAAGAACGGCGTCTGGCAACTGGTAGCGTACCGGACGACCGGTGGCGAGGCGATAGCGCAGATCGGTGCTTGAGATGGCGAGTTGCGGTCCCTCAATCACCGTTATCCGATTAGTAAAAGCTGGCACGGCAGCAAGCAGAGTTGCCGGTTCGAAACGATACCCAGGCCGTTCAACAACTGCCAGATGGGCGATACGGGCAATCTGATCCGGATCGCGCCATCGGGGCAGGTCACCGGCAGCATCGGCACCAACGATAAGGGTGAGATGTACACCGACACCATAACGCTCCCGGCAGATTCGGAGCGTATCGATGGTATACGAGGGTGATGGCCGTTCCAATTCAAGCGCCGAGGGGATCAGCCTAGCATTCCCAGCACATGCCAGCTTGACCATCGCCAACCGGTGATGGGGTGCAGCACCATGAGTCGGCTTGAGAGGCTGGACGGCAGCCGGAATAATCAGAACCTGGTCAAGGTCACAGACCCAACGCACTTCTTCGGCAATAGCAAGATGACCGAAATGAATTGGGTCGAACGTACCTCCATAAATCCCCAGGCGGCGAACAGTGATCATGACTTGTGCAGCTTATTCTTCACTAAGCTCACGTGCTTCCTGAAAAAGGTGCCAGATAAGCCAGACCAAATCGTTCTGATCATCGGGATGGAGGTCATCGATATACGGCCAGATCAGCTCGGCCACATCACTTCGCGGCAAAAGACAAACTCGTTCACCCAGCGCATAATGCAACTGAATTGCCAGTTCATCGGCAAGCTCTGCAAGATCACTTTCAGGAAGCCGGTCATCGGTTGTAAAACGATAGCCGCGCATACCAGACCACCTTACCGTTGCCTGAGTGTACGGGTTCGCCGATCATCTTCATAATACTCTTCCTGGTCGCGTTGGGAAATCTGGCGTGTTACCGATTCGTGTTGCCCGGAAGCAGATGATCGACGCGGCAAGAGGGAATTATCGGTCAGTGTCTCAGCGACAAAATCGAGGTACTGTCTGATGTCTTCGTTATCTTCGAGACTGTTGAAAGGAACGGTTGCACCGCTCACCGTTTTCACACTCTCGCCAATATCACGGAGCGTAGCATCGATTCCTTTTACCAGACCTCGCATCACTGCCGCCAATTCTTCCCGTTCCTGTACCGTAAGATTGGCAAAACCAATGAGTGCCTTCTCTTGAGCACGGAGCAGTGTGGCCCGAAGAATGGCAATATCGGCCTGGGTTTGCAATTCATACCGACGCACAAGATGCGCCTGCCGCACCTGCTCAACCAGCTCTTCCGACGTGACCGGCGTCCAGAGCAGGGCAGGGATGATAATAAACCCGATAATGCCAATCAGCACCTGTTGAATAACCAGACCGGTACTTTGCACAACGGGTTGCGAAGCCCACCAAGTCCACTGAATCTCAAACGAATAATAGACAAGATAGAGTGCGGCAATCATCACCGCAACATATCCCCACGTGCGCGCATTTATCTTCTGGAGGAGCATACCACCAGGTGACCACGGGATCAGGAACGACATCAGGCTTGGGGGTGCCAATACCAGAATAGCGGTATAGGCAGCAGCGATAATCCAGTTACCGGTCAACTGGCTCTGAACCCCCCACCAGTAAACGGCAGAGCCTATCATGGCAATGAACGCAAGAATAGCCAACAATGACTTTGATGTGAACTGCCATCCACCCCGGCGACGTTGTCCGCGCACCATTTCCAGATAGCGACTGCTCACGGCGATTTCCTTACTACTAAAATGAATACTAGTAAAGCCGACAAAGGCAAAGCCCATTATACTACCACACTGCAACAGATGTGCAACCAACTACCTAGGTTGCACCTCAGGAGTCAAAAAAACGAATGTCTCAATCCAGTCGGAGTATCCGGCAGCCCGAATCCGTTCGAGCACAGCGGGAGAGAGTGCGGTAATTCCATAACCGCGATTCACTTCATACGGCACTTCAAGGGCAAGCTGGCCATTTTCACGAAATGTGAACGTTGCCTGGACCATAAAATCACCATTTAAAATACCAAGGAGAACTTTTTGTTGATTTACTGGATCGTACCAGTAAAGTTCACTTCGTTTGGTGTTGTATGAACGAGGAGTAGCAAAGATTTGCCGTTCCAATTGCTGGGCGCGCCAGCGTTCTTCCGGCGAGAGCGAGGGCAATGTCGGCAGCACAAGGGTTGGTGCTGGAGGAATGGTTGGCGTTGGTGGTACAACTGTAGGAGGTTGCGGCGTCGCCACAATAAGCACAGCAGTTACCGTATGTGTTATTACAGGGGCAACAGTAACCGATGCCGACGGCAACAGCGTCGGCACTGCTGAAGCGCGCAGCGTTTGTGCTAGTGGTGGCAAGGTAGCCGGCAATGGTCCGTTCACATCAATATTCGTTGGTAATGTCGAAAGACAACCACTTAACAATGCGACAACCACACCTGCCAGAAGAAACCAGCGGTAACGGTGGCTCATCGCTCAAAACCATGCGCTTTCTAAGAGAAATATAAGGAACCCTTTCCCTACAGAAGGGTTCTTCCATGGTATTACAGGTTGTGGCAAATGTCAATGATTTTTGACAAATATGGAGAAGCTGTCTCAACAATTGGTGGTTGGCGGGTGGGAGTGAAACACCATCCACGTGTTGGTACGGTCAAACTACTTTATCGACAGGCGTGTGAGGTGTGTCTCATCCTTGATGCCGTTGCACGTCGTATGGTCTGATACGGCATGATGTGGCTGTTCAGGGTGTTGTATGGTAGGAAATGTTTGAAGTGAAAGCACGGCTTTTACACGTCAAACGAGACGAAACCTTCATCCCTTTCAGCGACTTGGCGGGACCGATCCAAAGAGACTGTGCCGGGAGGTGTAGGTAAAACGTTTCGGATAGATGTTGGTACTGTTCAAACACTAAGAGCCTATCCGAAACGTGGGGCATTCCAAGCTAAAGCCTGTGGTACAGGGTAAAGCCTGCGCTGTATTCGTACTCGTCTAGGCGGTGCATGACAGGCTAAAGCCTGCGGTACAGACTGAAACGTGCCTCAGAAGCGATGTTTCGGATAGATTCTAAGAGTAGGCGCTAGTGGTGAATAGCATAACCGCCTGAATATCCGCAAACTTGCCTGTCGGCCCCTCCAGACGACGCAAAGAAGCGCCGGTAGCGGTAGGTTCGGATAGGTTCCGATAAGGGTTGGCGGGCTCAGGGGGTCTAAATATATGGGCTGACGCGGCTTCTGCCACATCGGGATACCCAATTGCATATCTCCGGGAATCTCTCGCACACAGCTTCAAGAACAGCACCAACCCGCAACTAGCACGCAACACTCGATAGGCCAGTATCACATCCATTCGTAGCCTTTCACGACCTATCTCGGATGATCGTCGGATCACGGGTTATGAACGATCCTACACCGGATTTGATGTAACCGCATACCGAGATCATTCAGCAGCACGCGACTCTCACGAATGTACGCAGGAAATGCTCGCGATCCGCTTTCCAACCGGTATCGGTGATGGAGAACCGGTTACGGCGTTCTTTCAAACCTCACCAAATTCGTAATATTTCGTAAATACTTGACAAATCTTGAAAATCACTATAGACTATGGAAACCATTCCAGATAAGCATCAAACGGGACAGTCGTGTATGACAGAACACAGCAATGAGGCGCTTCCGCCAGAAGTACGGCGTGATCAGATTATGGCCTTGCTCCAGCGCTACGGTCAGATCACCGTGAAGTGGTGTGCCGAGCAGCTCGGTGTTTCTGAGGTGACGATTCGGAGCGATTTCGCCATTCTCGAACGAGAGGGCATGCTGCGCCGTGTGTGG
>NZ_DAOUBI010000026.1:0-30675 GCF_034432675.1 Chloroflexus sp. | reverse complement strand
GTTGACCCGGCTGGTCACCCGAATGCCGGGTGTGCTCGTTACGATCATGGCATCGGTCGGCAATGAATGAGATACCCTCATAGGAGATGTTTTTTGAAACAGGTTCTAGCTGACGCACTGGCCGCTGCTGGCCTGTAATTGTCAGGTAAGCACCCTGATCAATACTGGCAGGTCGCTCATTGATTACTGTGTGTGACCGATGTCTGCAAGATGTGTACGTACATCTTGGGGAGTGTCTTTTTCGTTACGATCACTCTATACAGAATGATAAAAATATTGTACAATAGCTAAGAACGAGTTATCCACCGGTAAAGAGGCCGGACAAAGCAATGCCGCTCTACCTGCAAGGGGGAGCGGTGTGTCGTTTTTAAGGAGAAGACGATATGCACACCCATCTGACATGTCCTCATTGTGGTCAGGCGCTCACCGCTGAAGGCACCTACCTGCGTTGTGCGACCCACGGCCTCTTCTTTCGCTACGGCCCCCGTCGTTTGTTAGCTGCGCCGATGCCGGTTGAACGCCACGAACATCTATTGCCCTGGCAGACATTGAACGACGAAACATCCAGGGCGTTATCATTACCAGCCACCGCCGCCGCCGCGGCCACCAAATGAGCCACCGCCGCCGCCGCGGCCACCAAATGAGCCGCCGCCACCGCCTCGACTACTCCACCCACTGGAGCGGGAGCTGCTCCACGAGCTGCGGCGGCTTGACGAAGAACTCCACGAGCGGCTGTGTCCCCAACCCCCGGTCATCCGTCCAAGGGTAGACGCGACGCTGTCAGTTGCCAGGGTTGATGGCATCGGTGGCTGAAGGGTTCTCAGGAGATCGGTCGCCGCAGCATCAATCGCCTGTGCCTCACGCAATGCGGCCTGCAGGGCTGCTTCACCGTTAATCGGCAACCGAATCTGATTAAACCGTTGTTGGAGAGCAGCAAATGTGCCGCCTGCTGCACTCGATGCACGCAGTGCCGATTGGAACTGGCTAATCCGGTTGAGCTTCTCGCGCACTTGCTGAAGCGTCTGATTGAGCGTAGCTCGCACCTGTTCAAGACGCTGCACCTCGGCGTAGGCACGCTGGTAGGTCTCGGCTGCTGCCTGAATAAGCGACAGATAGTGGTCAATCGCAGTTGCCAATGCCTGACGCCGCGCTGTATCTTCACTTTCCTCGGCCTGCCGTAGTAGCGCATACGCTTGCTGAAGCTGTTGGCGCACCTGTTCGATCTGCTGGCGAGTAGCCGGCGAGAGATCGGCGTCGTGAACAGTAACGTAATGTACGAGTTTTTGCACCTCGTTCCTTGCCAGTTGCTGCGCCTGATGTGCCCGCTCGCGCAGACGGTTTACCTGCTCGACCTCATCACGGGCACCGGCGAGTGCTTCATCGGCCAGGCGGTCGGCCTCTTGCGCTGCACGGGTCAGTTGTAGCCAGTCAGGTTTTTCTTTGGCAGCTTCGGCCTGCGCCGCTTGCAACAGCGAGCTGGCCTGGGCCAGTAGCGTATCGGCCTGGGGGCTAACGTCGGTATCGTGTTGGGCGACAAATGTGCGGCCCGCCTGAATGGATCGTTCCGCTTCGGCTAACACATCGCGGGCGATAGCCCGTGCCTCTTCCAGGGCACGCAGGCGGTCGGTAATAGCGGTTATCAGGCGCTCAACGTGATCGAGTTCCTGCTCGGCGGCGTCAAGATAGTCACGAGCGGTCAGGAAGTCCTGGGCTTCCATCGTGTTAGCGGCACGAGCCTGCTCCCAGTGCTCAAAAGCCCGTTCGGCGGCAGCCTCCGCTTCACTGCCGTTCCCGCGAATATCAGCCCAGGTGCTCTCGGCAAATTCATCAACCAGATCGAACGCTTCACGGCCTGCCTCGATGAGATCGTTGATCTGCGGCCCACGCTCGGCAAGAGCGGCAATGCGGCGTTCATTCTCTGCCCGAATTGTTGGCAGGTCGAAGCCTTCGCGCCGTGCCTTTTCAAGGGCTGCTTCAGCTTCAGCAATCGCAGTGACTGCTGCATTCAACGCTCCCTGTTGCAGCACACCGGCCAGCCGGTCAAGCGCCGCCCGTGCCGTATCCAGTGCGGTGTGGCATGTATCCATGCGATAGCCTTCAGCAGCCAGTTGTTCGGCGGTGCGCCGACCCTGCACAATGGCCGTCCGTGTGGTTGCGTATCGCTGAAGAATATCAAGTAACGTTTGCCGGATAACCGACGCCTCTTGCGCTGCGGCGATTGCCGAATCAGCTTCCAAACGCTCCAGTGCGGCTTCGGCACGGCTGATAGCCTGCTGAAGCGGCTCCAAAACGGCAGCATGGTTGGATAGCTCGTTGCCAAACTGCGGCAAGCGCTCAGAGACGTCGGTCAATCCTTTTTTTGCCTGTGCAACATCCTCCTGTGCCTGACGGATCAACGCATCGAGTTGGGCACGGCGTTGTTCAAGGGCATCCAACCGTTCGGTGACGGCGGCAGCCTGCGGTTGCAACTGCTCGTAAGCAACGGCGGCCTGCTCTAGTCGTTCTAAGGTTGGTTTGGCCTCGCGTTCCAGTTGCTCACCGATTGCGTCAAAGGCTATTTTGAGATCGGTAAATGCTCTTCGTGCCGCCTCGCTCATCTGGGCCAGCTCGGCAACGGCAGCGGGTGGATACGAAACACGGTCAAACGCAGCTTTTTCGGTGGCAGTGTTGAAGCGCTGCCCAAGCTGGACGATCAGCGTACCCATTTGCTCACGCGCATCACGAAGCCGACGTTCGGCAGCCTGGCGCGTCTTGCGGCGGCGTTGAACCTGGTAAAACCCCGCACCGGCTGCTGCGGCACCGGCCAGGCTAAGTCCACCAATCACCACCGGTGTTAAATCTGTGTTGATGGTAATCCCCCCGCCGGGACGTGGTGGATTGACAATCGCCTCTTCGATTGCGGTCAAAGCACTGGTGACCCCACGGGTAAAATCACCGTCGGCCAGACCGGGATTAAGGCGGTCGGTGCGGATCAATTCATAGTTGTCATTGACAGCCAGCGCATCACTCCACTCGTCACCGAACCAGATGGCGCTGTAGCGATTATTCACGGCAACGTAAATGGCGATGAGCGTCGAACGCACGCTGCTGTCGCTACGGGCCAGGCCATCGGCGATCAGGCGTCGTTCAAAATCACTTTCACCACCATTATCCACCACGTATACTGCTACCTGCGCACCACGGCGTAGCAGTGGGCCGGCGGCAGCCTGAATTGCCGACTCGTTTAATCGATTGCCGGGATCGACCAGCACCAGGCGTCCCTGGGCCAACACTGGTGCCAGCAAGAGGAAGCCGAGTACAATACCGATGAACCAACGCAATGAGGCGCACATGAAATTTTCCCCTGCCTGGATGCAGTCACTACCTGTCTGTAGGTTGTCGTGTTGATGCAGGCGATCTATGTGTTTCCTACTTATACAATACGACGCAATGTGGTCGTGCGTTGCAGTCTTTTTACGGCGTACCGCTTCCGGGCGTGGGTAGGTCGCGTGCATCAGCAGGTGGGGTCAGGCGAATATCCTTATTAATATCGCTCAATTGCACATCAAGCGCAAACGAGAATGGTTGAGCCTGGCCCTGTGGATCGGTTGCCGTACCACTAAAGGTTACAGTCAATTGCCGTAGATAGCCATCTTCACACACCCAAATCTGAGCGGCGGCATCGGTAACGGTGCTATCAGGTAACTGGGTTGGTAGACCGATGGCACCAAGACTGGCAAAGAGGGCGGTTGTCGCTTCACGGTCGCCGACATACTCCTGACACTGCACCCCATCACGTTCAGCGGTTGTACCAATCGTAAAACGACTGAAATCGGCACCTGCTCTGTTCACTGCACTGAGTGTCGTATCCACCTGGGTTGGAGGGGTAGCAATCACACTCTGCTCAGGCGTCAGGCGATACCAGACATCATCAGGCGCCCCAAGGAAGGTGAGCGGGCCGCGTACATAGCTGACACCACCGACCGTCATCGCCTGTAGACCACGGGTGACATCGGCGCCGAGGAATGCGGCCAGGAAACCGCGCAGGGTAAACGAGACATCAGCGCCGGCGAACTGACCATCAAGTGAGAGCAGGTCGGTCGTGGTATTGCCTAGATTAAAGCCACCGACCAGACCACTGCCGCGGAGCGACAATTGCATCCGATACGTCTCGATATTTGCCGTCTGGCGAATCGCTGCTGGGATAGCCGTTCCTGCCGGTTCGGCAGCCGGCGTTGGTGTTGGTACCGGTGTGGGTGTGGCGGTTGGCGTTGGGATAGGGGTGGGAGTTGCAGTTGCTGTTGGTGGTGGGGTTGGGGTTGGCGGCATCGGTGTTGTACAACCGGCGAGGAGGATTGTCATCAGAATAAGTGCAAGTAGACGCACGCAGAACCTTCCTTTCCACTCTAACGCATGACCAGAAAAACTCGACAAGTCATGCGCATGCTGATTATAGCAGCGATGTATACCGGCCAACAAGATAAAACTGTTTCACCAATGACACACACGATACTTGTGGTGTGTCGGGCAATGATCATGGATACCGGTAATTTCAGGTGAACACTAGGCTCATTTGAGAACACGTCTGATCTTTTACGTGTCAGTGCAGGTAACGCACTTCTTCAGAACCTCTTGCACTGTTTGGGCAATAGACTGATCGCTCGTAAACCAGATGGTCGTTACCGGTACACCAAACGCTTGTTCAGTAGCGGCAATGGTTTGTTGACGGCGCCGCTCAACACGTGCTGGATTGGCGTAGAAATCGGCCAGATTTTCGCTGGCACCGAAGTCGTCAACAACAATAACATGACTGATTGATGTGCGTATACCTGATTGTACCCGCTGCCAGAAGACTGGATCGGCTTTGGCAGTACCAAGATCGGCGGAATTGGCAATGAAGGCCAGGTCTGGATAAGGTGTTGTACGGACACGCCAGCGTCTAACCTGCCCGTGGTGCCAGCGTAATGCCCTGGCCGTCCATTGCAGATGTGCCAGTTGATCGGCGATCTGCACGGTGGCCTCGGCGTAATGATCGGTGGCAATCAGGGGGATTGCCCGGCGTTCAGTGCGCAGCGTAGCGAACAGTGTTTGCCAGGCGGGATCGATAATCGATGCTGCCATATATGCCCGCGTAAAGCGGCCTGCCGCACGTATGGCGACAGTAGGGCGAATGCCATGCCTCTGAAGCTGGCGAGCCAATAGTCGTTGCAGCCCAATACGGGTCGTGCTGCCTTCTGTCCAGGTGGGAATAACCAGATCATTCCAGTAGCGAGTAGTATCTATCCCCAGCCTGTACAATCCCGATTGTTGTAGTGCGCTTGTCAGTCGGTCTGGTGCGCCAAAGCGCACTGCTTCCAGACTGAGGGTACCGGAAAAGTCGAGTATAAGAAGTGGTGTTGTCATAGTTAGTCCTGCTGTTCAATCGACAGTTGTGGAAGAAGGGTAGCATATTTTATCGCTGGCCGGGCAATCGGTGGTGAATAGTCAGCAGGTGGTATTCCGGCAGGTGGGAGTGGCTGTGGGCAGGTTGGAAACTCGCCTTTCAGGTGTGTTATAATCGACGCGACCTATCCTGGAGAAGCAAACCGACTCGACAAATGCAACAAATTGTGTATAATACAGGACAAAGCAGGCGGGAGTGGCTCAGCTGGTAGAGCGACACCTTGCCAAGGTGTAGGTCGCGGGTTCGAACCCCGTCTCCCGCTCCATTATTACGACCGACTCACAACTTGTGAGTCGGTCATGTTTTTTTTACAAAACCGTATATAATAGGCGCAATATATATTTTCGGTTACGTTTAAGATAAAGCAATAGCAACCACAAACCAGAGAGGCCGCTGTGTATCTGCCACGTAGCAATCTGCATCGCATCCTTGCCCTTACTCTGCCAGGTGGGATTGCACTTGGGCTACTGCTGTATGCTCTGCTTGATGTTGTGACACGCTGGGGTAATGGCGAAACAGCGCTGACGTTTGGCGTTGCGCTTATCCTTGGCGGTATTATTGGCCTGGTCTTGTCACTTGTGGCATGGCTAAACCTTCGCTATGCCTTGCACGAGGCGCGGCAACACGCAGTACGGACATTAAATGCAGACCTCCCGCCACTGACCGATACCGACCCACTGGTTGCTTTACGTCAGACGGTTGCCGATGCAATTGCGGCAGTGCCACGCTCATCAACGCTGGTGACGCTGGCTAAGCGGCTTTGCGTAGCCTCTGATCGTGAGGCCATGCTGGCAGCGGTTGCCGAGACCTTATCTGAACATCTGCCGGTACGCGGTGCTGTGTTGCTCTTGCACGATGCCGAGTGCGCACTTTTGTTTCCTTCGGCGGCCTGGGGGATCGGTGTAGCCCGCCGATCAACCACGTTTGACATCAACAGCAGTGCGGTTGGTCGAGCGTTGCGTGAACGACGCTCTGTTCATCTTTCAAGTGTACAGATGCGGGAATTGTTGAACACCGCTTCGCCTCAGACCTTGACGGTCGTAAGCTGGCCGTTATGGGTGCAACAAACGCCAATCGGATCACTTTGTTTGATATTAGCCGGTACCGATCTACGCTTGAATGAAGAACAACAACAGTTAGTTGAACACAGTACCACGCTCTTTACAGCTTATCTGCAAACGACGATCTACCGGCAATGGCTGGAACGAGAACAGAATCGCTTGGCAATATTCGAGCGGATTGCCGGCAGCGTAGCCGAACAACCTGATCTTGAGCGAGCACTGGTTCAACTCTTGCGAATTGCTGCCGAGCTGACCGAGTCGAGTCACGGTACCTTCTTATTAATCGATGCCGAGACGTTGACCATTCGTAGCCGGATTACACTTAGCGGTGGCGATATATTACCGCTTAACCTGGCATCAGCGCCGATACTCAAGCATGGTCTGGCCGGTTGGGTGCTCCGTGCCCAACGTGGGATCATCATCGATGATATTGAGCGTGATACACGCTGGATTCCAACCCCTGGCCTGGAGTTGATGCGTTCCGCGCTTTCGATGCCGCTGTTCCACGGCGAAAGACCAATCGGTGTGTTGACGCTGGCCAGCCTTAACCCCTATCATTATAGTCAGCGTGCGCTGGCGCTGGTGTCAGTACTGGCAGCGTATGCGATTACCGTCATGGTGCGCTACGGCTACGAAGGGATTGTTGAGCCAGAGCACCTGTTTCACGCCCGGCGGTTGCTCGGTAGATATTTACCACCGACCACGGTACGTGAATTGATGGGCCAGCAGGCGAAGTTAATGCAGGCGCTACAGCCGCAGGCGGTCTCTGGGGTGTTCGTTTACGCCTGCTTGCGCGGGATCGAGCGTCTGACCGATCTGACCGCTCAACAATTGTTTGAACGTGTTGCAGCTCCGTTCCATAACGTGTGTCGGTCGGTAGTCCATCAACAGCGCGGGGTCTACATCGCAATCGACGAGCGAAGTTTCAGCGCAGTCTTTGGCTTTCCACAGCCACAATCTGATGATGCAGTACGGGCATTGGAGATGGCACGCAAAGTTCAGGCTGTACTTGGCGATGTACGGTTGCAATGGCGACAACAGTTTGGGGTTGATCTCGCGCTGGCCGGTGGTATTACTACTGGACAAGTGGTTGTTGGCGTGATTGGTCAGGCCGACAATGCAACAATGGCATGGTCTGGCACTGCGATGCGGGAAGCGCGGCGACTGTGTCAATTAGCGCGTAATGATGAGATAGTGGTAGCTGAGAGTGTCTTGAAGACTATTCCATCAGGTCAATTTGTTCTTGAGCCACTGACGCCGGTTAGTTTACATAATAAAAATGAACCGACGTCGGTATATCGATTGGCCGGCCATTTGTGAGTGGTTGTGATGAAGAATGAACCATTGTCGATAAAACGATCAGAGTTACATCCTGAGAGCCTGTTACGGATTGCAACTGCGATAGAAACGGCAGCAACCCTCGATGAACTCCTCTTGCTGGCGCTGAATGAATTTGTTCAGGGGTTGGATGTCGCGATGTGTGGTGTGCTGCTTCTCGATCCGACGGGTGAAACGATCTCGCTGGTCAGTACATTTCCGCCACGGGTTTCGTTACCGCCGCCCCTTCCTCTGAGCGATCTCCCACTTGTGCACCAGTCGTTGCAACAGCGACAGGTGCATCAGATACCGGATGTCTCTGCTCTTCCAGAGCAGCATAACCGCTCGGCAGAAACAACATATTTGCTCAAGATGATCTATGAAGCCCGTATCCGCTCACTCTTGATCATCCCACTGGTTGCGCAAGATCAGGTGATTGGTGCATTAGCCTTTGCGACTATCGATCAGGTGCGTCAGTTTGGCGCGAAAGAGGTCTATGTTGCCCGTCTGATGGCCAGTCAATTGGCGGCTGCCATCACCTCATTTCGGATGATCGAAGAAGCGGCACGCCGTGAAGCAGAGCTGGCAACCTTGAACGATATTGCTGCGGCAGTCACCTCATCCCTGGATCCGCGAGAGATTTACCATCTGGTGATGGAAAAGATCAACCAGTTCTTCCACGTCGATGCCGGTTCGCTGCTTATGCTCGATGAAGAGACGGGTGAACTGGTCTTTGTGATAACCCTGGAGGAAGGGCAGGAAAAGCTGGTCGGCTTGCGTGTGCCACCTGGCCTGGGGATTGTTGGTGATGTGGCCCGTACGCAGCAATATGCGATTGTGCATGACCCGAAACAAGATGCACGCTTCTACCGTCAGGTCAGTGAAGGGATTGGCTACAATGTTCAGTCTATCCTTTGTGTGCCAATCGTGGTGAAAGGGCGCACAATTGGGGTGATCGAGCTACTGAACAAGCGTACCGGCCACTTTACTGAAGAGGAAGCGATTCGGCTCACCCGGATGGCGGCGACGATTGGAATTGCGCTAGAGAATGCCCATCTGTTTCAACAGGTCAGCACAGTCCGGGATCGCTTCGAGGCCATTGTTAATTCAACCAGCGATGGGATTCTGATGGCCGATATGCGCGGGGTCATCGTCACCGGAAATCTGGCTGCTGCCCGTATCTTCCATCGTTCACGCGAGGCTCTGATCGGGTGTCGGCTCGAAGAGTTGATCGAAGAATTGATGAGTAAAGCGCTGGTGGTAGAGGAGCCGCCGTGGTTGAATGAAGGCGCACCGCACCGTGTAATTGAGATGGAACTAAGCGAGGGGGCTGTCCGTTATCTCCGCCATACCATTTTACCGGTGCGCGATACTGCCGGGATGCAGATCGGCAGTCTCGCTCTGTTTGAAGACATTGCGAAAGATCGGGAGCTGGCGCGTTTGCGAGATGATTACACCGGGATGCTAATCCACGATCTACGGGTACCGCTAACCGCAATTATGAATGGCATTATGATGGTACAACGCGGATTTGGTGGTGATCTTTCTTCTCAGCAGCAAGAGTTGTTGAGCATTGCCTATCAGGGTAGTGAAACAATGCTGGCGATGGTCAATACCCTACTCGACATCAGCAAGATGGAGCAGGGGCGGATGACACTGAATTACGAACAACTCTCACCGTATGATCTGGTTGAGGAGGCTATTGAGCGGCTTCAGGTAGCAGCTCAGCAACGGCAAATCACTCTAGCTCGTGATCTGGCCGCTGGATTGCCGCAGATTGAGGTTGATCGGGATAAGATCGTCCGTATCCTGCAAAATCTGATCGATAATGCGGTTAAGTTCTCTCCCGACAGCGGTACAGTGACGATAGGTGCGCGCTCTCTATCATTGCCAATCAATGCAACTGGCGGTGAACATCCGGCTCTTTCCTTTACCATCCCGGCATTGCCTGCCGGCGAGTGGCTGATCTACTGGGTACGGGATGAAGGACCTGGAATTCCTCTCCAATACCACGCTCGCATCTTTGAAAAGTTTGGGCAGGTGCAACAGCAGAAGTCGCGTGGTACCGGGCTAGGGCTTACCTTCTGCAAGCTGGCTGTCGAAGCGCACCATGGTCAAATCTGGTTGCAAAGCCGTGAGGGATTGGGCAGTACGTTTGCGTTTGCGCTGCCGGTGAAACGCTGCGATTCCTGAAGGGCGGGTTAGTAGATTACGAAACTGTTACCAAATCCCTTTGTTCTATCATTGTGTCATCGGCTATACTGGCTAAGAGTCGTCGCCGCACATATATGAATGTATATACATCGGGGGAACGCCGTGCGGCAGGTCATCACCGTTTTACGTTCGCGCATTCTGTTCACGATCATCCTGCCTTACCTACTCCTAGTGATCATGGTGATGCTCGTCGGTTCGGGTATTGCGATGACGCTGGTAGCGGGAAGCTGGCAGGAACGATTCAATAATCAACTCGGGCAGGTTGCACGCAACTTTGCCGAAACCCTGGCTTTGCGCGAGATTAGCAATATTGCCTACCTCGGACAAATTGTGTTTACCGCAGCCAATGCCGATAGCGGTGCACCGGCGGTGGTCGACGCTATTGCCCGCCGTGATGGAGATGGGCTGGCAATTGCGCTGCGCAGTTTGTGGACACTAGGTCAGAGTAACGAGAATATTTCCCCTGATCGTTTGATAGTCTTTGATCCCACCGGAATGGCGTTGCTCGACTGGGAGCGCTCGCCGGTTGGGGATGAGCCGATCCGGTATGTTGGGACAAACCTTGCCGGTTTGCCGTTGATCGAACAGGTCTTGCAAGGTGTACAGACACCGGTTGGCACCAACGAGATTCTCGGTGATAAGTACAGTGGGTTGATTGCCTTTCAACAGGCTGATGGTAGTCAGATTTTGCACTTCTTTACGGTAGCTCCCGTCTATGCCCGTGCCGATGATACTGACGCGCCACAATTGCTGGGTGGTGTGCTGGTTGCGCAACGGCTTGACCGGACGCTGAACTTTTTGCAGGAGCGTAGCCAGGCTGCCTTGACTGTGTGGTTAGACAGCAATGGCGATCTCCTGGCTGCTACTGTACCAGAGAGTTTTCGCTCTCTGTTTCGTCTGAATGCAGATCAGATCGAGATGTTGGTGCGCATGAACGCACTCGGTACCTGTCTCGACATTGGCAATCTGACCGGACGGTTGGTAACCCCTATCGAGCCGGTGCGTCTGCCGACCTGTTCGTTGTCGACCACGATCAGCGCCGGCGACTACGAATATCAACTGGTGTACGCACCGTTGCTGATAAGAGGATCCCAAAGCGGCTATTTCGCTGTTGGACTGTCACGTGATTTTATTCTGAGCGCCTGGGCCAGTAGTCGAAATGCAGTTATCGGCGTTACCGCCGGCCTGGCGTTAGCGGCAGTAATTGTTGGCTACTGGGTTGCCCGTCAAATTACCCGTCCACTTGACGAACTGGTCGCAGTGGCAGATGCGGTTAGTGCCGGCGATCTTGACCGGCGCAGTATGGTGCAGGCGGAAAATGAGTTGGGGCGGCTGGCCCTTGCCTTTAACCAGATGACGGCGCATCTGTTGCATTTATATCAAACTAGCCGTCAGCTTAACCGTGAATTGCAGATTGATGCCATTTTGCAGATTGCCACTACCAGTGCTACCGATCTCAAACCCCAAACAGAAGCTATTGCCATCGTCCCCGATACCGATGGCTGGCGCTTTCGGGTACGCTCGAATGCACCACTGAACTATGCGACGCTAACCGAACATACGCTGACTACACTGCCGGTAAATGGTGAAACGCAACTGGTACCCTACACCGATTCATTGCTGGCTGCCGGTGGGGTGCAAAGTGCTCTGGTGGTGCCATTGCTTCGTGAGCAGCAAACAATTGGCGCACTCATCTTTGCCCATCCAGAGCGAAATGCCTTTTCATCTGCCGTGCTGCCGCATTTACAGGCGATTGCCAACATGACAGCAGTGGCTTTGGTGAATGCACTGCTGTATGAAGCAGCGCAACGTGATGCCGAACAGCGCCGTGCTATTCTGGCTGCAATCAGTGATGGTGTGATTGTCAGTGATGTGCGAGGACGGATTGTGTTGTTGAATCCGGCAGCCCAGCAGTTGCTGCAACTGGTGCTGCCGGCACACGCTGATCTATCAATCCACGACCTGCCGTTAACCGGTAAAGCAGCACGTTCCGAGCTGTTTGGACGACCAGAAGAAGTTGTTACGATTGGTCATCGCTTTCTGGCAGTAGGACGAGCACCGGTATGTATGACTGATGGTACCCGGCTCGGTGAGGTGATCGTGTTGCACGATGTTACGTCGGCGATCCAGATTGATCGGGCTAAGACCGATTTTATCGCCACGATTTCGCACGAGTTGCGCACACCGCTGACGGTTGTTCGTGGCTACCTCGAACTGATCCTTCGTCAAGCGACTTCGGCGCTCGATGCCGAACAACGTGAAATGCTGGAAGAGGTGCGCCAGAGTGCTATCCAGATGACCCATTTGGTCAATAATGCGATTATGATCGCTAGTCTCGATGCCGGTCAGATTGAGGTGCAGATCCAGCCGGTGGCACTGGCACCGGTCATCGAAGATGCGCTGCGTCCCTATCGGGCTGTATTGGGCGAGCGTGACATTCAGGTACTGCTCATTATCCCGGACGATCTGCCTCCAGTTCTGGCTGACCGTGAGTTGTTGAAGCAGGCATTGAGTCAGTTGTTCGATAATGCTCGTCGTTACGTACACCAGGGCCAGATATTGGTGAGCGCAGGGGTCGATAGTGATACACTCTGGCTGGCGATCAGTGATACCGGCCCTGGCATTCCGACCGAGATCATGGAGCGTTTGTTTACCCGTTTCCAACGGGTTGATGGGAATAATTCTGCTCAGCGTGGTGGTGGATTAGGTCTGGCAATCACACGTCAGTTGTTGGAGTTGCAGGGTGGTTCGATAACCGTGACCAGCACGCACGGTCAGGGAAGCACCTTCACGATCCGGTTACGTTATACGAGGGAGCGGGGACGTGTCGTCGGCGGGTAAGACACAGACAAATACCGGCCCTGACTACTTGCGCTGGCTGGTAGGAGGAGCGCTTTTGCTAGCGATCCTACCGGTATTCTGTGTCACCCAGGTCATCTTCTGGTGGTTGACGCCGTACAATCAGCCATTCATTAGTGTAAGCGCTGCACGCCTGCTGCGAGCGTATGAACCATTTCCGGCCGATCTGAGCTTCGCGCCACCGGCTGCAGATCTGCCAAATCTGGCAGCAACTGAAGTGGCACGGCGAACTCAAACCCCGACCCTGGCCGCGGCTTTACCTTTACCGGTGCCAATCGTTGCTGTACCACTGCCACCTACCCGCATCGATCCACCAACGCCAACGATTACACCAACACCGACCGAAACAGCCACCTCCAGTCCGGCTGGCGGTGGAGCACCCACATTCACGCCTACTGTCGGCGGTGGTGTGGTTGTGCCGGGGCCAACGGCCACGCCGATAGTCGTGAGCACGCCAACACCAACCCGTTCAACGACACCAACTGTTAGCTCTCCTGTGGTTGCCACTGAAACGGCGACTCCAACCACACCACCAACTGCCCGCCCAACTAATACACCGACGGCAACTGATGTATCGTTGCCAACAGCAACACCGCCACAGCAACCGTTCACTCCGACAGTAACGCCTACACCGGTACCAACCGCCACAACGACACCGACGCGCCAGCCACCACCGGTGCCAACAGCTACCTTTACGTCTACACCGACACCAACCGTAACGCCCACGCCAGAACCGACTGCCACGGAAACACCGGAGCCAACCGTCACGGCAACGCCGACCGCTACCCTGTCGCCAACCATCGTGCCTCGGCCAACGAATACGCCGACAGCGACGTTCACGCCGGTACCAACAGCGACGTTCACGCCGGAGCCAACAGCGACGTTCACGCCGGAGCCAACGGCAACGTTCACGCCGGAGCCAACGGCGACGTTCACGCCGGAGCCAACCGCAACACCAACGGAGACCCCTGTGCCTGCTGTACAGGTGCGTGTCCAGCCAATCGATCCGGTCAATGAAGGTAATCCGCCTGTGGTTACCCGTCGCGATGTGGTGGTCGAGCTGCTGACCGATGCTGCGGTTGATGTAGAGGTGACGTACCGGGCTGAACCTGGCGGAACATACCCGGCGGGTAATCGAGATTATGGTGTTCCAGGTGGATCATCCGGTACGTTGCGGTTTGCAGCCGGATCACGGGCGGGCACAACTGCAACTGTTACCATTGAAGTGTACGGAGATGATATTGTCGAGGAGGACGAGACAATTCGTTTTCAGCTCACCAGTATTACCAATGGCGAGCTGATTGATGCCATGCAGGAGCTGACGATCCGTGATGATGATACAGTCGTCGTGAGTGTTGGGCCAGCCACCGTAGATGAAGGTAATTCGGGAACGACAACGCAACTAGAGTTTCCGTTATCGCTCAGCAGTAGCAATCGCGAGCGCGATGTGCGGGTGCGTTATCGGATTGAACCAATTTCGGCGACACCCGGTCAGGACTATCAGGCGACAACACCGGCCGAACTGGTCATTCCACGCGATGATCAGAATCCATCAATTATCGTTGTCGTTATCGGCGATGACATCCCTGAACCGAATGAAACGCTTCAGGTGGTTTTAGAGGCAGTGAGCGGCGGTTCTCTTGGCGCAGCATCAGCCGTTGGCACGATAATTGATGACGACATCCAGAACAGTGTCTTTAAGAGTCAGCGGCTATCGTATGCTCAGCGAGTAGCGTATCGCGCTGACACATTCGTGACACTGATACCATCGGCAGGCAGAGGCACATATGACCAAGAACGTGCCGGTGATCAATCGCTGTTGTTGGAGGTATCGGATTGGCGGGGAAAGAGAAACCAGAGACCGAGTTCGAGCGCGATGGGAATGAAAGCCAGCGCAATCAGCGGCGGCCAGATGGGGCTGAGCGCAAAGTAGAGGGCGAGGGGTGGAATTGCCAGAATAAGTGCAAAGACGGTCATCGCCAGGTTTCCCCACCCGACCGCAGCCACGACCCCGAAGACAGTTAGAACGACGATCACGGCATCGCTACAGGTTGCCAGGGCCGGACGGTTGTAGCAACTGTTGAGTGCTGAGGGTACGGCAATATCAAACATGACCCCCTGTAGCTCAAAAAAGGTAGGGAGGAAGATGCGGCGCAGCCAGAAGAGCAGTGCGCCAAGCGCAATGACAAGATAGGCGCGAACGATGCGGTGAGTCAGGATTGGTGGCAGATTCATATCCAGATCAGGGAGAGCCGTTGCCGGGCAGCGGCTCTCCTCCTCTATACTGCAACCTATGCGCCAACGACGATATTTACCAGGCGCCGGGGTACAACGATCACGTTTTGGATTGGTTTGCTATTGATGAACTGCTGTACCCGTTCGTTATTCAGTGCCAGCTCACGGAGTTGCGCTTCATCGAGATCGACCGGTACGGTCAATTTTCCACGCACTTTGCCGTTCACCTGCACCACAATCTCAACCTCTTCCTCGGCGGCGACTGCCGGATCGGCAACCGGCCAACGTTGCTGGTGGATACTGTAGGGTTTGCCGAGACGTGCCCACAGCTCCTCACTGATATGCGGTGTGATCGGTGCCATCAGCAGCAGCAGTGTCTCAATCGCCTCTTGCCAGGCCGGTGTTCCGGCCAGACCGGCATCGCGGGCGCGATAGAGGGTATTGGTGAATTCCATCAGCGCCGCGACCATCGTATTGAACTTAAAGTTCAGAATATCGTTTTCTATGCGCTGAATGGTCTGATGGGTCACCCGCCGTAGTTGCCGTTCGTTCATGACCGCACTGGTTTGACCACGTTCAGCCGTCGGGAAGAGCACAATGCGCCAGACCCGGTCGAGCCACCGTTTTACGCCAGGTACGCCATCGGTACTCCAGGGCACCGAAAGCTCGAAGTCTGAAATGAAGGCTTCGTAGCCGCGCAGGGCATCTGCCCCGTGTTCGGCGACTACCTCATCAGGGGTAATCACGTTGCCCTTCGACTTCGACATCTTTTCGATCACGATCTCGCCGTTCACCTCGCGTGGTGGAGCCAGGATCAGACCTTGATTGCGCAGGCGGGTGAACGGTTCAAAGAAATTCACCACACCGAGATCGTAGAGCACCTTCGTCCAGAAGCGGGCGTAGAGCAGGTGCATGACAGCGTGTTCAGCGCCACCGACGTACATGTCAACCGGCAACCAGTAATTGAGCGCTTCCGGGCTGGCCAGGGCCTGATCGTTGTGGTTGTCGGCGAAGCGCAGGAAATACCATGACGAACAGGCAAACGTACCCATCGTATCCGTCTCCCGGCGGCCACGGCTGCCATCGGGGAGAGTGACGTTGACCCATTCGTCGATCAGCGCCAGTGGTGACTCGCCGGTAGCGGTTGGTTCGTAGCTCTCGACGTTCGGTAGCGTGAGCGGCAAGTCCTGATCATCCAGCGCAATCTCAAGCCCATCTTCACGATGAATGATTGGGATGGGTGTGCCCCAGTAGCGCTGGCGGCTGATCAGCCAGTCCCGCATCTTGTAGTTGGTACGACCTTTGCCGATGCGTTGCTGTTCGAGGTAGGCGATGGCCTGCTCTACCGCCTGATCTGCCGGTACGCCGTTGATCGGGCCAGAGTGGATCGGTACGCCATACTCGTCGTGATACACGAGATCGCGGTAGGTGGCGATACTATGCAGATAGGCCATTGCCGTTGGCAGATGGGTATTACCGGTTCCCTCGCGCAACCGTGCTGTAATGCGCTCATCGGCGGCTATCGAGTCAAGAGCGATGATCTCATCGGGGAAGATGAAGAGCCAGCCCGATCCGGCCACCTCAGTCCAATCTGAACGCAAGCGGGGCTGGATTAGCGCGGCATACTCAGCAGCGCGATCAGCGGTCAATTCGACCAGCAGGTCGCCATTGTCTTGCAGGGTGACGGTAAAGCCTGCGGCCTGCAATGCCGCCGCCGTATCATCAGTCACAGTACCGGCACGCACCAGAGAACGTGCTGCCTGATCAGAACGGGCGATAACCGGAATAATCGGCAGCCCATACGTGATCGCAAAGGCAAAGTCGCGCTCGTCGTGGGCCGGTACCGCCATAATGGCACCGGTGCCGTACCCCATCAACACGTAATCGGCGATCCAGATCGGAATGCGGACTCCGTTTACCGGATTGATCGCGTAGCTACCGGTCCAGACACCAGTTTTTTCCTTCTCTTCAGCAACTGCCGTTGTTGTGGGGCGATTACGAGCCTGCGCAATATACGCTTCGACCTGTTCACGCTGAGCATCCGTCGTCAGCTTCGCGACCAGCGGATGTTCGGGCGAGAGCACCATGAAGGTGGCACCCCACAGCGTGTCGGGACGAGTCGTGAACACAATAATGGGATCGCCGGCTTCGGTGTGGAAGACGACCTCGGCACCACGCGAGCGCCCGATCCAGTTGCGCTGCATGGTGACGATCTTCGCCGGCCAGTCGACTGTGTCCAGATCGCGATCCAGACGATCGGCGTAAGCTGTAATGCGGAAAAACCACTGTTTGAGTACCTTGCGCTCAACTTTGGCGCCGCTCCGCCATGCCGTCCCGTCGGGTAAGACCTCTTCGTTGGCCAGCACGGTCTTATCCACCGGGTCCCAGTTAACAACGGCTTCGCTGCGGTAGGCCAGCCGAAAACGGCGCAGAATCTCTTGTCGTTGCAAGGGCGTGGCCTGGTGCCACTCTTCCGCTGTGACCTGGGGTTCGGTGAGTGGCAGATCAAGACGGCTGGTGCCATATTCGGCCAGTTCAGCTTCCAGCTCGTGGATGGGACGCGCCTTATCAACCCGCCGGTCGTACCACGAGTGGTAAAGGCGCAGGAAAATCCACTGTGTCCAGTGATAGTAATCGGGTTCGGAAGACGTAATTTCACGGTCCCAGTCGTAACTGAGGCCGAGCATATTCAGCTGCCGTTTGTAGTTGGCGCTGTAGCGGCGGGTCAATACCGCCGGATTGGTTTTGGTCTTAATCGCAGCATTTTCAGTTGGCAGGCCAAAAGCATCCCACCCCATCGGATGCAAGACGTTGTAGCCGCGCATGCGGTAGTAGCGTGCGACGACATCGGTTGGGACGTAATTACGACAGTGCCCGACGCTCAGACCATCGCCACTGGGATAGGGGTAGAAATCAAGCACATAATATTTTGGTTTCGCGGGATCAATAGGTGGTGTGCGGTACAGTTGGTCGGCAGCCCAACGGTTCTGCCATTTGGTCTCAATTGCGGCAGGATCGTAGCGTTCAATCGGAGTTTTTTCTACTTTGACGTCGCTCATACGGTGTGATACCTCCAGAGGTGAGCAAATGAAGACGGAACAAACACAAATGCTGATGGCAACAAAGGTCATCAAGGCTGGGGTCTGCCATATGCTCACCTCCTTCCGCTACAAGTTTCGATCATTAGAGCGTGCAGATATTGGTTGCATTATAGCATCATCTGAAGATTTGGCGCAAAAAAGTGATTGCCGGGAGGGGCACTACAGAGGCAAAGAGGGTTGTATCGTATCACATCTGGTGTCATAGCGTTCATGACCTGTGATCCGACGACCACCCTGCCACGATCCCTGGGTGCGGAAGTGCCGAACCGGTGTTCCCGCTCAGCACGCGGCGGGAACACGCTTCAGAGACAATGCCGTTGCCAGCCAGAGGTACCCGTGTCGCACGCCAAACTATGCGTTGCAGGTCATCCGGTTGGGAAACTATATCCATTCTGGCGATACCACAGCTTTTTCAATGGAATAGCGATTCTCCGTCTCCGCGATCAGGTCGTTGTCGGGGTTATGGTGCGATTACGAGCGATGACGTTTCTCAAACCAGATTTGAGATGAGCCCAGCCTCCAGCGGCAATGCATTACCCACAACTCGGATTCACGTGCAGATTGTGGTCGTCGTATGAGGAGTCATTGGAAAGGAGGCAGGGTGACGTGACGATACAATCATAGGATGCCACACGAACTGCGCGACGCCCGCCTCGGTGATGCCCGTGTGCATCGGCGTCTGATGCGTCTGGTCGAGGCGTTAGCTGCGCAGCCGACCACCAGCGTGCCGCAGGCGTGCGGGAGCCGGGTAGCCACCAACGGGGCCTAGAGCCTGTTGTGGACTTCTGAGTTCTGATCGTATAATTGGGGTATCATGATACAGAGCAGAACCTAAAAGTCTATAACATTCTCTAGCGGTTACCCACTGCCAACCTTTGACGGCCCGGTTGTGGGGACAGTTTCGCTTCCAAACGAATGATACCGTTGTTGAACTCTATCATAGTGCAGGCATTCAACTGCGCACATGGGTTCTGGTCGTCCACGCCCAGAAGAGTACGGTACGTATTCCGTTATGCCACTGCTGTCGCACACCGGCGGTGTTCACCGTTCGATGCCCTTCACCCACAACCATAGCGCAGCCAGAACATCAACATATGCGCACAGCCGATAATAGCCACCACCGTATTCCTAACGGCATGAGCAGTGTCAATCGTGCCGGGTTTCCGACAGCTAAACCGCAGGTCTGCCGGTGCCTGGGTTGAGATTGTGGTGGAGATGTGGCAGTGCTACCAGACTCCGACGGGCAGCAACCACAGCACCGTCTATCGCATCGGGTGATGTTTGTTGTAGAGCATAACGCTTTTTCGACACGGATGAAAGTGTGATTCAGGCGGATGTCGGTGCACACCTGAACGAGGGTTTAGAATGATGTTTACAAGATCGCCTCTTGACGATGAGAGCAGTAGCGTGATATGTTGAAGCAGGAAACGCAAGGAGTATGGCTGGCACTGGTATTCTCTACGTCGCTCAACCGGTAGGCATATACAACCATATGGATGTCCTGGTGTAATCTGGCCAGGTATCCTGGTCGGCATAACAGATGGAAGACGCCTAAATCATAGTCAGCGAGCGTAACGTGTCCACCAAACGGTTCAAAGGAGAAAGGTTCATGCTGACCAAATAAATAGATGTAAAGGAAGTCCAGACGCGATTACAAGAGTTGCTTGCTCAGATCGCCTTAGGGGAAGAGTGGGTCCTCACTGATGGAAACGAACCCATTGCCCGCCTTGTGCCTATAGCTTCTCGGGTGGCGGGTTTACACGCCGGAGCTATGTGGACGAGTTTCGACTTCGATGACCCTTTGGCTGACGAGTTCTGGATGGGCAGCGCATGAAATTGCTTCTGGACACGCATACGTTTATCTGGTGGGATAGCGCACCTGTCAAACTTTCGCCCCGGGCTTTGACATTTTGTCAGGATCACCAGAATGTTTTGCTGCTCAGCGTGGTCAGCGTGTGGGAAATGCAAATCAAGCTCTAGTTGGGCAAACTTCGACTGGCTTTACCCTTGAGAGAAATTGTCGAAAGTCAAAGGCGAACTAACAACATTGAGATCTTGCCCGTTACTCTGGAACATACGTTGGCATTAGAGAATTTGCCTGCTCATCACAAAGACCCCTTCGACCGATTGTTGGTTGCTCAGGCTATTATTGAAGGAGTAGCTCTTGTAAGTGCAGACCCAAACATTGCCAGGTATGGCGTGCAGGTTGTTTGGTAATGATAGAGCACTGACTAGAATCTATTTTAAAAAAACATTTACCAGGAGTCATTTCAAAATTAGGTTAATACATTAGAGAATGATGGCGGCAAGACAATATGCCCGGTGCGTAATAATCATACCGCACCACCAATCGACAGCAAGTATCCATCCATCTGAAGCATAGTTTTACGTTCCCCAATGACAGTAGCCATCGCTAGAGCCTGTGCGGAGGTTCGTGCTGCCAGAGGCGGCGAGCGTTCTCAAGTGAGTCGGAGGTTCGCGCTGCCAGGGGCGGCGAGCGTTCTCAAGTGAGCCGGAGGCTCGCGCTGCCAGGATGGAGGCAGGATTTCTATACCATTTGATTTGGTGTCATTGATATAAAGAAGCAGGCGAAGGCATTGCCTTCACCCGCCCCATCCGGCGATCTTCAGTATCGCAGCCAATGCGCTCAACAAATGCGTGGCAGTTGCTCGCCGATCAAGGTGTCAACGACGCGCGTGCCACCAATGCCGGTACGGGCAACCACGACGCCGGGATGATCGGCGGTTGCATAGCCGATCAGGGCAGCCTCGCGCCCTAACGGATGTGATCGCATGACGCTCAGCAGGTGATCTGCATCGCTGCGTTCGACGAAGGCAATCAGTTTGCCTTCGTTGGCAATGTGTAATGGGTCCATGCCGAGTAACTCGCAGGCGGCCTGGACTGTGGGTGGAATGGGAATATCACGTTCAACAATCTCAACCCCAATCCCGGCGGTTTGGGCAATTTCGTTGAGCGCTGCCGCAACGCCACCCCGTGTCGGATCGCGGAGTGTGTGAATGCGTGCGCCACTGGCAATCATTGTGCGTACCAAATCATGCAGGGCAGCCGTGTCGGAGACGACCGGGGCGCCGAATTCAATCCCTTCGCGCACGCTCAGGATGGCAACACCGTGTATGCCGATGGCTCCGCTGACGATGATCGCATCACCAGGACGGGCCTGTTCCGGGCCAATCGTTACGCCTGCCGGAAAGAGGCCGAAACCGGTTGTTGTAATGTAGACCCCATCACCGTGGCCACGGTCAACAACTTTGGTGTCGCCGGCAATCAGGGTGACGCCGGCCTGACGAGCGGCACGTCCCATGCTCTCGGCAATTACGCCGAGTTGCGACAGTGGCATGCCCTCTTCCAGAATGAAGCTGGCGGTCAGCGCCAGGGGCTGCGCTCCCATCATGGCAATGTCGTTGATGGTGCCGTTGACGGCCAGTTCGCCGATGTTGCCCCCTGGAAAGAAGAGCGGTCGCACAACGAAGCTGTCGGTGGAGATGACCAGACGGTTATTGCCAATCTCGGTGATGGCCGCATCGGCCAGTGGGCGAGCAGGTTGACCAAAGGCTGGCAGGAAGAGATGATTGATCAGCTCGGCGGAGAGCTTACCGCCGGCACCGTGGCCCATCACAACTGTCGGGTAGTCGCGCAGTGGAGCCGGACATGTCCAGCCGCTGAAGTCGAGTGGTTCGTGCATAGGCATTGTCCGCTATGGTTTCTGTGTACTGTGGCGATCAGCGTATCGTGATGCCGGTAGCGTTAGCCGGTCACGCCAACCTGGTTAACCGGAACGAATCGTCCGTACTGGTAGTACGCCGCGCAGGCACCTTCACTTGAGACCATGGTCGCGCCGAGCGGGGTGCGAGGCGTACACTCCTTGCCAAATGCCGAGCACTGGTTGGGTTTCAGGCGTCCCTGCAACACCTCACCACTCCGGCATAGTGCCGACTCGGTGGTCTGGATGTCGCTGACATCGAAGCGCTGTTCAGCATCGAAAGCGGCGTACCGCTCGCTCAACTTCCAGCCACTGCGGGGAATCACCCCGATCCCGCGCCATGCCCGGTCGGTGACGGTGAAAACGTCGGCCAGCATCTGTTTGGCGGCCACGTTGCCTTCTGGGCGCACGGCCCGCTCATAGGCATTGTCAAGCTCTGCTTTGCCCTGTTCGAGCTGAAGAATGACGCGGCGAATACCCTCTAACACATCGAGTGGCTCGAAGCCGGTGACCACAATCGGTACGCGGTACTGTTCAACGAGTGGGCGGTACTCATCTGTTCCCATCACACTACAGACATGGCCGGCGGCCAGAAATCCCTGGACGCGGTTAGAAGGCGATTCCATAATCGCCCGGATCGCCGGTGGCACCAGCACGTGAGATACCAGCAGCGAGAAGTTCTTCAGGCCGAGGCGGGCCGCCTGGTAGACGGCCATCGCATTGGCAGGGGCAGTTGTCTCGAAGCCGATAGCAAAAAAGACGACTTCACGGTCGGGGTTTTGTTGGGCCAGTTTGACGGCATCGAGCGGCGAGTAGACAACGCGCACATCGCCACCTTCGCTCTTGACCCGAAAGAGGTCTTTGCGACTGCCGGGCACGCGCAGCATGTCGCCGAATGAACAGAAGATGACACCGGGCCGTGCTGCAATCGCTAACGCTTTATCAATAACCTCCAGCGGTGTGACGCAGACCGGGCAGCCGGGGCCGTGGATCAGTTCAATCTCCGGCGGCAAGAGCTGGTCGATGCCGTTGCGGATGATCGAGTGCGTTTGACCGCCGCAAACCTCCATAATCGCCCAGGGGCGGGTGGTGATGCGTCGAATCTGATCGAACATGCGGCGGGCCAGTTCAGGATCACGAAATTCGTCAAGATACTTCATGCTGATCCTCCGCTGTCGGATTTAGCTCCTCTTCGAGCACACCGAGCGATTGGAAGAGGGCCAGCGTTTCGCGGGCCGACTCCTCGTCGAGACGGGTGATGGCAAATCCAACATGCACAATGGTGTAATCGCCGACCTGCAATTCGGGCAGGTAGGCCAGGCAGACCTCTTTGACGATGCCGTTGAAGTCGACTTTGCCCATCCGGGTGAGGCCGTTGTCGTAAATCTCGATGATTCGACCGGGTATGCCAAGACACATACGATCATTCCTTTCACATATCGTCAGACAGGAGTCGTGCGATTTTTGCTATTCACAACCTTTCTCCTGGGATGGGCGCAGGTTTTGCCTTTGCCTACCCATCCGCCCATTGCCCGATGATGATTCGATTGTTGCCCGAATCGGCGATGGCCAGCCACTGCTGGTGCGCACACAGGCCGTAGGGCCAGCAGAGGGTGTCGGAAGCGATGGCTTGCCAGCGGTTTTCCCCACTACCGGCAAAGTCGGCCTGGCCGAAGACGGCCTGGGCCGGAAGCCCGGCCCCGTGACGCGGGAGAGGTTGCCAGACCAGGAGCCGATTGTTTGCCGTATCGGCTACGCATAGTCGATCCGCAGTACAGGCAACTGCGTAGGGAAAGCGGAGGCGGTGCGCTCCCTGGGGTACGTGTGGTTGTTCAAACGCGCTTTGCATATCGGTTTGCCCCAAGACCAGATCAGCCGGTCGGTCATTGATTGGTGGTGGTATCCAGGCTAAAACGCGGTGATTCCCGGCATCGGCAACGTAGAGCGTGGTACCATCGCCGGCCAGGGCGTGCGGCCAGCGAAAGCTGTGCGCCGTCGGCGGGCCACCACGATTTTCCGCATTGCTCCATCCATCCGGTTGCCCCAGAATCAGATCGGGCGGTTGATCGGGTTCTGGTAGTCCGCGCCATCCCAGCACCCGGCGATTGCCGGTATCTGCGATATAAAACCAGCCCGCGATCCAAGCTACTCCATACGGCCAGTACAGTGTCGTAGGTCCAACTGCGCCACCACGGTTTGGCTCAATCTCAAGTAGGTTCGCCTGGCCGATGACACTGTCAGGTGGTGTGTCGGATCGTTCGGGAAATCGATGCCAACATAATACACGATGATGCCAGGCATCGGCAAGGTAGAGTCGCCCTTCAGCTACCGTGACTCCGGTCGGCACGTGAAATCCGTTGGCCGGGCCACGTCCGGCTGCACGTGGCCCTTCGTGCGTGAAGTCGGGCTGCCCAAGCACGAGATCGGCGGGTTGATGATCGCGCACCGGGAGCTGTTGCCAGATCAATACCCGATGATTGCCGGTGTCAACGGCGATCAGGCGCTGCTGGTCGAGATAGATACCACGTGGCGCATAGAGATTTGTCGGCGCGGCGTCTGCTGCTGGCAACGCCAGTCCGCCTGGTGCCGGTGCTCCCAGCCAGCGCATTGTTTGCAGCGTGATCATAATGGTCGTACCCAGATCATCCCATCCACCACCCGCAATGGAAACGGTTCGAGTTGGGCCTGGGGTGCAGTCAGACATTCACCACTGGTCACGTCGAAGCAAAAGCCGTGCCATGGGCAGGTGAGGGTGCCATTGGCGGGATCGAGGACGCCGCCGTCGAGCGGGCGACCCTGATGAGCACATGCGTTGCGGTAAGCGCTCAAACGATTCTCCAGATTGACAATTAGCACGCTGGTCTGGCCGGTGGTGAAACTGATCATTTGCCCTGGCGGAACAGCAGTGACTGCCGGTCCCTGCACCCATCCTTTTGCCGGATCGGGATGGGTTTGGGCTTCAGCGCGTAACATAGCCGGTGCCGGCTGATCGTTTACCACTTCGAGACGAGTAATCTCCGGCACTTCGCGCAAGAGTACCTCTTCGACGTGTTTGCGCAGCGTAAATGCCGACAGCGAGCAGCCATTGCACGAACCATGCAGGCGCAGGTAGGCCACCCCATCGCGAACGTCAATCAGCTCGGCATCACCACCGTGTGACTGCATGTAGGGGCGGGCGCTATCGAGCACGCGGCGGGCGCGGGTGATGGGATCGGTGCGCACGATACCGTGCATCAGCAGCATGGCGTACACGGCAGGATCGGCAACCAGTTCGAGCAGCAACTCTTTGCCGCGTGGATCGAGCTTCAGATGGCGAACCATCGTCGTGAGCGCCAGTTTGTGAAATGCCTCGATGGCCTGTTTTAGCTCAAGCGCGACGGCCTGAGCCGCAGGTTCCAGACCGGCTACAGCCGCGACTGCGGCATCAACCCGCGCTGCAATCTGTTCAAGGTCATCGGTGGCAGGAAGTTGTTGGGTCATACCCGTCTCATCTCTAGCCGGCATAGCCAATCATCTGTTCGAGCACTTCTTCGCTTCGCATGGCCAGCAATTCGGCGAACGCCTGTCTGGCCATCGTTTGCAACACTGAGTCGATTGTTCCGGCGGGTGGTGGACTAATTGTGCGCTGAGCCAATCCTTGCAGCACGAAACACGCGCCGGCAACGTTGTCGAGCAAAAAGTCTTGAAAGATCGCAGCCACAAACCGGTCGAGCCAGATGCCTTCCCCCTGGGGATCGCTACGCAAGCGCACAAGGGCATTTTCTGCGCCGGCACACCGCTGCACAATGCGTTCGACGAAGTGATCGACCGCCATCATCAGGAGAAGATCAAACTGTTGGCGTTGATAGGCTTCCATAATTTCCCTGAGCTTCACAGATGGCGATGTTGGCCAGTAGTTCACGCACCGTCGCTAGAGCCGTCTCGTCACCAAGTTGATCGAACAGTGCTGCGGCTGCGTTGAGTCGCTCGCGGGCTTCGGCAAAGACGCCGAGGTGAGCAAGGGCGTTGCCCAGATTGGCCAGAATACGGGCATACCCGCCCGGATCGGTCGCCGGATCGCGCCGATGAAGCAGGTCTTCGTAAATGGCAACGGCTTCGAGCAGGTGATCAGCAGGGCGGGCGGAGTGGACATATTGCAGCGCATTCGCCAGATTCAGGCGGGCGCTCGTCCATTCCTGAGGATGTTGTTCGGGATCGTAGATGCTCAGCGCGGCGCGCAGTGCCTGGACAGCAATCGCTCCCCGGAGCCGGTCTCCGGCATCAGTCATCGGCATCGCCAGGTACGCCAGGGCCAGATTGTTCTGGATGAATGCAAACTCAAGCGGATGGGTCTCGCGCTGAAAGAAGCGGAGTGCCTCTTGATAACAACGGACTGCGGCCTGGAGTGGGCCGCGTTGCCCGCCGGCGTACTCTTGCAGGATTTGCCCCAATTGCAGCGCGGCACGGGCGCGCATATCGGAACCGCCTTCAGCCGGAATCAGGTCGAGCGCCTGTTGCAGCCAGCGCGTGATCAGCGATACGTCGCCGCCGGTTTGCATCGCCAGTTCAGCCCGATTGAGGTAAATCTGTCCCGCCAGCGTCGGTGAGACCGGCGTAGCCGCAGCAATGGCGTCGGCAAAGTAATGGTCGGCAGCAGTCGGTTCGCCGCGCTCAATTGCTGCCGCTGCGTGGGCAATCAGACAGAGCGCCCGAATTTCGCCGGTGGCCTGATCCATTGGTGGTGGTTCCTGGCGCTGCCCCATGGTAAACGCTGCGACATCGTGCAAACAGGCCAGTTCACCGTCGAGCATGATGTGCAGCGCCAGATGATCGATGTGGGAACCGGTCAAGACATAGCGATTGTAGATGGCAAGTGGTTCTGGCGACGACGGTAAGGCTTCGAGAGCTGCTGTGATATTTCCGTCCAGCGCGTGGGCGTAGAATTGCCAGGCTTGCGGCCATTCAGTGGGAGTGGTACCACGGAGCAGAGCAGCCAGGGCAGTTGCCGCGCATGGTTCGTCGGTTGGCGGCAGGACGAGGTAGCCGGACGGTAAGGCAAAAATACCGAGTGGTTGGGGCCGAATGGCGAGCTGGTTCATACGGTCTCCTCGGCTACTGGTTGCAACGACATCCGCAAGACCCCGTTGGTAGCATCCCAAACGGCAGACCGGTAACCGGGTGGTGTTGCCGGGGGTAATGCTCCCCAGATCAGCACACTGCGATCACCACGGGCGTTGCGTTGTTTGAGCAGCAAGCCACCCGCAGCCGGACCCCGTAACGGCACCAACCAGATTTCGTCGGCCTGAGGAAGGACAACCAGCAAATCGGTTGGAAAGTAGCGTTGGGCCAGGGCTGCGGGTAGATGCAGATAGCCCTGCGCGGTTAATTCAAGCTGCCAGGTCTCCATTATGTTGTTCATTAATCGCATGTCCAAGGTACGGCTGCCACGGGTTGTGGCTGAGATGACGGGCCAGGTCTTCCATGCGGGCTGCCACAGCCGGACTAAGCGGAGCGCCAATTGTGAAATCGACCCCTTCGATCAAATAGACCTGCACTGAACGGGGATACTCGTCTTTGAGTAACCAGCGCCCGAACGCCAGTGCATGATCCCAGCGAAAGGCGTGCAGATTGATCCCGCTGAGAGGTGGCAGGTGTTCAACGACAGACCCCGGTACGTAATAGATCGTGCCGGGGTCGGCGCCGGTGCGGGCAGCGTCAACCAGAACGACTGTCTCGACGCTGCGCATACGAAAGGCAACATCCATCCCGCTGGTACCGGCATCGGCGATACCGACGCCAGGCGGCAACCCCAGTTCCAGCACTCGCCGCACCAGCACCGGCCCGACGGCATCATCGCCGCGCAGCAGATTGCCACACCCGATTATCAGCAACTGTTCAGCCATACCGTGATCGTGCCTGTTCACCTATTGCCAGCACGAACAATGCGAGTTCGTCTGCACCGGCATGGTGACCAGTACCGGTGCAGACGTTCCTGTGCGCTTGCTCCTGCTACGCGCCTTCACCAATGCGGAACCGGGCCCACTCCTTGCCGGTCTTCTCGTCGTAGGCGTGTACTGTACAAACAAGGCATGAATCGTAGCTCCGCGCCACATGACCAAGTTCGACCGGATCGTTGGGGTCGGCGATGGGAGCGCCGAGGAATGCCTGTTCCATCGGCCCATTGACCTCGCGGCTATCACGTGGACCGATGTTCCACGCCGTCGGTGTAATCACCTGATAATTCTCGATCTTACCGTCCTTCAAAACGATCCAGTCGGAGAGGCTGCCACGAGCAGCTTCAGTTGAGCCAAAACCACGCCCTTCCGGTAGTTCTTTTGGCTTGATGTAGAACTTCTCGTGCAGGTTGATCTGATCGAGCCATTTGCGCACCAGCTTGTAGTATTTCGGTGCTTCGTGCATCCGAGCCATCACCCGCACCAACACACTCGGACCGACGGTGGTTACGGCATCGAGGAAGAGCGGATCGTAGTCCTGCCAGTCGGCAGCGCCTAGACGACCGGCAATCACCTGGCGCGCCAGCGGGCCGGCCTCCAGCGGATGGCTGCCCACACCGGGAATGAGATAGCGGGGAGCTTTGGCCCAGGTGTACTTGCCCTGCCGCCGACCAGCTTCCGGGTCAATTGGTTCAGTACGACCCTCAAATGGGTGCAAGACATGGTTCCCCTCGTAGAAGGCGTGGCTGACATCTTCGCGGACCTGAGCCTGATCGAAGTCGTAGAACTGACCGTTCACGTAGACGCCGGAACGGGCAATCAGGGCAGCGTTGCGCCCTTCGATAGTGGGGCGAGCGTACAGTTCGGGGTGGAAGTAGGTACCGGTGGCAAGATAGTTATTCCACCCGGCGCCATATTTGTCGAGACCGGCGGCCATCGCGAAGCGCAGGAAGAAGCCGCAGTCGGAATTGTAATGGCGCTCGTTCTCGTGCATCCATTCCATCACATCGGCCCAGCTCTTGTTTTGCAGCCAGCGCTCAACCGAACAGCCGAGCCACTTCTTCTCCAGCCATTCGTCTTTCCAGTACTCAAGAATAGCGATGGCGCGGGTCACATCGGCCAGCGTTGGCGCACACATGACACCGCCGGGGATCATGAAACTGGAGTGAGGCCACTGGCCGCCGAAGATAGCGTAAATCTCTACCGGCTTATTCGAGAGGGTCACCCCGTGCTCGTAACTGGTGCCGACGAAGGGCGCGAAGCGGCGCACCGCCTCATCGTATTCGGGCAGATGGGCGTACTTCTTGTTCGTCACATCGATGGCGAAGAGGGCGTAGAACCAGCGCGGAATGCTCTGCAAGGTCTCGCACGCCTGGGCGATGTTGCGGATCAGGGTGGCATTGGGTGGCAGCTCGGTCTGCCATGCGGTGTCCAGCGCATACACGGCTTTGGTCAGATGGCTACCGCCGCAAATACCACAGATGCGAGGGGTGACGATCAACCCGGCCTGCGGGTCTTTGCCCTTCAGAATAATCTCGAAGCCGCGAAACATTGAGGCTTCAGTCCACGCACTGGTGACAACGCCGTCGCGGATGGCCACACGCAGATCGAGGTCACCTTCGACACGGCCAAGTGGGCTGATGCGCAAATCACGACCGCTCAGTGTTGCCGGATTCTCGATGATATTAACCATTGCCAGCTTCTCCCCTTACTACACAACGAACATATCTTCTTTGGCCCACTTGGGCGCAGCAACACGAGCGGCTGCGGCCAGTGCCATATAGCTGATCGGATCGGTTCCGGTCGGTACCTCTTTCGGGATCGCCCCGCTGATCTTTTGGGTTTTGAAGACGGTGCCGGGTGCAAGATCGAAGAAGGGAAACTCCGGTTCGGTACAACCCGTACAGGGCATACCGGCGCGGGTCTTCGATGACTGGCGGTTCCAGAGAATGCGATTGCAGGGTGAGCGAGTCATCGGGCCACGACAACCAAACTCGTAGAAGAGACAGCCGGTGCGCGTGCCCTGCCCAAATTCGAGCGTTGATTGCTTGTACTCGAAAAATTGCACCCGTGTACAGCCGGTTTGGGTGAAGCTGGTAAAGAAGGTCTGCGGACGTTGCAGATCGTCGAGGGCGATGTCAGCAGCGCGACCACTGGCAACCGCGACCAGAATCTGGGTCACCCAGTCGGGGTGAGCCGGACAGCCGGGAATGTTAATCACCGGCAGACCGGCCTTCGAGCGCCAGTTGGGGCCGAGGAAGCCGCCCAGCTCGCGCTTGTGAAACTGAAGACCGGTGGACTGGCTGGGGTTGGGGGCCATGGCCGGGATGCCGCCCCAGCAAGCGCAATCACCGATGGCGACCACAATGCTGGCCTGCGCAGCCAGCTCGCGCACCCACTCTTGCATTGGGCGGTCGGCAAACATGTTGTAGCGGCCAGTGCCGTTCGGGGCCTGGATCACCGTACCCTCGAAGACAAAGATGTCGAGTGGACGAGCGCCGCTGGCGCAATCGTGAAAGATGCGCTTGGCGTTTTCGCCCAATTCCATGCCGAGCGACGGGTGCCACAGAATCTCAATGCCAAAATCGGTAACCAGATCACACGCACTTGGTTCCTCGGCATTGAGGAATGACATCGTGTTGCCGCTACAGGCGCCACCCTGTAACCAGAGCAATGTTGCCATTGAACCGCCTCCTTCACCTCTCAAGACGCTAGACTTCCTTATCAAAAACAGCTTTACGCTGATGGGGTTTTTGCGTTTGATGATCGTGTTCGCATCTGGTCTTGTACCCGGTTTAGTCACTCTTGCAGG
>NZ_DAOUBI010000025.1:0-36853 GCF_034432675.1 Chloroflexus sp. | reverse complement strand
GGCAGACTTTTGGCTTTGGCTGCCGCACGCGCATCCTGCTGGCATCGCTGTGAACCACTCTCTCCACCGGCAGGCCGGTGGGAAGCATCTGGCCTTGCTATAGCGGCATACCTGCATCTGCTACCGTAATAACCATCCCCGCCAAAGCTGAGCAAAAATGATGGTGAGTTCCCGCAAACGACGCCAGCGCATTTGGGCCTGGCGCCAGGGAGGGGCGATCTGGCTCTCAAGATGGTCGAGGTGCAGTTTCAGGATGGTGCGGAACAGGCGATGACCGGATCGCGCCGCCGGTGGTACGTAGCGCGATGCCCAGTCGAGTAGATCGGCGTGGGCTTCACGTGCTGCGGCCAGCGCCTGCTGCTGGCGAGCCGGTGGTGCCCGACGGGCCTGGAGGACAGCGACTTCTTGCCGGGCAGCGAGGAACCGTAGTAACAGTCTGCTGTGTGTCCATTCGGCCAGATCGGCGGCGAGTGCAGATGACTCAGGCGTGGCACTGTTGGGTGTCAGTAAGGCTTCGCCGGAAGCGATACTATCCAGCGCAGTGTGCAGGATCGATAGGCGCTGTTCGCAGTACGGCGATGGAATGTCGTAGCCGTCGAGAACGTCACGGGGTGGTTGTGAAATCGGGTCACGCCGCCGACCGGGGTGCTGGCGTTGAACTTCTGCGGGGGTGATGTCGAGTACCTGTTGCCAGGCCTCTTCAAGCGTTGTATACACCTGATCAAGCAGGGTCGGGTTGGCCGGAGAGCGGATCGCTGCGTATTGATGACGAAGTGTTGCTGGGTCTTGCCGGGGATCCCAAGCAAGGGCAGCGAAGGTATGCGGGTTGGGACCCGGAGCTAGCCAGGGCCGGTCGCCGGTGAGCAGGGCATGGACGCCGGTCACGCTCCAATCGCGATAGGTGCGGAGATCGGTAGCAATGGTGTTGCCAAGAGGTGGCAGGGCTGATTTGAACAGAATCCCATCGAGGTAGTACTCGAAGACGCTGACTCCTGCGGGAAATAGTTCGCGGATGGCCGCAATTTGTTCGGCAAGCGAGCCATTGATTGGGTGGGTGGAGGTGCCAATGCCGGCAGCATACGAGCGCATGCGTGGCGCAATGAGGGCCTCTACGTTCGCTGCCGGGACAATCTGTTGTGGTCGCGCCATGCTGTCGTGGTAGGCCAGAAAGCTGATCCGGGCGGTTGGATTGATCGCAGCCAATTCGTCGGCCATCACGTTCACCAGCAACAGCGACTGATCGGCAGGGCTGAGCTGTGCACATTGTGGGCACAGGCACCAGCCGCCGCTCAGACGATCAACCGGCCAGAGATGGTACACAGCCGCATCGGGTTCGGCCAGAAAAAAGGATCGTGCCCATTCACGAACCAGCGCCTGGGTAATAGGGTTGGTCGGACAGGGGTTGCCATCAGATACGCGACGACGACCGTTGAAGCGGAAGAGTTCCGGTTGACGGCGAAAACGTTTACGTGGAATGGCGTCGGTGAGGTGGTGACCACCGATTTCCAGCCGTAGCCCTCGCTCGCGGATCAATGGCCAGAGGCGGTTACGTTGTTGTTGCCATGAGCGTAGGCGGCAGGCACCGAGCGGCATCCCCTGATCGCCGATGGTGTGAATGAAGATGGTGTTGAGGCGGGCACGTGCTGCCCACTCGATCCACGCTTCGGCCTGAGCCAGAAAGATGTCGTGGCCGATGACTAGACCCCGGCGGGTGAATGCCGGTTGCCCGGCGAACGTCGCTTCTGGTAAGGCAATCTGATCAGGGCAAGGTACTCGCTCGTTGATAACGCCAGGGCCGACCCACAGCCATCCCCAGCTTTCGAGTAGATGGTACACGGCGTAGAGCAATCCGGTTGGGCCTTCGCCGACTAACACGAGGCCATGTTCGTCGGCGAAGCGAACGAAACCATCGCCGGCAGCACCGTGACGCAGGCTGATCCGGTGGTCGTGCGCCTGACCAACAAGTGGGAGTGTCGGGCCACCCATTCGTTGGATGGTCTGGCGTAATTCATGGGCGGCGAATTGGGCCGTTGGATGGTCGCTGGGGAGTTCGATGACCCAGCCTGGTGAGAGAATATGTTTCATACGTATCCGGTGATCGTTCACCAGTTCATTGCGTTGTTTGTCGCTATTATAGCGTTAGTTCGGTTGGAGCCGAGATCACGCGACATTTGTTTACCGCCAGGTCGTTCAGCGCCGCAAGCGCGTGGTGGTTTTGTCGCCGGTTATCCTGGTTTAGGATTAAAGTTGACATAACATTTTCAAAGCGAATGGGATGTTCTGATATGCGATTGTTTGCGTACCACCTGCGGTGTGCAGATGGAGAGTCGCTCTGCCCAGCCCGCGTTCCGACACGCGCCTGTGGGTCACTGGTGATGAAGCAGAACACCGTGAAGTGACTGACAATACCTTCCTATTTCCTACCTCCTGTTTCCTATCTCCTCGGATCATAAGCACGGCTGGCGCAGCAGCATAGCTGCCGCACTCCAAACGAGGCGAGACGGGTAATCCTATACGGAAATGGTATCCTCTCCGAAACGTGATCTCACTATGTGTTACGGCAAGACTGGTTCTGTACGTCCGCACTCAGGGGGGTGCCAGGGTAATCGTTGGAACACGGTTTATGAACGCTATTACGCCAGATTTGATCTGACACAGCAGAATACCGTGAAGCGACCGACAATACCTCCTATCTCCTATCCTCTCCCTCCTCATGCGACCAAAAATTAGTTGCATAGTGGACAAATTTGCCGTAAGCGGCTACAATTGCACATAGCCGTCATTTCCCGCTGCGCAGCACATGGAAAAGTATCGGGCAACATGGCGGTGATAACAGAGTTCCTGGTATCATACCAGTACAAGCGGACATTGTTCATCAATATGATGATGTGGGGGTATCATGCTACGGTTTGAACATGAGATCCTGTTCACGCCTTGCCCGGAACGCATTGCACGCCTGCGCGAACTTGCCTACAACCTCTGGTGGACATGGCATCCCGAAGCGCAAGACCTCTATCGCTCCATCGATCCAGAGCTATGGGAGCTAGTGTACCACAATCCGGTCGAATTTTTGCGCGATGTACGTCAGCGTAAGCTGGAGGCAGCAGCAAATGATCCGGCCTATTTGAAGCGGTACGACGCGGTGCTCAAGAGCTTCGATAGCTACATGGGCGCGAAGAAGACCTGGTTTAGCAAAAGCTATCCCGACGCCAAAGATACCCTGATTGCGTATTTCAGTGCCGAGTTTGGTCTGCATGAGAGTCTGCCCATCTATTCAGGTGGTCTGGGGATTCTGTCGGGTGATCACATCAAAGAGGCCAGCGATATGGGTATTCCGCTGGTCGGGGTTGGGTTTATCTATCCACAAGGTTATTTCCGCCAGCGTCTTGATCAGAGCGGCTGGCAGTTTGCCGAATACAATAAGCTCAATTTCGCCGATGTTCCGGCACTCCCGGCGCTTGACCCAGAAGGCCGGGAAGTGGTGGTTGAGGTTGAGTTGCCAGGACGCACCATCTACGCGAAGGTCTACAAGTTTCAGGTGGGACGCACTGAGCTGTTGTTGATGGATACCGATATCCATCCCAACAGTCCGCAAGACCGCGAACTTTCGGCCCGGCTTTACGGTGGCGATCAAGAGATGCGCATCTCGCAAGAGCTGGTGTTGGGTGTCGGTGGGGTGCGCGCGTTACGCCGGCTCGGTTACAAACCGACCGTCTGGCACATGAACGAAGGGCATTCGGCGTTTCTGGTGCTCGAGTTGTGCCGCGAGCTGGTGGCGCAGGGCCATAGCTTCGAGCAGGCAATGGAGCAGGTGAAGGCGCATTGTGTCTTTACCACCCACACGCCGGTACCTGCCGGTAATGACGCCTTCCCCTTGCCGATGATTGAGAAGTTTTTCTGGAGCTTCTGGCCGCAATTGAACCTGACTCGTGATGAGTTTATGAGTCTGGCGCTGCAAGAGCAGCAGTGGGGGCCGACGTTTGCGATGACTGCGCTGGCCTTGCGGTTTTCGGCCTTCCACAATGGGGTGAGCAAACTCCACGGTCACGTTGCGCGTGGGATGTGGCAATGGCTCTACCCCGGTCGCAGCCAGGATGAGGTGCCGATTACCTCGATCACCAATGGTGTGCATACTGCGACCTGGCTGGCGCCCGAAATGCGCACGCTCTACAATTCGTACCTCGGCAAGAATTGGGAAGACAATCTCGATGATCCACAGCTCTGGCGGAAGGTGTACCAGATTCCTGACGAGACCTTCTGGCGTACTCGCCAGAAACTGAAGAGCGATCTGATCGCTTTCAGTCGGCAGCGTCTCCAACAGCATTATATGCGGCTGGGCATTCCGGCGCCAGTCTGGCCAGTGCTCGAAGAAAACATTTTGACCATCGGTTTTGCCCGGCGGTTTGCGACGTACAAGCGGGCAACGCTGCTGTTCAAAGATGTTGAGCGGCTGAAGTATATTCTTAACCGACCTGGCAAGCCAATCCAGATCATCTTTGCCGGGAAGGCTCACCCGAAGGATGATCCGGGCAAGCACTTTATTCAGGACGTGTATCGTATGGCGATGCAGCCGGGGCTGGCCGGGCGGATCGTTTTCCTCGAAGAGTACGATATAGCGGTTGGACGTGCTCTGGTGCAGGGGGTCGATGTCTGGCTGAACAACCCGCGGCGGCCATACGAGGCGAGTGGTACCAGCGGGATGAAAGCGAGCCTCAACGGCGCACCCAATTGTTCGGTGCTCGATGGCTGGTGGCCGGAAGCGTACAACGGTCGTAACGGTTGGGCCATTGGTGACGAGCGAGAGTACGCCAGTCAGGAGGAGCAAGACTGGAACGATGCGCAGTCGCTGTACCATTTGCTCGAACACGAAGTTGCCCCCCGCTTCTACGACAATCGTGATGCGAATGGGATTCCGGTTGAGTGGGTGCAGATTTGTAAGGAAGCCATCGCTACTGTAGCACCGCTCTTTAGTACGCGCCGGATGCTGGCCGACTATCTGCGCGAGATGTATATGCCGGTGGCAGTGCAGGATACGCCGACCGGAGCGTAACGGTAAGACTGGCACGATGCTGGTGTATTGCCGATTGTGTTGAGGGGTTCGTCGTGCAACCTGGAACACCAACCAATTCAATGGCGAGCTGGCGGCATCGTGTCACTCCACTTGAGGTCTATCGGCGGCTGGTGAGCCATTTTGGGGTCCTCTACGGCCCGGATGCTCACCAGCCGTGGTGGCCGATTATCAGCCCCAACCCACAGCTCGAAATTGTGATCGGTGCCGTGCTGGTGCAGCAGACGCGCTGGGAGACGGTTGAAGGTGCGATTGAGCGTCTTTATCAGGCCTGGTTGATTGATTTGCCCGCACTCGCCCGAGCAACGGTCGCCGATATTGCCGAATTAATCTATCCCTGTGCCTTCTATCGTCAGAAAGCTGCTGGATTGATTGCCCTCGCCCGTGCGATTAGTGAACGCTACGGCGATGTTGCTACAATGTTGCGCCGCCCAACGGCAATGCTGCGCCGTGAATTGCTGACGTTGCCGCGCATCGGCCCGGAGACGGCAGACGTGATTATGCTCTATGCTGGCGATCATCCGCTATTTGTGGTTGATGCCTACACCCGGCGGATTTTTGCGCGCCTGGTACCTGACGAGATTGCCTGGGAGCGAGCCGGTTACCATAAGGTTCAACACATTATTGCGGCTGCACTGCCGTCTGATCCCCAATTACTGGCCGATTTCCATGCCCAACTCAACGAGCTGGCTGTTCGTTATTGCCTGAGCCGACCACGGTGCGATGGCCCACCGGCCCGGCGGGTCTATTCACGACAGCCAGGCCGGAACAGTTTTCTTGATCGCCACGATGGTTGTCCATTGCGTTCGGTGTGTGCGTGGTATCAGGGCCATCGGGAATTGTCTTAACGTGAGCGGCTATGTCAACATCACCACTGACTGTTTTCCTGGTGTTTTTACGCCTCGGTCTGACGTCATTTGGGGGGCCGGTGGCTCATTTAGGTTATTTTCGGGCTGATCTGGTCGAGCGGCGGCGCTGGCTCGATGAAGCGATGTATGCCGACCTGATTGCGCTGTGCCAGTTTTTACCGGGGCCGGCCAGCAGTCAGGTGGGAATTGCAATTGGCACGATACGTGCAGGTCTGCTGGGCGGATTAGCAGCCTGGCTGGGATTTACGTTGCCATCCGCCTTGATCATGATCGCTTTTGCCTACGGTATTGTGCTTTTGGGTGATGTGGCCGGCAGTGGCTGGTTGCATGGCTTAAAGGTGGTGGTCGTGGCAGTAGTGGCACAGGCAGTCTGGCAGATGGGGCAGCGGCTGTGCCCGGATCGGTTGCGGGCGAGTATGGCTATCATTGCCGCCGTGATTCTGGTGATCTGGTCAGATGCTCTTGTGCAATTGCTGGTGATTGGGGGTGGCGGGCTGATCGGATGGCGCCTGCTCCAGTTCCAAACGAACAGCAATTCTGTCATCAAATCGCCGATTATGCCGCGTACCGGTATGCTGTTCGGTATACTCTTTGCTGTCTTACTGGCCGGCTCGTTGTTCATCACTTCGTTCAGTGTTCATCCCACGCTGACTCTGCTGGCGGGTATGGTGCGTAGCGGCTCGCTGGTATTCGGAGGTGGGCACGTGGTGCTGCCGCTCCTGGAGCCGGTTGTAGTTGGTGGCAATTTCATGAACGCCGAGACCTTCATCGCCGGTTATGGTGCTGCACAGGCCGTGCCAGGCCCATTGTTGAGTTTTAGCGCGTATCTGGGTGCAGTGGCATCAGCGTATCCCGCCGGTTGGGTTGGCGGCATATTGGCCCTCGTTGCTATCTTTCTGCCCTCGTTTTTGCTGGTGTGGGCAGCACTACCCTTTTGGGCGACCTTACGTGCCCGGCCTGATGCACAGGCCGCTCTGACCGGTGTGAATGCAGCCGTTGTGGGGATTTTGCTGGCAGCACTGTATCAGCCGGTGATAACCAGTGCGATCCGTGGCCCCTTTGATGTGGCACTGGCGCTAGGTGCCTTTGCTGCGCTACACCTCTGGCGCATACCACCGTGGGCAGTTGTGCTCCTCTGCGCACTGATCGGTGGTTTCGGATGGAGTGGCCAGTAATCAATCAGGCCAGCGCATCAGATCGGCCACCTCGCTCTGCCCAACCGGGTGCTGGCCGCGCTCAATAGCTGTGCGAAGCCGTATAATCCGGTCTGCCGACGGTGTTGAGGTTTGCCGGTCGAGCCAGCGATTAAGTGCCTCGACGTACAGCATTGTGAGATCGGTCGGTTCGGTGGCAAGTGGCATCAATTCGGCCAGCGTCGCCTGTAATCGCCCCCGTGCAGCCGGCCAGTCGATAACATCAGGCATCGCCTGGATGGCGTCGAGGAGACGGGTGGCACGGGCGCAGACTTCTTGTCGTTCAGAGGGCGGCGGTGGCGGCGGTGGTAATGCGAGGGGGAGTGACTCTTCAACCGCATTGTTACCGCTAAGGATGGTTGTGATGCGCTCGAAGCCGGCTTTCAGCAGCTGTTCCATCTCACGACTGTAGTGCAGCCAGGCGCCGATCTGCATACCGGCGGGGTCGGGAATATCGCGGCTGCGCCCGGCCAGTTCGCCGAGCGAGTAGATGGTGGCCTGCGGATAGCGATTGTGTAGCACGCGGGCAATCCCGCTATCGACTGCGATGAGCAGATGAGCAGTATGCGCCAGATCATCGGTCAACGAACGGGCCGTGTGGTCGTCGAGGGTCAGGCCCATGACAGCCAGCGCATCGCGGGCTGCCGGCTGAAGCGGATCGTCATCATGGCCGACAACGCCGGCGGACGCAATCTGCCACGTGTGACCTCGTTCCTGCGCTAGCCGACGCAGTAAAGCCACCGCAATCGGCGCCCGGCCCGTATCGGCAGCGCCAACAATGAGGATAACCGGTGTTGGAGAAGGGTGAATCTGCTGCGTACTCATGTGTCATTCCCTATCTACCTGCACGCTTGTTGCATTGTAGCATAACGTCAGTTTGGATTGGCCGGTGTATTGACCATCCTCAATGGCAGTGGTTTCCGTCATCTTATAGAGACCACTATTCACCACTGACGTCAACGTTGTATCGCTTCCATCTCAAGTCTCAAGTGCGAATAGGATGTTCTGTGGTATTGTAAACGCTTTTACACCATATAGGGCGCAGCCGCTCGCTATCGTCCTGAAAACTCTGGTCGCGCATACCCACACTCAGGCTAACCCTCTGCACCGGAAAAATACTCACGTCGCCTCTGCACACTACTCTCTCCTCTTTTCTCGCAAGAGAAGAATGGGGGCTAGCCCTCAATTACGCACTTCCACTTACGCCCGATCTGCACCGTACAGTCCTGGTCTTTCCTCCTCTTGACCAACTCAGCGACTTATGGTATGTTGCTGCCGTTCCTGTATCAATGGCGATAAGGGAACTCATTTTTATACACCTAGTCGTGTATGAATACTCCGCAACAGGACCACGTTCGTCCTGTTTCTCGTCACAGTATCTGTGACAGTACGATTCCGTGTTGAATGGCGTTCGTCCCCTGTTTGGACGACGCCCGGAGGGACAACCGCATGCAGATGCATTCGACGCGCCAGCGGTGCGCTTTGCTCGCACCACTCTGGCTTATCGCCGTAATGCTCTCGCTACTCGCGCAACCAACACCGCTCTTCGCTGCTCCCTCACTCGTGCTACCCACTCCCCCCGGCGAACCATGGCGGATTATTCAAGGGTATGCCTGCGGTACCCATAATGGTTGGGATCGCTATTCCCTTGATCTGGTGCAGGTACACGGTCCGACGTATGATGCACCAATTCGCGCTGCGGCGCATGGTACGCTATGGCATTGGGAAGCTCGTAGCGGGACCATCATTCTTTCCCATGGCAACAACTTCTTTACGATGTACACACACCTGAGCCGACCGGTCACTACTGAACGTGGTCGGTTTTTTACAGTTGGTGAGGTGTTAGGATATGCCGGCGATCGGGGTTCACCCGGCATTCCTCACCTGCATTTCACCGCCTTTACTGCCGGTGCGAATGGTTGGAGTGGTCGGAAATCCATTCCGCTTACATTCGCTGAAGGCTATGATTTGCCGGAGATCGGTGGCTGCAATCAGCACGGGGGCAAGGTCTTGACCGCAATGGCATTGCAGGATCCAATCATCACCTTTACCAGTGCTGCGTTGCCGGGTGGATGGTACAGTGCCGATTATCAGATTGATTTTAGTGTGGCCTGGGGTGGTGGTGGTCTGAGTCAGGCGTGGAATATGGAACCTCCCGCCGATACGCCAATGTTCCCCGGCGCATTTGACGGCTATGCACGGCTGGCCGATATGGGGGAGGGCTGGCATATGCTCTACGTGCGGGCCTGGGGGCCTGATGGTCGGCAAACGCTGGCCAGTTATGGGCCGCTTGGTTTTGACTACTCGCCGCCTGTGCTGACCGTAACTCCTGCCGAATTACACATTGTGCAGACGCAACCGACCGTGATAAACTGGCCGGCGGCAGAGGACGCGCTATCCGGTGTGTCTGGCTATCGGATCTATCTGGGCCAGGACCCGACTGGCGAGAGTGAGTGGTTTGTTACTGAACCAACGCTGACATTGCCCACGCTGGCACCCGGTGTCTATGTCTTGCGGGTCAAACCAATTGACAATGCCGGCAATATTGGTGTCTGGCAAACCGTGATGACGATCAGAGTTGAGTAGAACCGGTTTGGACATCAGGAAAACGGAGAGGGGTGATACCGGTGTCGCCCCTCCTGATTGGCCGAATGGTGGGCACGTGGTGCTGCAATCCCAGACGCATTTCTCATTGTGTCACCTGGAAGAGAGCAGGCAGCGCAGTCATCATCCGATGAGGACGTAGTACCGAATCATCTTCACCATCAGCGATACACAGAGTCTGGCGTTTGTATATGGTGATGACTTGTTGTAACAGGTTCCGGCCATCACCGCCGCACAACCACCGGCGTACCGACCGGTGCCCACTCGTAGAGCCATGCCGCCGCTTTGAGCGGTAGATTGACGCATCCGTGACTACGGCGAATACCGGTACCAAACTGGTTGTGCCAGTATGTTCCGTGCAGAGCGACACCACCAACGATGTACATAGCATGAGGAACACGCGGCACAACCCAGCACTCACCACCGGCGCAACCGCGCATGGTCTGTTCGCGGACTTTGGCGTAAATGAAGAAGGTTCCAACCGGAGTATTGAAGCCATCGCGTCCGGTTGAGACTGGTGCATCAAAGATGACTCGATCTCCTTCAACCGCGTATAACCACTGGTCGCTGAGATCGACAACGATCAGCTTGCCGCTGCGGAGTGCCGGCTGGGGAGGAGGTGCCGCAGCCGGTCGGGTAGTCGGTGCTGGGGTTGGCGCGGGAGCCGGTGCTGGCGGAGCTGGTGCCGGTGCCTGTGGTTGGCCGCTGGCATCAACCGGCATCGCATTCCCGGCGGGAACCGGGCGCAGATCGATACTGCGTAAGCGAGCGAGGGCACGGCCCAAATCGCCGATCTGAATCGCCTGTTCGGGAGTAGCCGGACGTGGATTCACCTCAAGCCGGGCGCGTTCAAAATACTGCACTTGCCGCAAAGCTCCACCGACGTATTCCCAGTGCGGTTCGCTGATCGGCAACCCAAACACTTCAGTCGCCCCATGAGCCTCCCAGAAGGCGAGAAAAGGTGGGCCAAGGGTGTGGCCAGTCTCGGCGAAAAAGCGACGATTGGGATTTTCACGAGCGGCGGCTGAGGGTGGGGGAAATGATTTGCCCAGCGCAGCGATATACTCGGCACCTACTCGTCCGCGCAAGACCGCGTTGTTATAGGCTGGATGCAGTTCCAGGCGACCGCGCTCGAAATATTGCACGGTGAGATCGCCTTCGCGCAATGGTGCGCTAATAGGCTGACCGAGCGTTAATGCCCCTTCGCTTGATCGCCAGACCGACAGAAAGCCATAGGTGTCATCGAGCCGTTGACCGGTGGCTACAAAATAGAGCACACTGCTCTGGGCTTGTGCCGGAACGACTGCCAGTGCCAGGATGACTGCCAGCACCCAGCTAACATATCGCATCATCGCCTCGCTTGGTTCCAGGCCGGATCGTGATTGTATTATACGGTACGGCAAGCCATGGTACCATAGGAAATGTGAGTATTATCAACCATTGAGACGATTGTGCAATTGCCGACGGAATGTGTTGCTATAATACGTACAACAGATACGGATAAGGAGCAGCTATGTTAGCCGATTTACACGACACTCTGGAAACAGTTCGTTCGCGCTACACCGACTTACGGGGGCATCTTTGACCTGGCGGCAAAACAGGCTGAGATTGAGCAGTTAGAAGCCAGGACCGCCGATCCCGAACTATGGAATACACCGCGCGTTGCGCAGGAGATTATGCAACGGCTCACTCGCCTGAAAGAAGAGGTGACGGCGTGGAATGCGCTTGAACGGCGCATCGCCAGTGCAGCCGAACTGATCGAACTGGCCGAGCTGGAAGGTGATGAGTCGCTGACTGCCGATCTGGCCGCCGAAGTACAGGCTATTCAGCATGAAGTGGCGCAGCGTGAGCTGGAAATTCTGCTTAGTGGCCCATACGACGACCGTGATGCCTTTCTTTCGGTGCAGGCCGGTATGGGTGGAACAGATGCCCAAGACTGGGCGGCGATGCTTTTGCGCATGTACACGCGCTGGGCCGAACGGCGAGGGTATACGGTCAACCTGATCGACCTGAGCGAAGGCGAAGAGGCAGGAATCAAGAGTGCGACTATCGAGATTCGTGGCCCTTACGCTTACGGCTACGCCCGCGCCGAGGCCGGTGTCCATCGTCTGATTCGCCTGTCGCCGTTCAACGCTGCGCATACCCGCCAGACCAGCTTTGCACGCGTTGAGGTGATGCCAGAGGTTGATGATGCGCCTGAAGTTGAGATTAAACCGGAAGACCTGCGCATTGATGTCTTTCGCAGTGGTGGTCATGGTGGGCAAGGTGTGAACACTACCGATTCGGCGGTGCGCATCACTCACCTGCCAACCGGAATAGTGGTTACCTGTCAGAATGAACGTTCGCAGATACAGAACCGCGAACTGGCCATGCGCGTATTGCGGGCACGACTGCTCGAACGCGAATTGCAGCGTCAGGCCGAAGAACGTGCGCGACTCCGGGGTGAATATCGCGAGGCCGCATTTGGCAACCAGATGCGAACCTATTACCTCCATCCTTCGACGCTGGTCAAAGACCATCGCACCGATTACGAAACAAGCAACGTACAGGCAGTGCTCGATGGCGAGATCGATCCGTTTATTGAAGCCTTCCTACGGGCAAACGTGCGGGAGACGTGATGGAAATCAAATATACGCCGTGGCGCATGCGCTATATCAAGCGGGGAGAGACACCGGATGAGGGATGCGTGTTCTGTGCAATGGCAACTGCCGACGACACCGATGATAGCGAACGTCTGGTGCTCTATCGTGGTCAATATTGTTTTGTGGTGATGAACCTCTATCCATACAACACGGCGCACTTGATGGTAGTGCCTTACCTCCATGTTGCCGATCTCGCCACACTGGATCGCGCAGTTGCTAATGAATTATTTTGCATAACTCAGCAGAGTGTCGGGATTCTGCAAACCGAATACGCACCGCATGGCTTCAACCTTGGCATGAACCTGGGGCGAGTAGCGGGGGCCGGTATCGCCGACCACCTGCACATGCACATCGTGCCGCGCTGGCATGGCGATACCAACTTTATGCCAGTAGTTGGCGATACAAAACTGATCCCGGAAGCACTAGACGAGACCTATGCCCGACTCCGGCCACACTTTGCTGCACTTAGCTCAGCGTCCGATCAATCAGCTCAACCAGATGATGCACCTCGAACGGCTTCTGAATAATTACTGCGCCTTCAGCCTCAAGATCGGCAAACCACGGCTTGCGGTTGAGCGCAGTGATCAAAAAGATTGGAATGCCATTATCTTGCAGCCGTTCCTTAATGCGCTGGAAGGTCTCAACGCCGTCCATGTTCGGCATCATAATATCGCTGATAACCAGACTGGGTGAGAGATGCTCAAGCATGCGCAGACCTTCGAGGCCGTCGCGGGCCAGCACAACATCGTAACCGGCGTTGCGCAGGGCGATGGAGAGGATATTCTGGAGGCTGAGATCATCGTCGATAATAAAGATAGTACCCTTATTCGCTGGCATATTGATGTCCTTACCGGTTCTGTAAAGAACTGCGCCGGGATAATGTGAGAGTGGATTGTTGTCGTGTTGAGCGCCATTATACCAGAGAGTAGACAGTGGGTTTGCATGTTTAAGGAGCCTGACATGAATCTAGCAGTACCACCTGTATTGGTCGAATATCCCTTCCACTATCGGATTGAGGTGCGGTTTCGCGATCTTGATGCACTGGGCCATGTGAACAATGCGGTGTACGCCACCTACTTCGAGTCGGCACGGATTGCCTACTATCAACGTCTAGTGGGTGGTTCACTCAACCGGTTGGGGATTATTCTGGCTGAATTGACGATTAGTTACAAGGCGCCAGCCCATTTTGGTGATGAGTTACTGGTTGGCGTGCGGGTGAGCCGGATTGGCGGTAAGAGTTTTACGATGGACTATGCCATTGCACGTGTGGGTGATGGTGCCTTAATCGCAACTGGGCAGTCGGTGCTGGTAGCCTATGACTACGCTGCCGGTCGTAGTGTGCCGATTAGTGATGAATTTCGTGCGCGGGTAGCGGAGTTGCAAGGTGAGGTTGGGTGAGTGATATCAAGTCTGGTATCATAGCCAAGTCTGATATCATAGCAGCCATGACACACCGGCCAACTATTCCCTGATACTGCACCTGAACGATGCATCACTAGACGCCAGCGCCGGCATGACAGGAGACGGAGGGGCACGGCATGCCGTGCCCCTCCTGCCACGTCGACTGCAACTCACCGAGGTAGATGGGAGTGCAGAAGCCTGTGTTGGGTGTCCTGATAAGGTAACACAATGGTGTCGGTGCATTATGCTGTCCGCCCCTGAAACTCCATGCGGAGATTGTATTTGTCGAGCCAGAGGTCGTTCCTCTGATCATCGGTAAGCAGGGTGCGGTGCAGGAGGGTACGGTTGTACAGTGGATGCCTCTTCATTTCGGTCAGAAGGCATAGGTGTATACGCCAGGGCCGTTTCAGAGGTAATCATTTTGGGATGGATAAATCCGGCTCGCTTGCTCACCTTGAGAAACTCATGCCAGTTTGCAAGTCCAACACGCAGGCTTGCATTTCTTGCAGTACTGCGAACTGTTTATCACGCCCTTCAACAGAAAACTCGCTACTTTGCAAGTCTTTACCCCGTAAGATAGAATAACAGGCGCGAGGCGAGCGCGGCGAAAAGCTAGGGCTACATCCACGCGCGGTAATTGGTCGGGTGTAGGCTGGAAGTACAGGTTGGAGGGGAAAGGCTGTCTGTTGGTGGATGGTTGTTTGGTCTTGTGGGTAAAATCTCCCAGTTCTTTACGCCCCTCGTTTCAAAAGACAGACATAAGTGTCAGAACAAAGTCGGCTTGGTTGAGTGTGCGGCCACGGCTGTTAATGCGTACAAAGATTTCTGAAACCTGCGCTGCATTGGCATTGAGAAAAATTTCCAATGCGGTCATTGGATAGTTGCTAAGGTTGACAACACGTTGAATAGTGGTAGGAATACATTTGCGGGTTTCAGCATCCAGTTCGTGACGCCTAGTCTGGCGGTCTAAAAATTCGGAAATAAAGGTGTATTGGTCAAATACAGGTTTCCAGAGAGTACTGATATCGGCAATCTAAGATGCTTCGCGCTCAATTGCAGTATTGGTTACTTCAAGGCGATTCTCGAGAGGTGAAAAGACAATTCTGATGTGTCGTCGCCGGAACTTCTGATCGGTGATAACTTCGCCTCTCATCACCGTGTACAGGGCAGTGAGGCCTTGCTGACCATCAACGATAAGCAGGTGAGGTGCCTTCTGTTTCCCATGAACACCGATGGTGCAGTGCTCACCAGGATAGCCGTTCTCCCAAAAGAGCAGCGGGTCGATGGGGTAGCCGCGATACATAGATAAGTCGCGAACCCGAGTGGTATCCCACACAAAGAGGCGCTGGATGTCAGGTAAGCCGATCTCGCCGATAGCGATGTTTTTTAGCAGTTTGCTTACAGAACAATCAACTTTTTTGAACAACAGGTTGCTCGTAATGGCTACTCTCCTCGAAGTAAATAACGAAATTACGCGACAGGCGAACGTTGCCTATCACCAAACAGTGCGATAGTGCCCAAAACAACTCCCTTGGCACTGTCTCGCTACGAAGCTACGCATCTGTCGCACGCAGGATGTGACAGATCTCTTGCAGTGTAATAAGGGTAACAATAACCTGATCAGTAGCTATCAATATTCTGCATGGTAGCCAGAATGGAGTGCCGTAGTAAGATGTCTGTCCTGTTTTCTGGGGCTTATTGTGTCACATCTGGTGGCATAGCATTCACAACTCGTAATCCGACGATCACCCTGGTACCAGACCTGAGCGTGGAAGGGCAGAACCGACATTGTTGCGCCGCATGCAATGGTCTCACATTTCAGATGAGATACTGTTGCTAGACCAGGTTGTTCATGACGCGTCGTGTGGAGTGTAGCAACGTGGCTGCAGCAGCTAACCGTACTCACGATCCGGTGCGGGGTGTAGTGGTGTCCCTGTGACTTGCAGGGACACCACACGTTCAGATCACGTCCGTCAGGATAGACCATCCGTGATGAGTTGACTGCGGTGAGTGGTGGTACGGATCGAGGCAACTGCTATCGTTTGACCGATGAGCAGCGCTGATTCGATTGGTAGTGATGCCTGATCAATGAAGATTTGATATGATGCCCTTTGCAGCGTGTGATGTCACATCTTTTATATCCAGACAGCGGTACGTCGCCAGAGGTTGTTACATAACATCTGATGGACGTCGACACCACCCAAACCTGGTTCATTGACGTTCGTTTATGGGTGAGGTCGTGCACTGGTTCCGTCACGTATTGCCGCAACGGAGGATTGTGCCACCCACTGATGCGAGCGGGATGGCATGAGCGTTTCATCGCCTAATAAACCTCTGGGGACCTCGATGTACTGAAATTGGGTTACAACTCTGGCCATTGAGTCTCATGCCATGTCTGGCAGGTATTGTGGTGTTGGTACCGCAATACCTGCCAGGCGGGTAATGTCTTATCCCGAACAGACGTTAGCTTGCTACCGACTCACCGTCGGCACGTAAATACTAAATGTGTTAGGTTCTGGTGGAGCGCTAAACGGGCATATCAAAGCGTATGCTTGTGGGCCTTGTGGAATATTGCTCCCCACGACCTGTACCGTCCATTCGCCGGCGGCCGCATTGGCGATCCGCACCTGTTCGATGGTGTCAACGTTGTTGATACCCTGTGTAGCCGGGTTGGCCGGGTTGTTCTTATCGAGCACCCAGGGCAGGTACAAGTTGGTATCTGGTCCAATCAGGCGCAGATTGAGGTTGTTGATGAGTGTCTGGCTGGCCGGTAAGGTGGCCGGAACGTCGTCCCAAGCCAAGGTGCATGTTAGTGATGCACCGGGATGGTTGATGACATATTCTTGCGTTTGACCATTGGTGATAGTGTTCGTTTTAATATACCGTGATTGAGCCGGGCTGGTGGTTGCAGTGATGAGGTTGATGGCCGCCAGTGCATCAACGTGACCGTAACCGAACTGATAATCCGGGCCGGGATTACCTAAATCTTCGGCAGTGTGCACTAGGATTGCGCGCAGAGTAGCGGGAAGTGGATCACTGTTGTAGGTCAGATTGTATGCTTCAAGCATCAGGCCGAGAATACCTGAGATTGCTGGTGCTGCCATTGAAGTACCACACCAATTATCACCACCGTAGGTCTGACCGGGCAAGGTTGACCAGATTGCACTTTCGCCACTAGACTCACAACCCGGTGCAACCACAGTTGGATTTACGCGTCCATCTTCGGTAGGACCGAATGAACTGAAATTGGTCATCGATTTATCATCGGAATTAGTAGCGCCCACAGCAATTACATTCTTACCCATCGCACCACCACTTGACGTCCGCCATCCGTTAGGGCAGTAGGTCTGCTCATTACCATTCGCGAAAACGACAGAGACCGTTTTTGTTACCGTGGGCGAGAATGTACCGTGGATCAGGGCATCAAAATCGGCTGCGGTTTGATCATACACACCCAGTACAGTTGTATCGCATCCTCCTGGGTCAGGTCCCCAGGAGTTTTGTGAAATATCAAGATTATATGCTTGGATGGCTTGAATCACTTCTTGGGCAGCATTATCAACGTCGTATGACAAAACTATTGCCTGATCAGCATGGCCGCGTAGATCGCGGCCTGATGGGCTGTTGGCACCACTACCAGCCGCTGTACCGGCAACATGGGTGGCATGATCGTTTGTACCGGGAGCACCACCACACCCGTTATCAGGTGAGGTTGGATCACCAATTGTTAAACGGTCGGCGAAAGCAGGATGATTACTCTCAACCCAACCACAATCCCAGACCCCGATCACAATACTACCTGGCGCCGAGACCGGATTGCCGTGATAACCCAGTGCATGCACCTGATCGGTTTTGGTTGCGCTGCGTCCACCATCATTTTTCTGTTCAAATGGACCCGGCCATGCATCGATCCAGAAGACACTATCCATCTGGCTCAGGATCGTGAGGCTGGCAACGTCAGGCAGGTAGGCGAGCACGTATTGCCGCTCTGGCACAGTCTTCGAAACACTCCCACCGAGACGTTGAACGAGATCGTGAATGATGGTCAGTTCAATATCAGCGTAGGTTGCTATTAGCACTGGTAATGGCTGCTGGTTGCGATTGCGGTTTAGACGTGGTGATAGTTTATCGGTGGGCTGGATAGCAGCGATAGCGCGAATACTCGCCGGCAAAGTTGCAGTCTGGAGCCATGTGGTGGGGATGGATGCGTACCAGGCGTGATCGGGCACGTAAGCAAGGAGCGTGACACCCTCTTGAGCCAGAGCATCACGTTCAGCGTCGGTAGGAGCGTGTTCAAACTGCACGAAGACGTGAACACGTTCCAGCGCCTCGTGAACAGCCGCCATACTGACCAGACTACGCTCACCGGCGGGAAAGCCCGGCTGCGGAGTGAACGTGCGAGAGCGTAATCGAATCAAGGGTCCTGCCGGTGCTGAACGGGAAATTGTTGGTACGACGACGAAGCTGATGACACCAAAGATGGTAATTACTAGAAGGATACGAATGTATGGCTGCATAGGTTACTCACTTTCGTTGGAACCGTATCGTATGTTACTCGTAAACGAAGGTACGCTACCGGAATGAACGTTATTGTCGGTTTAGCAATGCGTAGATAGCAGATATAGCAGGTGGAAAGTCTGCTTCCACATCAACCTAGATCATAATCTTTAGAATCTTCAGAAGGGGCGTAACCGTCCGTACGTCGTCACCGGATAAGGTGCGGTTCCTAACCCTTTAAGCAAGCGACCGGATGGTGCGCACTAATAACCGAGAACGCCTGTTTTCCGATGTAGCCGGCTTCTACCCCAACGCTACGGTTTACCTCCTTACCTAAATATGCTTGTACTCTATTATTCCGCCGCTCAAAGTGTACTAGTACCTATACCCGCTGGCCTACACGATCGGTAACCGGCTGTAGGGTGGCCCATGAGTGATAGTGGTGTTCGGTGATTGGCTGCTGAATTCGCGTATACCTGATCTAAGCTTTGGTTTATAAGATACCGTGAGTACCAGGGTCGGAATGATCAAGCAGACGATGATAGTTATTACCATAATGAGCAGGACTGGTGATGTGGATAGCTCACATGAAGTTTACTTTCTAGCCGTTCAGATCATAACGTAAGGGTAGGAGCCACGATGCTGATGTCGATAACAAGTGATTGATTTTACCTGCAACTATGCTACTATATTACAGTACAAAGGCGCAACAAAATCGTTACAAACACTATGTCTACTCGATGGTATTTGCAACTGCTGGGTGGGTTTGATGTTCGCCGAAACGACATCTCAATCAGCAGTGAATTTCAAACTGACAGTGCTCGCCTACTCTTTGCCTGGTTGTGTTTTCATCAGCGACAGCTCATACGGCGTGAAATGCTCGCTGGCCTGTTCTGGCCTGATCGTTCACAAACCGCGGCACAGAACACACTACGCGTCACGTTGAGCCGTATCCGTCATGCGTTAGCCGATGCTAGTTTTGGGTTGACAACAACCGCGCAAACGGTCACTCTTCGCTTACCTACGGATTGGGAGGTTGATGCACTCCATTTTGAGCAGCTTGTCACAGCGATACGTTCACACATCCATCGCTCGCCATTGGGGTGTCGCCATTGTCAGGAGCTATTGCAGACGGCATCAGCGTTGTATCGGGGGGAGTTTCTGGCCGGAATAACACCGGAAAGTGAATTCGTGCTCGAATGGTCAACCCGACAACAGGAATATTTTCACCGGGCTGTGCTTGAGGTACTTACGCACCTGACCGAGTATGCACTACGTATGCAAGACTGGCATACCGCCCTGGAGTATGCTAATCGTCAATTGCAGATGGAGCCGTGGCGCGAAGAAGCTCATCGCCATGTGATGCTGGCGCTAGCTTATCAGGGGCAGCGGGTTGCAGCATTAGCGCAGTACCAACGTTGTTGTGATATCCTGCAACAAGAGTTTGCGATTGAACCTGACCTCACAACGCAAGCGTTAGCGGCGACAATTCAGAATGGTCATAGGTCTAACACCGATGGTACGTTGCTGGCGCAGCGCCGGGCTGTCGCGCTTGATCAGTTACCGCTGGTAGGGCGCGATGAGGAAATACGTACACTGACCGATCTGATCAATCGGCCTGATCTCCAACTAATCAGTATTGTCGGTGTGGGTGGTACCGGTAAAACTCGGCTGGCAATCCGAGCTGCACAATTGATGCGCTTTGCTTTTCGCGACGGTGTTCGCTATATCTTTTTGCATCCTGAAGACGACTCAGCAACTGCGGGAATATCACAGGTGACCGATCCGGCTGCGCATGTAGCACGTATGATTGCCGATGCCTGCCAAATCGAGGTGAATGACCGGCAGTCGCCAGAGTCTCAGGTGATTGCTGCTCTCCATAAACGTGCCTATCTTCTAGTCTTCGATAGTTTTGAGCAGGTTGTGGCTGCGAATCGGTTCTTGCACGAGCTGTTGGAAGCGGCACCTGAGTGTGTTGCGCTGATTACATCTCGCCAACGCCTCTACATCCGAGGCGAGTATGTGATATCGCTAGGGCCATTGTCGCTGGCTACCGTTGGCCATCAACAGAGTGCAAGTGCGCAGATGTTTGTAACTCTAGCTGAACGCTATGGGTTGGTGTTTGATGCAGTTGCACTGCAGCGGATTGAGCAAATCTGTACGGCATTATCAGGGCTACCGCTTGGTATCGAACTGGCTGTGGCTTGTTTGAGCAGTATGAATTTAGAGACATTGCAGCAGGCTGTTCAGCATAGTTTGCGGGTACTAAACAATCCGCTTGTCGATGTACCGGATCGCCATCGCAGTCTGTATGTGGTGTTCGAGTCGGTGTGGCAGAGTTTGTGTGAAGCAAGGCGACGTGTCCTGGCAATGTTAAGTGTGGTGTGTGCGCCGTGTCCGCTGCCAGCAGCCTTAGCAATCACCGAAGATCGGCAATTGTTGCGTGAATTAATGGATCGTGCGCTTATCCATCTTCTACACGATGATACGGTCTGGATCCACGACTACATCCGTCAATTTGCTAGAGAGAAACTGACGCATGTCTTTGCTCATTTGCAACTTGAAAAGCAGGCCTTGCGTCGTCATGCTGCCTGGTTCTTGGCGTGGCTGGCCGCATTACATCCACATTTGCGAAGGGGGGATAGTGCCAGTGTACGCGAACGACTCACTGCCAGTTATGCCGATCTTGATATAGCATGGTACTGGGCGCTAGCTCATGGTGAATGGGAATGGGTGTCGGCGGCTGTTGCCGCATTTGAAGACCTGTATCGGCTGACGGGGCGTTTTGTCGATGGTATTAGGCGGTTTCAACAGAGCATAGCCTACGTTAGTCAAGCGAACCAGCCGGCAGCGCAGATACTGCGGGTTCGCCTGATCTGCGGGTTAGTTTCTCTGCAACGGGTAAGGAGTGGGTATCGTGAAGTTGAAACTATGCTTGCAGAGGCATTGATGCTCAGTTCACAGCTTGCTGATACGTTATTGCAGGCAATGAGCCTAAGTCTAATTGGGAGTCAGCGCTGTATCGCCGGTGATCACGATCGTGGACGCGACTACCTTTTGCGAGCACTTGGACAATTGTCTGCTTTGAGTGAACAGACCGATAATATTGAGGTGTTTCAGATTAAAGGCAACTGCATGCGCTCGCTTTGCGAACTCAATGTACGATTGGGAAATATTTCTGAAGCTGAACAATGGGCACAGCAGGCGTTAGCAGTTGCGCAATATAGCAATGATCATCTAGCTATTGCCCGCTGTTTCGAGGCGCTAAGTAATATCGCAACTGCCTGTGGACATCTAGCCGAATCAGAACAGTACCTTTGTCAGGCGCTTGATATTTATCAACGATTGAATATTTCATATCAAAAGACGAATGTCCTCGATCTGCTTGCTCAGAATGCTGATGCACGCGGTGATTATGAGTTGGCGCAGCAATACTATTTTCAGGCTCTGGCTTTGGCGTACGAGAGTGGCAATCGTGATGCTGAGATGATTGCTCATATCAATCTGGGTATTTCTTACGATCTTTTAGGAGATTACGGTCAGGCGCTAACACATACGCAGATTGCGCTCAGTTTGTGTAACTTGGTTGGTGATCATCGACATTACACGACAATTATGGCAAATCTGAGCCTACATGCGCATCATGATCAACGTCACGAGCTTGCGCTTATTTATGCCCAGACCACTATCGAACAGGCGCAACGCTCAAAGCTGGTAGAGCTGGTCGGTTACGGGTATGATTTTCAAGGTCATGCGTTGCTTGCGCTTAATCGGATTGATGAGGCCGAACAGGCGTATCAGGAAGCATTACGAGTCCGTCGGCAACTTAAGAATCAAGTGCTGATCTTTGAAACGCAGGCAGGATTGACTCGTGTTGCCCTGGCTCGACATAATGCTGTCGAAGCCTTGCAATGGGCGTTGCCGATCGTCGAATACTTACTGGCTGGGGGTCGACTCGATGGCGCTGAAGAGACGCTCCGCATCTACTGGACGGTCTATCAAGCACTGTTAGCTCATGCGGATAGTCGTGCGACCACGGTTCTTGAATTGGGCTATCATCTGATCCAAGAGCGTGCGCGGCGTCTGAGCGATCCGCATCGGCAAGCAACCTATTTGAACGCTGAATTCAATCGTTACATTATTGCTGCCTATTATGGATGACAGGAGTTTGCCGCTGACACGTTATCACTCCCTCAACTGTCAGTCGCGTGATGGAGGTTGGCCGGATAATTGGCGAGGTGTAAGCCGCGTCTTTCTGGTTTGAGCCTCATCCCCTCTGCGTGGGTGTGATGATCAAAGCCACGCTGGTGTAGCCGATTCACCATAGAATCATGTCCTCTTCCATTTTCTCCTGCCTGGTGTGATTGACCGTTTCCCTTCCTCGCCAGGGCTCCAGGATGAAGGGTCTTCCCCACCGGAGAAAGACTAAGGTGGGCGTGGCTCCCTCACAACCAGCAGTGCTCCCCATCAATGATTGTTTCAGCTAGCCGCAGCAGCATACCGAGTCGTGCGGTTCGGCCAATTTCACCAACCACGTCTGCAATGCTCGCAGATTGTCGAGCAACACCTGGCGATCGTAGCCGATCAAGATGCGCAGGGTAGGAAAAAGGCAGTATCACATACGAGGCCGGTACCGCTCTGCACGCTACCTCTCACCAATCTGGTGGGCGGTAGCGTGCAGATTGGGGTAGGGAGCCAGGAAGGCTAGCGCCACGTTGTGCTACCGGGCTTCTCTCATTGACTGCACAACCTCCACTGCCTACTTCTACGGAAGGGCTTCCCCACCGGTGCTGGCACCTGTGCCGGGGTTCCCGATGAATCCGGCCGGACGTGTACACAAAGCAGCGTAGATCGGCGCAAAGGCCGAGGTCGCCATGCTCCCAGCCGGTGTGTTTCCGCTACTTGCCCATACACCGAATGTCATGGCAATTCCCTGACCTACTACGGTGTTGGTCGTGATATTGCTGATCCGGTTGATAATATTCCGATTGCCGATGGTGATGATACAGTCGCTGACCGATCCGCTAATGCTGACCTCGTGCTCGCCGGTGATCTGCTGCATTGCCCGCCTGCTCTGCTTAAGCTTAGGCACGACAGTGCGTACTGTGGTCGCCGCCGGAGGCGTGTGGTCGGTGGAAAAAGCACTTGCCGGTGTCGCGCAGCGACACCGGACAACCGTGAACGGGCCACTCTCTTCAACATAGTCAGCTCCGGCTCTTGGTGCCATAGCGTTGTAGCACTGCCGGCACCACCTGCCACTCGACTATCTCACGCACGACGAAATATGAAGTAGGTGGAGAGATCGAACGCGCTGATATAGCCGATGCGGTTATCTGCCTTGCTCACACAGTCAGTTGATCAGCGCCTGGGCAACGATGGAGTAGGAACCGGCTCCAATGTACGCCACCTGCTACTTGCGACAGACGGTCATAATCAGCCGTCCACTTTCAGTAGCGAGCAGCGCAGTTGAGTCTGCTGCGGCAATGTTTGTCCGACAACCTGCAGCTGATGCACCGAGGTTCGGCGAGTACGCGCTAGCGTGGCAGGCAAGGCCTAACACCAGTAGCTGTTGCGCTGGCAGATCGTGCAGTGCCGTGACCGGATCGACCTGGCTAAAGTTGGTGCCGGGCATGACCTTCCCGGCCAGATCGAGGCAGGCGTGTTGGATGGTGAGGCGATAGGTGTCGTCGGTACTGTACTCGCCATAACTGCTGAAAAAGCGCAGCATGGTATCAGCAGCAGTTGTGTATTGGGCAAATGCTATCAGCGTCGCCGGGATTGCAGAGCGGCTAGCAGCGCCATTGTTCAGCCGGGGAATCTGTGATGAGAGGGAGCCGCAGTAACGTGAGTTGTGTAGCATCTCGGTCTCTGTTGTGGCGTCGGGAGAGTGATCGGTACGTAAAGCTGGGGTGGGGAATTGGTAACTGCTAACCTCGATCAGTAGTGTGTGTCCGTGGTTGAAGCTCATTAGGCATGCGAACATCAAGTTGGTATGTTTTGTCTTTGAGAATGCAGTATAGCACACGTGACTGTATAGATGCACAACCGTCATAGTTGAGGAACGTTACCCCTCACGTCGCACGGTATGCGATCAACAACACACCGCATATACGTCTACCAAAGGTAGGAAAGAAGGGATTGGCTGGTAGTCACAGACAATCCTAGCGTATTGCGATGACCGGTTACGAGCAACGTTAGCACTAACCAGTCGCATCCGATACGAAGCACAGCGGATGCGCGAGGTAGATAAACAACACGCCAAGCCAGCGATATGGCGCTTACTGCACGTGGTCGGCTGTTTATTGCCTGTCATAGGCCTTAGATGTGTGATTCCAAATCGAGTTAATCCTTCCGCAACCATTTCAGCGCATTCGCACTCTCTTCGTGCAAGTGGCAGTTTCTACTGCCGACGGTGAGTATATCTGCGTGCACAAGTGTGACGTACCCTGAACAATCCATGCTGTATGAAGTACAAAAGCCATACATCCGCCCTAGTCATGTTGAGCGATACCAATCCACGGCAAGTGCCAGTCCATCGGTCATCGGCGGAGTGGCATCCTTTAACTGACGGTGTCATGTGGTGAGTCGAACGACAGCGATCCTACTTGCCGTTCCTCTTCCATCAGGCAATTCATTACCTATAGACAAGTGTCACATTATACTAAGCAAGTAGGAAATGTGTCGATATGCATCTGTAGAAGTAAGGCATGTATCGTCACTATGTTGCTATGCCAAAAGTCTGTCATGGTATGGCTGTACGTGCAGCAATCTCGAGACCAGATTATCGGGCCAGTATATGGGACGTTTGGTAATCTGTTTAAGCGAATGACCGAGGTTGAACATACACGACGGGAGCAGCGGATTTATTGGTAGGGGCGTATGATCATGGCACCTACCGGTTTGTCGAGATATAGGCAACATAGTCTAGCGGGGGAGTGGATGGAGGGGGGCTGCGTAGCGAAGGGGTTAGCCGCCGCTCCACCCGTTCAATCCCCGCACAGCGACCGGCCCAAACCCAAGGTAATCACAGGCGGTGAGTTGATAGTAGACCCCATCGACTCGCCCCTGCACGGCGTTGTCCCAATCGTAACGCCGATGCAGGTGGCCGTAGATGCACGCAGCCGCACCGGAGGCAGCGATGCGACGGGAAAACTCGGTTGGTTGACGATTGACGAATGGGGGAAAGTGGATCATCACAATCAACGGTTTGTTCACAGCCAATGTCTGGCCGGCAGCCAGTGCCCGTTCCAGTAAACCGAGTTCACGTTGATAGATCGGAAGATCGGTTTCAGTAAACCCCGGGGTTTCCGGAGTAATCCAGCCGCGCGTTCCACACAACACGGCCTCGCCAATGTCAAGAGCATCGGCCCCGATCAGGCGCAGGCTGGGTGGCAGATGGCGTCGGATCGAATTCACTCGGCGTGGACACCAGTAATCGTGATTACCCCGGATTAACACCTTTGTGCCGGGTAGGGCATCGATCCACTGAAGATCAAGCAGGGCATCGGGCAATTTCATTGCCCAGGAAATATCACCAGCGATCAAAACCCAATCGGTTGCAGTGACCCGCTCCCGCCACGCCTGCGCAATCCGTTCGGGATGATCTTTCCAGCCGGGGCCAAAGATGTCCATCGGCTTGGGACGAGCAAATGAAAGATGGAGATCAGAAATTGTCCAGATCATAGCGTTTGATGATAACAGGCATCCCGTTGCAATGCAACTGATACTACCATGCGATCCGCGCATTGCGGTGCGTGGATGTACACCCCGCTCGCACCCCGGCTCCTTTCCTGCGCTGCGGGAGAGGCGGGACAGCAGAAGGGCAAGCCAGCCCCCGTAACGTGCAGGGAAAGCGCTGCAATCCGCACCGGTTCGTGAGCACGGCTGGCGCAGCAGCATGGCTGCCGCACTCCAAACCACGCGACACGTGCATAACGAGCGGATACGACAATCCATCCAGCACGTGCTGGCACGGCTGGAGCAGCGCACTGCCGCCGGGCCAGTCGCCCACAACAGCACCTATAACAATCATACCCGCTGATACGCACATGGTTGACACCAGTTGTGGGTAATGTATAGCGGGGAGGGCAGACGTTTGATCCAGGGCTTTCTGATAGGGTAGACGTTGGGTTCGTTCATCGGTCCTGGCCGTCCGTGAATGCCGCCAGGGCGGGAGCTTGCGCTTGGCTCCTCCCTCCAGCAATGGTACCGGCACCGTGCGCACCGGAGGCGTGCGCTCCCAGCTCCCGGCTGGGGAGCACGCCCGTCATCACGCCCCCGACCAGCTCCGGCACGCGGGCAATGCAGTATGCGAGTTATGGGTAATGCATAGCCGCTGGGGGGAGGAGCTGGGGTGGAGATGTATCCCTTCACCTCACCTTCCAGCCCCCGTTCCCACTGGGGTAGAGAAGCGAGGAAGCAGTGGATAGCGTGCTCTGTATCGTGCTCGCCCACCTTCCTGGGAACCGGGAGCGCGAGCCTCTGGCTCGCATGACCACACACACTGAATGACGGAACGCACAGCGCTGTGCGTTCCGTCGTGCATTGAGGAGGGAAGGTGCCAGTTCTATCTCATCACCAGTGGGATATACACCTTGTGGTTGGGAGGTGATGGTTCGGTCGTCGGTGTTGTAGACGTCGCCGTCGCCGTTGGGGTCGCCGTCGCCGTTGGGGTCGCCGTCGCCGTTGGGGTCGCCGTCGCCGTTGGGGTGGCGGTCGCCGTCGCCGTCGCCGTTGGGGTCGCCGTCGCCGTTGGGGTCGCCGTCGCCGTCGCCGTTGGGGTCGCCGTCGCCGTCGGCACAAAATTGGCTGTCAGGACTCGGTTACTCGTGGCGACGAAGCTGTAACTGGCTGTTGTTGCAACAACTGTTGCCCCTTCTGTCCAGTTTACAAAGGTGTAGCCGCTGGCCGGGGTTGCGTTCACAGTGACGGTTGCGCCGTGCAGATAGGTACCGCCACCGATCACTGTACCGCTACCAGTTGGGGCAGCCTGCACGGTGATCTGGTACTGTGGCCGGGCATCGACGTGGATGGCGAATGCATCCTGCGCGGCCAGGGTGTAGTTGACGATCTGACCGCTGGCGTCGACCTCAATCAGCGCACTGGCCGGTGCCGGTGTGCTGGTACCGGGCAGGACACACTGCCCGCCCTGGAAATCGTACTTCGTCACGTCACAGTAGAAGCCGGCAGGCAGGCCGGTCTGGTAGGTTGTTGGTGCAGCTACCGATCCGTTGTTGATAGCGACAAAGCCCTTGTTGCCACGCCCAAAGGCAATATGGTTGGTTGGAATTCCCCCAATATTCTGCCAGTTTGTTACCGGCTCGCCGTGCGTGGTCTGGCGGAACTGCACCATATTGGCAATTGCCGGATAGCGATGCTCGCAAACCCACTTGCCGAGGTCACCACCGGTCACCGGGTTCGGGTACGTACCGGCACAATTGGCCGGATACTCGCCTGCGCTCTGCCCGGCGCCGTAGACTGGACGTGTATCGGCACCCAGCCCCGGCCCCCAGGTTGTACCACCATCGTTGCTACTCGGCGGACCGAGGCTGTCTCCAGTATTGCTGTTGGGGTCGGTCGTCCAGTAATAACTAGACATGATAGATGGGTGGCCGTAGGGGTAGGCCAGCGTGAAGATATTGGCCAGCACGTGCACCCGACCATCGCGATGGTCAACGACACAGCCACCACCGGGGCCGTGCCCGCGCTGATTGTCGTGGTTGTCAACGAAAATCTGGGCGAAGCGCGAGGGCAGCAGGTTCGTGGTGAAGTTTTGCAGATTGCTGAGCGATCCACCACAATTGAAGGTATTCCCGATCACGCTAATACTGTAGGCAAACTCGGTGACGTCACCGTAAGGCGTGTATTCCCAATCGCGTATCCGCTCATTGGGATCCATGTCAATGACTTCACTGAAGATGTACGGACGACCGCCGCCGGGGAGGGTCAGGCCATCGAGAATGGCACCGACCTCGTGCGCGGCCATGTGCTTGGCGGCATCAATGCGGAAGCCTTTGACACCGGCATTGAGCAGGGCTTGCAGGTAAGCACGCAGCTTCGTCTGCACAGTGCTCTTACCGGTATCGAGGTCTGGCAGGCCGGCCAACTGACAGTACCGGACCTGATCGCGATCACTGTAATCGCTAATCAAACAATCGGCGTGAAAATCATCGGGCAGGTATTGCGTCCCGTAAAATCGTGAGCCTGCCGGTTGCGACTGGTAAGTGGTACCGGCAGTGCCGGTTGGCGGCGTGCCGACCTGAATGTCGGCCATGTGGTTAATCACCGCATCGACAATGACAGCAACCCCGGCGGCATTACAAGCGTTCACCATCTGCTGGAACTCAGCCCAGGTACCGCTGCGGCTGGTGAAGCGCGTGGTGTCGTGGGTGACCGGTTGATACCGCGCCCACCAGGGGAAGTCGTTGGCCGGATTGCCACCCAGATCAGCGGCTGGCACAATATGCTCGTTCGGTGGCGAGACCTGCACCCCGGTATAGCCTTTTTGACCGAGGAAGGTACATTCTTTTGCCACATCACTCCAGCGCCATTCAAAGAGGTGGACAAAAACGCCGCCATTTGGTTCGATTGCACTATCTGCACTGGGAATGATCGTGATCAGGCCATCGCGCTGGTCATCATCGGCAGGATTACCGTTGATGTTGTAGCTGTCTACTTTCCACTTCGGCCCTTCGCCCGGCTTCTTGCAGTAGGTGGTAAAGCCATACGTTCCCGGTGCCAGCGCCTCCAGCGTCGCTTTGGGAATGGTCACCCGATACTCGTCGTTATTCCCAATGTCGGTGTTATAGATCATCGGCAGATCGGTCCACGGTTGACCGTAGCGACCCCAATGCAGGTAACATTCGATCCCTGCACCCTGGCCCGGTCCCGGGGTCACTCCTGCCTCGTAGACCTGCACGAAGACATCGAATCCAGCAGGGGTGAAATTGTTCTCATTGATTGCGTGAGCGACACCACCGCGTGGATACATCAACCCCACCCAATCGATGGTGCTCGGTGGCTCCATCGGCTGGGTCGAAACGAAGACGACCGTCGTGCGCGCCGGAATGGTAAAGGTGTCGGTTGCGTCGTTGAATGTCGCGCTCGCGATCACCGGATCGTCGTCAATACCGTTGGTGTTCAGTGGATGCAGAACAAACCCGTTCGCATTGGGAATGGTGATCGATTGCGCGACCTTGTTGGCGTTGAAGAAGACCAGAATATTCTCCCAATTCGGGTCGAGATCGGGCATGACCTGATCGGAGAGCCGCATTACCAGCATGGCATCGCGACTGTTGTCGGTGTTGTAGTGCGAAACACGGGCATTCACGTCGGCTTCGCTGGTCAGGCGGAAGAGCGGCGAACTCATACGCAGCCGTAATGTCTCGCGCAGATGTGCCGCCGCCGTATTCATATCGGCAGTAGTGGGATCGAGAGCCGTGTTGTTGAGCAAGGGGGTCATGATGCCCCAGCGTGAACTGTTATCCCAGGCCGGCGGCAGCCCACGCCCGAAGTTGTTCGCGCTGCGATCCCAGTAGACGCGGTTAAACCAATCGCCCGAATCGTAACTGTTGCGGTCGAGCGATTTCGAGCGCAGGATGTCCTGCCCCATATGGAAGAAGGGAATTCCCTGCGCCAGGCCGATCAGACTCACCCCCATATTCTGGCTGCGCACCCGATCACTCATTGTGGTGGTAGGAATGCTACTGCCGATCCAGCCCGGATTGCCGCTGCCGTCGCCGTTGGGCAACTTGAAGATGTTCTGGTCGAAGAGGGTCTCGTTATCGTGTTTTTCAACGTAGTTAATCGCTTCTTGCGGATCGTCGGTGAAGGGATTACCCTGCCCGTTCCAATCGGTACCGCTGCCGCGCAACGCTGAACGCAGCGTGTCCATGGTAGCGTGCAGATCGCTCTGGAAGCGGTTGGGGTAGTTGTAACCGTTCCAATCGTAGCTCAGACCGTTGATGAAACCCTGGCGCCGAATACCAACCGGGTCGGTGCTATAACCACCATGCGCTGCATCGCGAATAACATCGTTAAAGACACCGATACCGCTACCGGTCATGTTGTGCTTGTGCGCATAACAATGTGGGCAAACGGTCAGCCCTTTGTCTTTCGCTGAGCCGAAATCCCAGCCTTCGCCGTACAGGTAGATCGTGCTGCCATCAACGCCATGGGTAGAGAGGTTCAATGCCTGCACTGCTGATCGCACATCGAGCATGTTCTGGCGGGTATGCAGGTTCATCAGATCGAAGCGGAAACCATCGATCTTGTACGCAGTCGCGAAGCGCACGACCGTATCGATCATGAGCTTCCCCATCATGGCGTATTCGGTGGCAGTGTCGGCACAGCACGACGACTGGTAGAGCGTGCCATTGGTATCGTAGCGATAGTAGTAGCCGGGAACAATCTTATCGAGTACCGATTTATCATCTTGCCCGCTGGCGGCAGTGTGATTGTAGACCACATCCATCACCACGCGCAGGCCGTTCTGGTTAAGGGTTTGCACCAGCTCACGAAACTCGCGGATGCGCGTCACGCCATCCGGATCGCTACTGTACGCGCCTTCGGGAACACCGTAGTGGTATGGATCATAGCCCCAATTGAAACTATCGGTTTGCCGGGTTGTACCAACTGCCGCCTGGGGATTGCTCGAAGCCCGGTCGGTCGCCGGGTTGAACGAGATGGTGGGTTCGCTGCGCTCAGCAGGATTCTCGATCACCGAGGCGATATCGAAGGTTGGTAACAGATGAATATGGGTCAGACCGGCCTGCCGCAGTTGCAACAGATGGTTCATTCCGTCAGAGAGAGCCGTATTCGGATGAGGGCCGGCACCATCGTAGGTAAACGCCCGATACGTACCCCGATCAGCGGCAGCGACAGTGCTATCGTTGGCGCTGAAATCCCGGATATGCACCTCGTAGATCACGATGTCTTCAGGGTTAGCCAGTGTCGGCTTACTCAGTGTATCCCAACCGGCCGGCTTGAGATCGGCATCGTTGAGATTGACAAACTGACTCCGCACATCATTGGCAGCGGCACCGTCCTGCGAGAGGCTTACAGCGTAGGGATCGGTAACCAAATTCGTGACTACCGCATCGAGTGCCGGAACGTAGACCTCGACCGCGAAGAGATAAAACTGACGATCCCAACTGGCATCGCCGGTGACACTCCAGACGCCACTCGTCGGATCGAGTGTCATCGGGTGATCGGTGTAGGTCGTCGTCGTGGAGCTGGCAAAACGGCGGAGAGTAACCGTTTTCGCCGTCGGCGCCCACAGCCGAACCGTGGGAATTGCACCGCTGTAGCTTACACCCAGGGTTTGGGTTATCGCGTTGGCGGCATAGAGATCATCAAGTACTCCCTGAATCTGCACACGAGTGGCATCAATCCGGTTACCACTGCCATCGTAGGCGGCGACGACCAACTGCCCGCGCAACAGATACCGAGCGGCGTCGGCGGTCAGACCGGTCAGCAGGCGGGTGAGACCGGTTGCATTCGGATTCTTGCTATAACCGCTCACCGTCCCGCTGGATGTCAGAGGCAGATAACACGGTGTGGCTGGGGTGGGTAGCGTACACAGCGTCGTTTCGGCAGCCGTCGTCATCCCACCGTCGGGATCGTACAGCAAGCGAAAACTGCTGGCTGCACCACCGTTCCAGGCTATTGTTGCCAGATCGAGCCAGAGTGCCCGACTCTGCGCGGGAGTAATAGCGCTCGTTCCACTACTCACCGTGTAACTATAATTGCTCCCGCCGTTCGTATCGGCGTTAATCGTCATGAGATCGGCATCAGCGCCGGCAATACTGCTCGTATTGGCCGAACTGAAGACGTAATAACTGACCGTCGTACCGGCAGATTGGGCCGGAATCGTAGCGCTGAACGAACTACCGCTACCGGTCATCTGAACAACTGTTGAAGCACTCCAGTTACCATTGACGGCATAGCGAAGCCAGAAGGACTGTTGAACCGGTGGGGTACCGCTGGTCGTCGCGGTAACGGTTACCGCCTGACCGGCAGTTGGTACTGTCGGCGAACGACTCACCCCACTAATCGTGATCGGTGCAGCAGCGAGCTGAAAAACGACGCCACGCGTGTTGCCATCCCATTTGAAAACATATACGCTGTTATTAATGTGGGTAAAATTAAGATTACGCTCACTGCCGCCACCAGTGCTAAGGCCGCTAAAGATGGTGCCCAAAGTGATCGTATTTGGTGCATCTTTCCCGTACCACTGCTCAGAGTCTTTGAAGAATTTGAACTCAATTTGTGACAAACTGGTGTCATTTATCGGATTGCTTACGTAGATGTAGGTTCCGCCCAGGCTGGACGACATCAAGAGGGGACTCCAGGGAGTAGAGCCAAAGTTTCCTCTAACGGCTTCGCCGGCGGCGAGGACTGAGGGCGGTAGCAGGGTGACGAACAACCCGAAGACAATGAGGAGGGCAAGGAGTGTTCGCAGGCTACGATAATACATGGCACGACCTCTTTTGTGCGACTGAGCAATCTGACTTCGTTGGCGCTTGAGTTACCAGTGGAAAACGGCATTATCATACCATGATTTAATTTCTTACGCAATAGTATCGTTGACAATGAATTAAAAACATATCCTTGCCGTATCCCCCTCACCCCCTGATCGCCGCTCCTCTGGTGAGATCAGAGCGCGCTCCGCATCACGTCTCCCTCCCTTCGGCGGGTTTAGGGGCGGAAGAATATATAAGCTCACGCAACTTCTGCCGCATTAGGACGTCCCAGCGCGTGGCTCTGGTCTCTCCTCTCCCGTGCAACGAGAGCGGGGCCGGAGGTGAGGGCGTTTTTGCGTGGTTTCAGCCGGTGGCTGCAATTGTGGTCACGAGGGTAGTTGTTGCACCCGCAGCCTGTAATGCCGCCGCAATAACTGGTGCCTGATCGGAGGTCGTGAGTGCCAGCATCACCCCACCCCAACCGGCACCGGCCAGTTTAGCACCCAGTGCACCGGCAGAACGGGCAGCGGTGGTCAGGTAATCAAGTTCTGCCGATGACACGCCAATGTCGCGTAGCAATTCGTGATTGGTGTTGAGTAACCTTCCCAACGTTACCGCATCCCCTTCGGCAAGTGCAGTTCGTGCGGCAACGACCAGCTTTGCTACCTGGTCGAACAGTGCTTCATAGCGAGCAGGATCGGCTTGCCAGCGCTCACGCACAGCACCAACCGGTAATCGCGTCGGGCTTCGCACACCAGTATCACCGATCACCAGAGTTAGGGGAGTGCCAATGACAATCGGCTCGATGAGTGGTGGTTGATCAGGACGGCGTTGAAACCAGATAGGCTGTTCAAACGCAACAACGGTATTGTCAATGCCACTCGGCGTGCCGTGATACGCACGTTCACTCTCGTAGACGATGGCAGAAATCTCTGCCGGTGGCAGAGTTTGACCGCCGTAGGCCAACAGCTCTCGCACAATTGCCGTGGCAATTGCGGCGCCACTGCCCATCCCACTGGCAATTGGGATGGCAGAGCGAATTGTGATCTCGACATCCGCCGGTAGCCCGAATCGTTCAATGACGGTGATGACCAGCCTGCTGAGCGGATCGGTGGGCTGTTCGGCCACGTGCCACCTGCCACCGAGATCAGGGGCATGGATCATCGGCCCACGCCCGGCAGGAGATGGCGCTACGGTAGCCGTGGCGCGAATATCGGCTAGTGGCAGAGCAATCGCCGGACGACCGTAGACGACGGCGTGCTCGCCACAGAGGATGAGTTTCGCCGGTGCCGTTGCCATCGCTTAGCTGCGGATTGTAGCGCCCAGTTCCCGTTCGAGACTGGAAATGATCTTCTTGCGAATCTTCGCCAGTGTCTCGTCGAGCAGGGTGCGGTCGGGAGCCCGGAAAGTCAGGTGATAGGTAAGACTCCGCTTGCCTTCACCAACTTGTGGCCCACTGTACCGGTCGAAGAGGACCAGGCTCTCCAGGTATTCGCCGGCACTACGCTGAATGACGCTCCGAATCTGGGCTTCAGTCACCGTTTCGTCGGCAACAATGGAGAGGTCCTGCGTACTGGCCGGGAAGCGCGAAATTGGCCGGTAGACCGCCTGTCCGGCATGGACGAACAGGGTTTCCAGATCAATCTCGGCCAGCACGATGCGCGGTACCGTCACCTCAAGCCGGGCACGTACCTGTGGATGGGCTTCGCCAAGCACACCAACAACCTGCTGCTCAACCGCCCGTCCACGCCCGTCACGTTGCGTGGTGAGAACAAGCGTCGCTGAACGACCGGGGTGGAAGCGCTCGTCGTCGGTGAGCGGCACAAAGCTCAGTCGGTCGGACAGCCCAAGGCGTTCACCAAGCAGCTCGACAATCCCTTTGACATCGTAGAAATCGAGCCAGTCGCGGTCGGTGCTCAACCAGCTCTCTGGCTGGCGAGGACCGGCGAGAGCGATTGCCAGACGCCGAGGTTCGTCGGGTAGCCAGCGATCATTCTGTCCTGGCTGGGTCAGTGGGAGATACACCCGCCCGATCTCGAAGACTGTCGAGCGTTCGCGTTCACGGAGATTCATCGCCAGCGCTGCGGCAATTGAAGGGAGCAGCGAGCGGCGCAGGTAGACATGCTCTGGCGTGCTGGGATTGCTCAGCTTGAGGTAGCGATCAGCTATCGCTTCAGATGGGTGGACCCTGGCAACCAGCTCCATATCGATCAGCGAATAGGTGATCAATTCGGTCAGACCGGCGCCGGCCATCAGATCACGAACCTGCTCCTCAAGCTCGATAGCGCACTGGGTCGCCGGTGGCGGTAGCTCGTCGGCCAGTCGGGTATCTGGGATGCGGTCATAACCGTAGATGCGGGCAATCTCCTCGCACAGGTCAGCCTTCATGGTCACATCTTGCCGAAATGAAGGCACCTGCACGCGCACTGTCGGTTCAGCCGCCAGCATAGCAAAATCGCCGACCGTTGCACTTCCCACCACCGTACACCCAAAGCCAAGACGGCTAAGCATGTCGGCAATGGTATGGCTATCGAGGTGAATGCCGAGAAGCCGACGCACTTCGGACGGAGGTAAATCAATCGTCACCGACTGCCACGGACGTGAGTAGACATCGATGAAATCGGCGGCAATCGTTGCACCGGCGTAGAGACGCATCAGTTCGAGACAGCGACGCAGCGCGATAGGGGGCAACTCGTAATCTACCCCACGTTCAAAGCGGCGTGATGCCTCACTAGGCAGCTTCAGGCCACGGACGGTACGTCGGATCTGTACCGGTTCCCAGATCGCCGCTTCCAGCAAGACATTAGTTGTTGCCTCGCTTACCTCTGAACTTGCACCACCCATCACACCCGCCACCGCCAGCGGCCCGGTCTCATCGCAAACCAGCAGGGGCGGATGGGTTAAACCACTCTCGGCACCAGGAGTTAAATCACGGTCACGGTTATCGAGCGTGGTCAGACGTTCGCCAGGCTGGGCCAGCCGCACAATCAAATGACGATTGGCAACCCGGTCGGCGTCGAAAGCGTGGGTTGGTTGGCCCCACTCCAGCATCACATAGTTAGAAATGTCAACAATATTGTTAATCGGGCGCATCCCGGCATTGATCAGCCGACGCTGCATCCAGAAGGGTGACGGACCGATCTTGACGCCTTCTACTAGCCCGACCATAAAGCGCGGGCAGAGATCGGGGGTAAGCACGGTCACTGCGGCCCGCCCAATCAGCGAAGGACCGATTGCCTCAACCTGTGGTTCGGGGATATGCAGTGATGCACCGGTGAGGGCGGCGACTTCGCGGGCCACACCAACAATAGAGAGACAACGAGCGAAATTAGGCGTGAGATCAATTTCAAGCACTACTTCGCCTAAATAATCGCGTAACGGCATTCCGACCGGTGCGTCATCGGGCAAAATCAAAATGCCTTCGTGATCCTCACTCAACCCCAGCTCTTTCTCGGAACAGAGCATGGCATCGCTCATCACGCCACGTACCGGGCGGCCCTTGAGTTTTGTAATCACCCACCCTTCAGCGTGACCATCGTACAACTGCGCACCTTCGCGAGCGAATACCGCCTTGAGCGGATGGGTTAAACGCCCCTGATCACGGTACTGAAACAGATTGGGGGCACCGGTCACCACCGTATGGGGCTGTGCGGCACCGTAATTAACGTCGGCCAGCACCAGGCGATCTGCGTTCGGATGCGAACGAACCTCCAGGACGTTTGCCACCACGATCAGTTCGGGATCCCAGGGCAAAGGGGCACCTTCAACGCCGATACGATGAATCTGAGCGACCTCCATACCGCCAAAGGTCAGACGGCGGGCCAGTTCCTCGACCGGCAGATCAATTGTTACAAATTCTCGCAACCACGACAGTGGAACTCTCATATGCTCCTCGGTGTAGCAATCTGGCTGTTGCGATTGTAGCCATGGCCCTGCGGACTGTCAAGAGTGAGCACCGGGAAAGCGATAGTCTTGTAGCTCTGTTTTGTGGCATGGATTGGAAACCTGCTCCAGCCCCGCTATGCACAAAGTCTTGTGGTAGTAGAACTCATTTCAAAAAAAGCTGTGCTGTCGTGCGTCCAGACTGTCGCCCAGGCGTCTGAACGCTTGCCAATCG
>NZ_DAOUBI010000024.1:0-12620 GCF_034432675.1 Chloroflexus sp. | reverse complement strand
GGCGACGGAAGCGCGTCATCCAGGCGAACCTGCGCTCGACCACCCAGCGCCGCGGCAGCACGACAACGCCTCGCGCGGCGGTCGGCAGCGTGACCACCTCCAGGCGACTGCCGTGGGCGGCGGCCTCGGCTGCCGGTTGCTCACCAGTGTACCCCTGGTCAACGAAGGCCACATCCACCGTGTCGCCGGTCACCTCCTGCATACGGTGAGCCAGCGCCGCCACCTGCGCCTGGTCTTGTTCGTTGGCTGGGGTGACCACCACCGCCAGCAGGTGCCCCAGGGTATCCACAGCCAGATGCACCTTCGAACCTTTGCGCCGTTTGTGTCCATCGTACCCGGCACGTCTCCCGCTTTCCGGCGTCGACTGAAGTGTCCGGCTGTCCATAATGACTGCACGAGGCTAGGGAGTGCGGTCAGTGATGTCGCGCAGCAGCATCCGCACATCATGCACCATCTGCCCAACCACACCCGCCGTCAGCCAGCGCTGGGGCTGCTGATACATCACGGGCCACGGCGGCACGTCGGTGGGCAGCATTCGCTACGGTGCACCCGTGCGCAGCATGGAGCGCAGCTCGTTGGAGACGTCGCGCAGTGGGTAGTTCCGCTGCGGCGCTGATTCGTCCATCAGCGTCACATAGGGCGCGACGAACGCCTACTCTTCATCAGAACCATCACTGGGATAGGCTTTTCGTGTCATAGCGTCATGATATACGAGCAGAACCGAAAAGCCCATAACAGGCTCTAGTCAATCTTGACTTGCACTGTGTGTCATTCAGGTTATCAGAACCGTGCCGGCGCACTGCTCGTGCCACCGCTGAGGCGCTGGTGGGTCAGTACAGATGCCCAAATTTGGTTCACGGACAGTTGCAGGCAGAGGCAGCGCCAGCGTGATGGAGAAACGAGCGGGTCAGCTTGGGGCTGCGTCCAGTAGTGGTATGCGACACACCCCCACCCTCAATCGGCAGTACAGGATGACTCCCGCTTGCGCGCTCTGGTTCAGGGTGGCGAAACCCTGCGAGACGCAGGTATGGTGGGCTGTAGCAGGATGGTAAGCGAGCCTCCCGCTCGCACTCCCAGGTTGTCCCAGCACGAGATGGAGCGCTTAAGGGTGTCCCATGAGGACGGCGTTTGATAGCGTGCCACGACACAAGATTTGATATGATGAGTTCGTAAAGGTGGGGCTGCACCCAGCAATGCACAGTGACACGCCCCCACCCTCACCCGCCCCCGCTGGGGTATGCATTACCCATAACTCGAATACTGCATAGCTCGCATGCCGGAGCGGGGGTGATGGCCGGTGAGTCGGTGGATTAAAACCCTGCCTCAATGCGTGGAAGCCCCTTCGGGGCTGGTCTGCCGGCGGGGAGCAGGTGCCAAGCGCACGCATAGATAGCCCCAGTGGGGCTTCCACGTCGTGAGGGCAGGCGTCAGCTCGCACTACTGCAGGGCTGGCCTGGCGGTGGGAAGCAGGACGCTGCGGTACGCATGACCACCTGGTGTGCATGCCACATGATATGCCGTGTCCAGGTGGCGAGACTCTGCGAGACGAAGGTATGGTGGGCTGTAGCAGATGGTAAGCGAGCCGGCGGCTCGCGCTCCCAGGTTGGATGCGATCCGCTGCTGCCATTGCCGCAGAAGACCAGCGCCGTGAATGGCTCACGACCCGAAAGACCAGCCAGGTTTCCCCGGTTACAACACTCTCGCAATTGCCGTGCGCACTGTAAGCAGGTCAGGCCGACCCTGGCCGCCAGGATGTGATCCGCTGCTGCCATTGCCGCAGAAGACCAGCGCCTCACATGGCCCGATGATCAGGAAGGCCAGCCAGATACCCCACAGTGCCGGCAGCCACCATAACACAATCACCAGTGCCAGCCCGACACAAATCCAGATCGCTGAACCGCTGATCACCAGCGGCGAGAGGGTGTCGCCCAGACCGCGCAGGGCACCGCCGAGGGTAAAGGTAATCGCCCACGCCAGCTGTGTCAGGGCAACCACGCGCACCGCAGCAGCTCCCGCGGCAACCAACTGCGGGTCGCTGTTGAACAGCCCTACCAGACCCTCGGCGAAGATGATGAATAAGACACCCAGGCCACCCATCCAGATCAAGGCCCAGCGCATTGCGATATGGGCAATGCGGCGGGCTTCTGCCGGACGCTGGGCACCAATCGCCTGTCCAACCAGCGCCGTTGCGGCCAGGCCAAAACCGATGCCGGGCAGGAAGGAGAGCGAGAGCACGTTGATCGCTACACGATGGGCCGCGAGTGGCACTGTGCCCAGCGTGGCTACCACCGGGGTCAATGTGGCAATCGCGCCGATGATGAGCACCTCTTCCAGTGCTGCCGGCATTCCGATGCGCAACATATTGCACAACACATGCATGCGAGGCCACCACTCACCACGGCCACCGGCCCGCACACCATTGCGCCCCCGCCATAACACACCGACCAGGAGGATGGCACCGGCAAAGCGGGCAATAACCGATCCCCAGGCACTACCAACCGCCCCCAACGCCGGTAAGCCCAGCCAGCCGAAGATCAATGCTGCACTGGCAATAACATTGATTACGTTGACAAAAGCCGTGATGATCATGGGGTACGTGTATCACCGACTCCGCGTAAGACACCGCCGATGAGGAACATCATCGTCAGTGTGGTGATGGTGCTCATGGTCACTGCCAGATAGTCAATCCCAACCTGGCTGACATCGGGGGTCAGGCCGAAGAGTCTGATCAGCGTGGGCGTAAGCGGCAATCCAATGGCGGTCACCGGTAGCCCGATAAGTACACTCCAGAGCAATCCCTGGCGCACCAGGAAGCTGGCCTCTTTCAGACGTCCACCACCATATGCCTGCGCGACCAGCACCGCCACGCCAACCGATAACGCGCTCAGTGCACCTGTCGTGACATAGATGACCTGCAATGCCGCGCCGACCCCGGCTAAAGCGACGGCTCCCAATGAGGTGACCAGGATCGTATCAACAACGCCGAGCATGGTCTGGAGCAGGTTTTCCCCGATAACCGGCCAGGCCAGCCGCAAAACGCGCCTTTCCAGTTGGGCATGCGACGGGGCAGGATGGGTTGCGGTCTCTTTGTTTTCGATTGAAAGCATTTTTGGTTGCATCGCCGTCAGTATACCCGACATCGGTACTTTGGTGGATCGCACCTTTGCCCGATTTCTCGTACAATGGAAGGAAGAAGGTGAGTGACAAAGGAGGCATTTTCATGGAGCATGTTGACACCCTACTCACCGGCGGCACGGTCGTTACCATGGACTCAGCGTGGCGTATCTTTACTGATGGTGCCGTCGCTATTCGTGATGGGGTTATTGTAGAGGTAGGGCCAGCCGCTGAACTAAACCAGCGGTATACGGCTACGGAGACGATTGATTGCCGCGATTGCGCGATCATTCCGGGGCTGATCAACGGCCACGCTCATGTGCCGATGAGCCTCTTGCGCGGCCTAGTTGCCGACCAGCAGCTCGATGTCTGGCTCTTCGGCTATATGTTTCCGGTCGAGAGTCAGTTTGTTGACGCCGAGTTTAGCTTCACCGGTACACTCTTGAGCTGCGCCGAGATGATTCGTGGCGGAACAACGACCTTTGTCGATATGTACTATTTTGAAGAAGAGGTCGCACGGGCTGCCGATCAAGCCGGGATGCGAGCGATTTGTGGGCAGACGGTGATGCGTCTGCCCACCCCTGATGCCGATTCGTTCGATGCCGGGATCGAGCGGGCACGGCGTTTCATGGCCGAGTGGCGCGGTCATCCCCGCATTATTGCGACTATTGCCCCCCACGCGCCGTACACCTGCACCGATGAGATTTACCGCCAGGCGGCAGCGTTATGTGCTGAGTTTGGTGCACCACTGATTACGCATCTTTCTGAAACTGCGCGCGAAGTTGAAGAGAGCATCCGTGATCGTGAAGTGACCCCAATTCGATATGCCAAACGGGTGGGCGCGTTCGATGTACCCTGCATCGCTGCCCACTGTGTTCACGCCACCGAAGATGATCTGCGCCTGTTGCGCGAAGCTCAGGCCGGGGCTGTGCCTTGCCCAACCAGTAACCTCAAACTGGCGAGTGGTGTGGCTCCTTTCCGCCGAATGATCGAAACCGGGGTGCGGGTTGGTCTCGGTACCGATGGCCCGGCGAGCAATGACGACCAGGATATGTTTACCGAGATTCAACTGGCGGCGCTCCTCCCGAAAGGCTTGAGCGGCGATCCAACGGCGGTTCCGGCACGTGAAGCCTTCGCGCTGGCCACATGCTGGGGCGCTCGTGCGATTCACCTTGACCATCTGATTGGCTCGCTGGAAGCAGGGAAACGCGCCGATATTGCCGTTGTTGAGCTGCACCGGTTGCACAGCGCACCCCGCTACACCTACGCTCCCGATGCCATTTACTCCCACCTTGTCTACAGTAGTCGAGCTGCCGATGTGCGCGATGTGCTGGTAGATGGCAACATCCTGCTCCGTGATCGTCAGTTACAGACCATTGACGAGACGGCAATTATTGCTCGCGCACAGACAATTGCGATGCGCATCAACGAATTTCTTGCTACCCGCGAACGGAATTTGCTGGCCAAGATTCTGGCCCTCGGTGGTGTGCAGCAGGCGGAAATTTTCGAGATACAGGTGAAAGCCCGCCTGCATCCGGCAGATGTCGAGCGGGTACTGGCAGTACTCAACCATCCGGCAATCACTGTCACAAAAACCAGTGAACGCACCCAGTACGACACCTATTTCGTCTTCGCCAACGGTGAGCGCATTCGGATACGTGAGGACCACCGTACCGATCCCGGTGCTCGTCCCCAGCCCAAGTACACGCTCACCCTGATGGCCGAGGCGCGTCGTTTTGATCACCCCAAGGCGATGATGTTGTCACGAGCGCGGTATACCGCGCCCGCCGATCATACCGTGCGCTTCTACCGCGAATACTTTCAGCCCGACCGGATCGAGGAGCTTGAGAAGCAGCGTCGGCGTTGGCGCATTCTCTACCGCGATCATGATTTCGCGATCAACCTCGATACGCTCATCGGTCAGGCAGATCGCGGCCCATTCCTCGAAATCAAGAGCCGCACCTGGAGCCGCCGTGATGCCGAGCGGCGAGCTGAACTGATCAGTGAATTGCTGGAACTGATCGGTATCAGCGATGACGCCCTGGTGCTGCAGGAATACGTGGAGCTGGTGGCATGAAACATCCCGGCATCTTTCTGATCGGTCTGACCGGCAGTATCGCCTGTGGCAAGAGTACCGTTCTGGCCATGCTGGCAGCCCTCGGTGCGCGTACTATCGATGCTGACCGGGTAACACACCGTCTACAACAACCGGGTACACCGGTGTATCAGGCCATTGTCGCAGCGTTCGGCCCCCAGATTTTGACTGCACCTGGCGGTGCGATTGATCGCCGTAAGTTAGGGAACATCGTATTTAACGACCCGGCGGCGCTGAAGCAGTTAGAGTCTATCGTCCATCCGGCGGTACGCGCCGAAATACAACGGTTTCTGGCCGAGGTTGTCAACGCCGGTGGGTATGCCACCCGTCTGCGACCTGTAGAACGTCCGATTGTGGTGATTGATGCAATCAAGCTCATCGAGTCAGGTTGGGCCGACGAGTGTGATCAGGTCTGGGTCGTTACATGCCCGCCTGAACAACAGATTGAGCGCCTGATGACAACCCGGGGGATGTCGCTGGCTGAAGCACAGGCCCGGATCGCCGCGCAACCTCCGCAAGAGAGTCGCTTCAGCCGCGCTCATGTCATTATTGACAACAGCGGTTCGCAAGCTCATACACGTGCTCAGGTTGAAGCGGCATGGCAACAGGCTCTGGTTGCCAGTCACGGCGCGTAGGTCACCTGTCGGCGCTCTTCGATCACGACCCCATCGGGCAGGGTGACTCGTAGACGAATGGTGTACGTACCGGGTGGCCAGGCACCGGCATTCCACATCCCAAGCAACCCCTGCTCAACCGGCTGGCTGCTCTGCCCCAGCACCTGCCAGTCGGTTGGATCGCTACCGCTGCCAATATCAAGAATAAAGGGGCCGCGAGCAGTACCCTGGATAAAGACCAGGGTATTGGTAATCACGCTATGCGCGGCGAGGTCGAGCAGAGCAAACGCGCGATCCGGCTCACGGGGTGGTGGACAGTACTCGGTCGGTGGTGTCAGACCATTGCGGCGCGCCCAATCGGCGACTTCGGTAGGGTAGACGACGAACGTCTTCGAGCGCACCTCTTCAGGCGGGGTATATGTCGTTGCCAGACACGAGCCATCACCGGCTACACGCACCGTTTGATATGTGATATTGCTCACCGGCCCGGTACCGGCAACGAAACGTTCGGTGATGATCTGGGGACACTTCGGAGTAGGGGGGCCACCGGTCTCGGCGCACACCGGCTGTTCGACGATCCCGGCAGGTGGCACGAAGGGCTTTGCCTCCCGATGTGCGTGGTAACGTAACATCAACTCACGCCAGATCAGACCGGCGCCGTTAGCACCGGCCACTTCCGCCATAGGCTGATTATCGTTATTCCCTACCCATACCCCAATCACCACAGCACTGGTATAGCCAATTGCCCAGGAATCGCGATAGTCATTACTGGTCCCGGTCTTCACTGCAACCTGAATATCCGGCAACTCCATCACATTGTTGCGCCCGAAGACCGGCCAGCGCGCCGCATTATCGCTCAGAATATCACTGATCAGAAATGCAATTTGTTCGCTCTGCGGGCCTAGCAACGGCTTGACAGGGGGTGGCTGCCAGGTTTGTAAAATCTCACCCCGGCTGTTTGTCACGCGCAAAATAGCTACCGGTCGGACCTGGCGCCCCCCTGCCTGTAGTCCGGCATAAGCGCCGGTCAACTCCAGCAGGCGCACTTCGTTACTCCCTAACGCCATTGCCAACCCGTAGCGGCTGGGATCGGTAAAACTGCTCACCCCAAACTGACTCATCAAATCGACAAACGTTTCTACGCCAACAAACTCCAGCGCTTTCACCGCCGGAATATTGAGCGAATTCGCCAGTGCCAGCCGCAGACGTACCGGCCCGCGGAAGCGGCCATCATAATTGCGTGGCTCGTACACCACCCCGTTCATCTGCCAGCGCGTCGGCACATCCCAGAGCACGGTTGCCGCTGTCCACCCACGCTGCAAAGCAGCGGCATAAATAAACGGCTTCAACGCCGAACCGGGCTGACGGAGGGCCAGGGTCACATTCACCTGACCATCAGGCGCGTTGTAATCGACACTCCCGACCATCGCCAGAATCTGACCATCAGGGGCGAGCATGACCACACCGGCATTGCCGGCATTGCGGGCACGCAGGGTTGCGATCTGTTCGGCAGCAACCTGTTCGGCCTGCGTCTGCCAGGACGGGTCAAGCGTGGTGATCACGCGCAAACCACCGCGATTCACCATCTCCTCGCCGAATTGCGCGACGAGCAGGTCGTAGACGTAAAAGACAAAATGGGGCGACTGAATAGAGATGGTGGGGTATACTAACCGAATCGGCTCGGCAAAGATCGACTCGGCTTCGGCAGGACTAATGAAACCGGCGTCAACCATTTGATTCAGTACGATACGCTGACGGGCGCGAGCCAGCGGCAGATTCTCAAACGGATTGTAGTTCGAGGGTGACTGCGGCAATCCGGCCAGCAGGGTCGCCTCACCGCGACTCAATTCCCAGACATGCTTACCGAAGTAACGTTGGGCTGCCGCCTCAACCCCATACGCCTGCGCACCGTAGTACACTTCGTTCAGATAGAGCGAGAGAATCTGTTCCTTACTATACTCTTGACCAACCCGAATCGCCAGAATTGCTTCGCGAATTTTACGTTCAATTGTCTGCTGCTGAGCTTCTTCAGGCGTCAGTAAAATTGCCCGCACCAACTGCATAGTAATCGTACTGGCGCCTGAAACAGTCTCACCAGCGTTCACATTTTGCCAGAAAGCCCGCACAATACTCGGCAAATCCACCCCAGGATTGGTATAAAAATTCGCATCTTCAACAGCCACCGTTGCATCGCGTAAAATCTGGGGAATGCGCTCCAGTGCCACCGGCACCCGTACCCCTGGCCCAATCACCTCGTACAACAGCGTAACGCCATCGCGGGCGTAGATGCGTGTATTCTCGAAGCTACGGTACTGATCGATCAGCTCCGGCGGCGGCAAATCGCGACCGTAGTAGAGATACAGGCCAATCAGCCCCATCATTCCCATCAATACCAACACCAACAGCGTAAAAAAGAGCCGATTGAGCCAACGCCCAACAATCAGCATGCCCCGAATCGGCCATGGTGGTGGTAGCGGCTTTCGCTGCCGAAAACGCGGTAAACGTGGACGCGGACGCCGTGTCATAGGGTGCAATACCGATAACGTATCCAGACTAATGATCCATTCCTCATAGTACTATAGCGCGATTCGCAACGGCTTGTAGTGAAGAAAATGTCATAGCGTTCACCAGATTCGGTGCAGGGAAGGTGGCATGGGTTAAGGCTTCTTCGTGGTCGTTATGAGCGTGTTTAAGATGAAATCAGTATGGTACAATCTTCATTAAGCAAAGCAACAACGGCAAACTGTTATGATGCTACCATTGCAATGAACATAGCACTTTTCGTAACATGAAAAAGATAGCATATTTTGATGGAAGGTGAATTGGTCTTTTTAACGCAATTCTAGATATCGTCTGGCGTTCCCGCACTGTCGAGTAGCCATCAGCTTCACCACGTTCCGCATCTCAATCTTCCCGGACGTTGTCGGTACTCATTGCCGGTTGCACCACCACATACCCGCGTTCAATCTCGTGATGGAATGAAGGCGGAATCCGTGCCCAATCCACCACATCAACCCGAATCGGGAGATTACTGGCGACAAACGCTTCCCGTAGTGCAACGATATGGTCACACGGCTCTGACAAATGACGAGGATTCCGCACCACCAGATCGAGATCACTGGCGGCAAATGCCTCGCCCCGCACCCGACTGCCGTAGGCCCAGACCTCGTATTCGGGGACGTATGTTTGCAAAATTGTGCGCACCTGGGCGAGATATTGGGCGGGTAGATCAAGGTATGGCGTAGTCATAGGTCATCTTCGACAATGGTTGCGCCGGTACGGAGACGTTCTGCCAGTGCATACGCATCGCGGATGAAATCAGGCAACAGTGTCAACGTTTGCTGAACGAAGGCGTCACCGTAATCGTGAGCCGTGCTGTTGCGATTATCGCGATAGGTAAACCAACGCTCAACTTCAGGGATGGCAAGCAGAGAATGTTGGGCAGCGAGGCGTAGCAACTCGCGTACCGGCGTTGCTTCAAGTCGGCGAATACCATAGCCAAAATCGCGCAGGCGGCGCCGGATCAGCCGGAACGAGACCTCCTGAGCCAGTTCAAAACCCTTGATGATCGCCATCCGCAAGACTTCCTGCGTCGTCGGTTCCCGCTCTTCCACGGCACGCTGATACATAGAATATGCCGTCTCCAGTGCACGTAATGTGTTCTGCAGATGATCGGTATTGATTGGCGTCGTCATTGGGCCTCACAATTACGTAAAAGTGATTGTACGACGATATTGTAATGGTTCGTAGCACAGTTTGCCAGGAGGGGCAGCTATCTGGTGTCGCCGGTTATGTCGAAACGGTATTCTACATCCTCACAGAAAGTGTGAACGCCTGAGTCAGATCACCCTCGTCAGGTGTGCGGAACGATCAGGTTCCAGCCATCTACCAGCGCTGACGGCCATAGCTCTCTTCAGATATTGCTCTGTCAAAAGCTAGTTCTCTCAATCTCCCTCACCGTTTATGCTACAATCATCCCCCGATACCGCTTTTGCACATTGAGGAGTTCGCCATGTCGCAAGCCCCGGCACGGGTAGGACTGACCGATACCCGCTATTTTATGCCGTTATCCCGGCTTGGTGCCGTCCAGTCCATTGAACGAGGCATTCTTGCCGCACTCGACCATGAATGGCTACGGGTGGAATGGATTCGCGAAGATATTGTGCGTTTGAAGATCAGTCGTGGCGGTCATTTTGATGAGCATCCGTCGTATGCCGTCTGCGTTGATCTGAATCACGCGCCGATACCGCCATTTACCGTCGCCGAAACGACGACATCGCTGGTGTTGCGCAGTGCGCGGCTGGAGGTGATCATCGGTCGTGATCCGTTCACGATTACGATCCGGCGGAGCGATGGTAGTTCGGTGATGACCACCGCAACCGGACCTGATGGGCGGCCATGGGCGTATGCAACGCTCAATGATGCCTTCGCGTTTCATCGAGTTTGTGCCCGTGATGATGCCTTTCTCGGTTTGGGTGAGAAGACTGGACGCCTGAATCGGAAAGGGCGGGATTTTATCTTGTGGAATAACGATGTACTGAGTCCGCATGGTGAAGCCGAATTCGCCGTCGGTCGCGATCCCGCCGATCCGCGCACGAAGAATACCAGCACGGAGTTCGATCCCTATTACATCTCAATTCCGTTTTTCTACCATCTCGATCAGACCGGGAATGCTGCCGGTTTTTTTCTTGACAATCCATATCGGGTGCATGTTGATTTTTCGCCTGCCGAGACCTACGGCATCTGTGCGTTGGGTGGTCAATACACAGAGTATGTGCTGGCCGGGCCACGGATTGCCGATATTCTCGAAGGATTCACCTGGTTGACCGGTCGGCTGGCACCGCCGCCAATCTGGGCACTTGGTTACCATCAATGTCGCTGGCACCGCTACAGTCAGACTGACATCCTGGCCCTCGCTGCCCAGCATCGTGAACGGCGCATCCCATGCGATACGCTCTGGCTCGATATCGAGCATATGAACGGCTATCGTGTCTTCACCTGGAATCATGAATTGTTTCCCGATCCGACAGCCCTCGCTCGCCAATTGCACCAGCAGGGCTTTCGCCTCATCACGATTGTCGATCCCGGCGTGAAGGTCGATCCCGATTTTGCGTTGTTCCGCGAGGGGATAGCAAACGATCTGTTCTGTCGAGCAGCAAGTGGTGAGTTGTACATCGGGCAGGTCTGGCCCGGTCGCACGGCGTTCCCTGATTTTGTGAAACCGGAAGCACGTACCTGGTGGGGTGAGCAGAATGCGCGTCACGCGCAGTTAGGCATTGCCGGTATCTGGAATGATATGAACGAGCCGGCAACCGGTGCTATTCCGCCATATGCGATGCGCTTCAACGGTGGCCACGAACCGCACGAACGCTATCACAATCAGTACGCATTGCTGATGGCGATGGCGACGGTAGAAGGATTACACACCGCGTTCCCCAACCAGCGCACGTTTGTGCTATCACGGGCCGGCTTTGCCGGGATTCAACGGTACGCCGCTAACTGGATGGGTGATAATTGTGCGCGTTGGGATCATCTCTGGATGAGTATGCCAATGGCAATGGGGACAGCTCTGTCCGGGCAGGCGTTTATCGGCGCTGATATTGGTGGTTTCGCCGGTGACACCCAACCTGAACTCTTTGCCCGCTGGATGCAGTGCGCCGCACTGACACCCTTCTGCCGTAATCATAGTGCCATTGGTCATATCGACCAGTATGCCTGGTCGTTTGGATCGGCCATCGAGCAGATTGCCCGTAACGCGATTGAATTACGTTACCGCCTCATGCCCTATCTGGTCACGGCCTTCATACGAACCGTGGAAACCGGTGAACCGGTACAACAGCCGCTGGTCTTCGCGTATCAATACGACCGGTTGACTCGCGAGATAGATGATCAATTTCTGCTAGGGCGCGACTTGTTGGTTGCACCGGCATACAAGCCAGGAACGACGACTCGACAGCTCTATCTGCCCTCCGGTGAATGGTACGATTGGCATACTGACACGCGGTATGCCGGTGAACAATTTGTGGTAGTGCCCGCTCCACTCGACCGCCTGCCCCTCTTTGCCCGTGGCGGGGCCGTTGTTCCGCTCTGGCCGGATGTACCGGCTTCGACGATGGGCTACTACCCGGAAACCATTGAGTTACACCTCTTCATCCCAACGCACGATGGTGTCTACACCGCAGAGTTACACGAGGACGATGGGTTGACCCTAGCGTTTCAACAGGGTGCATATTACCGTACCCTGTTCCGGGTCGAACGCCGTGGTCATGAACTCACGATCAGTGGTTCGACCCGTGGTGATGGTTTTGCTGAATGTGCCCGTACATCCTTCACCCTTGTCGTCCACGGGGCGAACCCGGCGATGGCGGTGGTGAATGGAACACCTCAGGCGTTCGTGAATGGCCGCACGACATTTACCAATCGCGGTGAAGCTTTTGTCTTCTCGTTCACGGTGTGATGCGATTTAGAGACAGCGAGAGCGCACTTCTAATCTCCCCTCTCCTGCTGAGCAGCGCGGGAGAGGGGCCGGGGGTGAGGGCGTTCTCCCCCCATCCCGGCCTCCCCTCATTGGGCTATGCATTACCCACAACTGGTGTCAACCACGTGCGTATCAGCGGGGATGATCGCCGCGGATGCTGTTGTAGGCGACTGCCCCGGTGACAGTGCGCCGCTCCAGCCGTGGTATCACGTGCTGAATGGGTTGCCTTACACGCGCATCATGTGCGTGTCGCGCAGTTTGGAGTGCGGCAGCCATACTACCGCGCCAGCCGCGCTCACGATCCGGCGCGTGGCCCACT
>NZ_DAOUBI010000023.1:0-20817 GCF_034432675.1 Chloroflexus sp. | reverse complement strand
GGCGACGGAAGCGCGTCATCCAGGCGAACCTGCGCTCGACCACCCAGCGCCGCGGCAGCACGACAACGCCTCGCGTGGCAGTCGGCAGCGTGACCACCTCCAGGCGACTGCCGTGGGCGGCGGCCTCGGCTGCCGGCTGCGCACCGGTGGAGCCCTAGTCAACGACGGTCACCTCCACCGCGTCGCCAGGTAGCTCCTGCATGCGCTGCGCCAGCGCCGCCACCTGCGCCCGATCGTGTTCGTTGGCTGGGGTGACCACCACCGCCAGCAGGTGCCCCAGCGTATCCACGGCCAGATGCACCTTCGAGCCTTTCCGGCGTTTGTGTCCATCGTACCCAGCACGTCCCCCGCTTTCCGGCGTCGACTGGAGCGTCCGGCTGTCCATAATGACTGCACGGGGCTGGGGCGTGCGGTCAGTGATGTCGCGCAGCAGCATCCGCACATCATACATCATCTGCGCAACCACGCCCGCCGCAGCCAGCGCTGGGTCTGGTGATCCACCACGGGCCACGGCGGCACGTCGGTGGGCGGCATTCGCCACGGTGCACCCGTGCGCAGCATGGAGCGCAGCCCGTTGGAGACGTCGCGCAGTGGGTAGTTCCGCTGCGGCGCTGCTTCGTCCATCAGCGTCACATAGGGCGTAACAAACGCCCACTCTTCATCAGAACCATCACTGGGATAGGCTTTTCGTGTCATAGCGTTGTGACATACGAGCAGAACCGAAAAGTCCATAACAGGCTCTAGCACCCGTCACGTGTATAGCGTGTGCGTAACAAGGGTACTGGCGATTGGCCGTACCGGTAGGGAGCACAGCCTGCGCTCCTGCTGCCAGGCTACGCATGCGGCGTATCAAACCATGTGGAGTAAGGCACTTCAATATGTTGCAACAGGCACTCTGTTCAGCTTTTGCGAATGGTTCAGTCCCCTTCTCATCCTCAGCCAACCGGTCGTGTGGCCACATACACGATCCGCGGCTCATCGGTGGTTGCCGGTAACCACTGCGGGGTAAGCCGGTCAACTAAGACCAGGCCGCCGGCGGCCAGCGCAGCCGCAATCTCGTCTTCTTCCCACGGACGTTCACAGTGCGTCTCTTCGCCGCGCCACCAGCGTTGACCCTCACGACGAAACCAGACAATGCGCCCGTAGGCGCGCCGTTGCGCCGGATCGAACGTGAGCCGGTTAATGACGATCAGATCACGGCCATCGAACGTAACCTGATCGTACTCCTGCCACGAGCGCAGACCGGCAGGTGTGTTTAAATCAAAGATAAAATGTCCACCCGGTCGTAATAAGGTGCCGACCTGCCGGCAAACGGTAGCGAGGTCGGTATCATCGAGAAGCTGGTTGAGACTGTCGAAGAGGCACGTACACAGATCAAAACAGGCCGGCGCCAGACGGGAATCGGATGGAAGTGAACGGATGTCGGCTTCGATCCATGCAACAGCCAACCCACGCTGCATTGCCTGGCTCTGGGCAATCCGCAGCATATCCGGCGAACGATCTACCCCAACCACAGTTGCTCCGCCGGCGGCAAACACGAGCGCAGCAGCACCGGTACCGCAGGCGAGATCGAGTACCCGCTGTGGTCGGGGAAGGTGGTCAAGAATGGTACGGGCCAGGGTTGCGCCGAAGGTGGCCTGGCCGGCAGCGTGATAGATCGATGCGTATGCGCGGTAATTCATTGCCTTCAGTTGCGGGTATGACTGCCGGGCGTTGGCTTCAGCAACCAGAACGACTCTGTCAGACAGCCAGTTGTTCCCACTGCGCGTATTTGACTGCCAGCAACTGTTCCAGTTCGGCATACTGAGCACCCAACGCCGTCAGGCGGGCAACATCGCACGCCTGACTCGCCGCATCGAGTTCGCTGCTCAGGCGAGCCAAATCCTGCTCAAGTGCAGTGACTTCGGCTTCCAATGCGGCCAACCGACGCTGCTTCGCCCGTTCTGCATCGTCAGGACGGGCCGGCTTTGCCGCTGGTACTTTGACTTCAGCGGTTGGCGTTGTGGCTGTAGGAGCTGGTGCCTGCTGGGCCGCCATATATTCGCTGTAGTTACCGATGAATTGGCGAAGGCGTCCCTGCTCGACGATCCAGAGTTTATCGGCCAGTGCGTCAATGAAGTAGCGGTCGTGCGAGACGAACAAGATCGCCCCGGTGTACTCCTTCAAGACGGACTCCAACGCTTCACGGGCATCAATGTCGAGGTGGTTGGTCGGTTCGTCGAGCAGGAGAAAGTTACCGGGCAGCAGCGTCAGTTGGGCCAGTGCTACCCGTGATCGCTCGCCGCCGCTTAGATCGGCAATCCGCTTGAAGACATCATCACCCGTGAAGAGAAAACGGGCCAGCAGATTGCGTGCTGCCGCTTCCCCAAGACCCGGTGCGATCCGCACCACTTCTTCGAGGACAGTGTTGTTCCATTCCAGAACATCATGCCCCTGAGCGTAGTAGCCGACGCGCACTTCGTGGCCGAAACGGGCAACACCTTGCAGTGCCGGTAACTGACCGACAAGTGTCCGCAGCAGAGTCGTCTTGCCACAGCCATTAGGGCCGAGCAAGCCGACCCGTTCACCACGTCGAATCGTCAGGTCATCGGCCCGCAGCAATGCCTGCCCTTCACCACGCTGCCCTGGAAAACCGACAACCAGACCATCGAGGCGCAACACCAGTTCACCCGAACGCAACTGTTGATCGAGGGCTACCCGCAGCTTAGCCGCCTCTTTTGGCCGTTCAAGCATCTGTTCCCGCTGCAAGCGTTCCAGCCGCTTCTCACGCCCTTTCGCTTCACGGGCGCGCTGCCCGGCCCGATAGCGCCGGATAAACTCTTCGGTGCGGGCAATAAACGCCTGTTGCGCCTGATACTCCTTAAGCCGCCGCTCTATGCGCTCGGCTTTCAAAGCCAGATACTTCTCGTAATTGCCGGGATAATCTTCCAGGCGATTGAAGCTCAGCTCCAGAGTGCGTTTGGTCACCCGGTCAAGGAAGTAGCGATCATGCGAAACAACGATCAGGGTGCCATCCCAATTCCGTAGAAACTGTTCGAGCCACTCCAGGGCTTGCATATCGAGGTGATTGGTTGGCTCGTCGAGCAACAGCAGATCGGGGTCACTCAATAGCGCGGCTGCCAGTGCGGCGCGCGTCTTCTGCCCACCGGAGAACTGGCGCAACGGTTGGTGGAATTGTTCCGGCTGAAAGCCAAGGCCGTGGAGGGTGCGCTTGATACGATGTTCTATCTCATACCCGCCGGCATGCTCGAAGCGTGCACTCAACTCGCCGTAGCGCTCCATCACCGCTTCCCAATCATCCGCTGTGGTGTCTGCCAGCCTGGTTTCAAGCACGAGTAGTTCGGCACACCAGGCGTTGATCTCAGCCAGGGCGGCCTCCATCTCTTGCCAGAGTGTTCGATCACCGCTGAAGCGAGCCTCTTGCGCCAGATAGGCAACACGAGTACCGCGAGCGAGATGAACGCTCCCGCTGTCAGGTGTCTCGTGACCGGCAATAATGCGCAACAGGGTACTTTTGCCGGCGCCATTCAAACCGACAATTGCGACCTTTTCGCCGCGGCTGATTTGAAAGCTGACATCGTGAAAGATGAGTTCAGCACCAAAGTATTTGCTGAGGTTGTGAGCGTTTAGCAGGGTCATGGTCTATGTTGATCAGGTGTTGTGTTTCTTCAAACAATACGCTTCGCCGGTTGGGGTACAAACGACACTCACAGCATGGGTGCCGGCGGTTGTCTATCGGTTGGCTGTTTGGTAAGGGCGCAATTGCGCCGTTGCCGGTACGCGGCTGCACGTCCCGGCCAGTATGAACTATATCACAGGTTGCCGATCCGTGCATCGTCGGACCGGGCCACGCACCTGTTTTGGCACCGGTGTCAGCAGGTTCAGGCGTGAACAGCATCTGCAAGCAAAGGCAACGTCTGCTGCATCAGGAAGCTCCAGCGCAGCGCTTAATTCTCCCCTCTTTCGCGCTGCAAGGCTTATACATTACCCACATGTCGCGCTGCGTTAAGCTGGACTACAAGTGCTCCCCGTGGCGCAGGCTTCCAGCCTGCGTGCAAGCATCATCTCCGCCGCCGTCAGGTGCTAGCCGTGGCCGCTGGGGTGCAAGCACGAATCTGGTGCAATCAAACGTCTACACGTAGGGATCGCATGCATGCCTGACCGACTGGATGATCGGCACGAGCACATTCAGCACCCTCGAGACCAGGATGGGTAACGGTATGCCACGCGCCGGATCGTGAGCGCGGCTGCTGCGGCAGCATGGCTGCCGCACGCCAAACTGCACGACACGTGCATGACGAGCGGGTACGGCAACCCATCCAGCACGTGCTGGCACGGCTGGAGCGATGCACTGCCACCAGGCCAGTCGCCCACAACAGCACCTATGGTGATCATACCGGCTGATACGCACGTGGTTGACACCAGTTATGGGTAATGCATAGCTGCAAGGCTGGTGGTGAGGGCGTTCAACACATATCCTCGCATATTCCGTTCGTCCCCGAGTCGCCGGGGAAGTGAAGAAACACAGTGACACTGTGACAGCAGCTTCTCACCTGGCACTGCAAAGTAAAAGGCCAGTGCTTACGCACTGGCCTTCGTTGGAGCGGGAGACGGGATTCGAACCCGCGACCTACACCTTGGCAAGGTGTCGCTCTACCAGCTGAGCCACTCCCGCAACGCAACAGGAGTATAGCATGAACTTTCGATTCGTGCAAGTGTGATAGGATGAAGCAGCAATTATTACTTCAGCTTATCCGCGATGCTGATCGCGATAGCATCTGCGTGATGCACAGTGCAAATCGAGAGGCAGACGGGATCAGATGGTAAGGGTTTTGCGATGGTAACCTCATCACTTCGTCAACGCCTGGGGCGGCGGTTGAGCCTGTTACCGTATTATGAAGTCATCGTAGCAGAACCGGATCGACTTCACCTGCGATCATACCCCCAGGCCAACCGCAGTCATGCGCTGCCCTCCTTCATTGGTGGCGGTTTGCTGATGTTCTTCGCAATGGTGATCCTGATTGCCGGTGTGCTGGCAGCTCTGCAAGAGCTGGGATTTGCGGTAGCCGGTCTGAGTGCGGCGCTGGCCGGACTGCTGGGCGGACTCGGTATCCAACGGCTTGTGGGTGGGTATGCCATCGCCACGACAACCAACGAGATTTCACTCGATAGCGACACGTTCGTCATTCGTCAGGTTAGCCGGGTCGGGAGGCCACGTGAACAGCGGATCGCACGTACCGCCATTCGCGGTCTGCGTCTGCGTCCGTATCGAATCGTGACCGGCGGTCTGATCAGGCGCCTGCAACCGGTGCTTGTGCTGGAGATGCTGGTTGGTGATGAGGTCTGGATTCTCGACAGCGCAGCCGTCCCGGCAGCTTTACAACCGCTGGTCAATGCGCTGGCCCTGGCCCTGGCCATGTCGGTGGAGCGAGTACAGGAAGGGCGCAGTTGAGAAGGGTAGCTGAACGATACACCGCTGGACGCTAGTAGGGGCGACGCATGCGTCGCCCCTACTGGTACGACAGGAGTCGTAGGGGCACAGCATGCCGTGCCCTACGACCACACCGACGACAAGCCACCGACGCGCCAGTGGCACACCTGAAAACGGCATGCAATGACTGTTATGAAGCCAAATTTGATACACCAGTCTTCAGATAGTCACCTCTCCCCGTGCAATAAACAACCTCTCGCCCGTCATCAGACGGGCGAGAGGCCGGGAGGAAGGTAGAGAAGTGTCACGAACGCTACGGCAGTGAAACCGGTGGCGTTGGACCTTGCGGATAGTTGATGCCGGCTTCAATACCCCATTGGAACCAGTTATTGACAAAATCGGGCATCGAGAAGAAGACACCCAATGCACCGGTAATACCGCACAACCAGGCGAACCAGAATGCCCACAGGTGGATCGAGTAGGCATTCGCGTTAAAGCCCATACACCAGCGCCAGAAGAGCTGAGCACGCTCGGTACCGGTACCGGGAGCCTGAATCTCGTTCCATTCCTCGTGGGCAGCATACTTTTCGAGTGCCCAAATGGTACCGGCGTGCATCGCCAGCAACAACGTTGATCCAAGCAAGAAGAAGATCGAGAGCATGTGGAACGGATTGTAGTAGAAATTGCCGTAACGCACGCTCACATTATTCGTCCAGTCGAGCAACGCTTTGATGCCATGGGCGGGCGCTTCCGACCAATCACCCATCCACACCGGACGAATGATATAGATCACCAGGTAGAGCGCAATCGCACCGGTAAAACCGTAAGCCAGGTAGGGCTTAATCCCGAGTGCCTTGGCGCGGGTATAGATGTGCATATACCACGCGAAGATCGAGACCGTCAGGAAGAAGGTCGCAATGAGCCACCATCCACCCTCATTCAGCGGCGGAAAGCTCAGGCCATAGCGTGATGACGGCGGATCGATTTGCAAGACCACAAAGTACTTGGCAAAGGCCACCGGATTGTAATTCACCTGAGCAAACATCACCATCAGCCAGATAAAGGTAAAGATACCACCGGTGATGTAAGCCACTGCGTTCCAAAAGCCGAGATAGAACGGGCCGAGCTGGCTATCGAAGCCGAAGTTTTCCAGGAGCGGAATCTCAATTGGTTTTCCGATCCGACCGCGATCACGACCCAGTTCCAGGTCGCCCGGCGTCATATTGATTGTCGCCATACTAGTGTGCTCCTCTCTAGACGCCGCTCCAGAAGGGCAGATTATTCCAGAAATTCCAGAAGCTTACCCAATCCTGCACCGGCCAGCCCGACAGCAAAATGCACAGATCAGCCGACAGGATGCCGCCAACAGCGAAGATGTACCCTAATCGGTGCACACCCGACTCGCCCACCGAATAGTACTGTATGTCGCGGAAGAAGACATTCTCAATATCGCCACCTTCCGGACCACGGTACTGCGCAGCGCTGAGAATGAGCGAGCCGTGGCAGGCCAGTAGCCAGGTTGATGCAAACAGTCCGGTGATGCCGATAGCGTGGAATGGGTTGTAGAAGAAATTATTGTAGCGATAGCCAAAATTCGACACCCAATCGAGGTGGGGCATAATGCCGAGCACGAAGCCTTCGTGCCACATGCCAAGGGCTATCGGGCGAATAATCTGGAGCACTACCCATGCCGAGACCGCAACCCCGAATGCAATCGGAACGTGATAGCCCATATCGAGCTTCATACTAATATCGACCTGGCGCATCATCCAGCCGACGAAGGCTATCGTTGCGAAGAGGACAGTCATCTGCCAGGCAAAGCCCGGTTCGCCCGGTGCGGCAAACCCCAACCCAAGTTCGGGTGGCGGTGGATCAATTCGTCCGGCAAAGAAGTTTTGCGGTATTGAATAGGGGCCTTTGAGGATTGTCTCGTTGATATAGAAGTACGAACCGAAGATGATACCAATGACCGAGACAAAGCCCCAGAAGCCAACGTAGAACGGCCCTACCCAGAAATCAAAGGGGTCGTAACGGAAGATCGCACTAAAGGTCGTGCGCCCCTTGATCTTGTATTCCGGCTCGATTTCTTCAATCGTCCGCCCTCCCGGTACCCGTGTGGCCCGCGCACCCTCAACGACGGTGAACGAAAAGTCGGGAAAACGGGGGTCTTTCGCTTTTGCTCTGCTCATAGCGACTCCCTCTGCTGACGGTTGGCGCGGCGACCGTTCTCACATCGCGCCTTACGGTTGCCCTGACTCGGATAACGTGTAATGATAAGCAAAATTTTACCGCCTTTTCGGCCAGTATAATACGCCTGATACACATTGTCAAGCTCGAGGTATCGATATTTAATTTTGCATTATGAAGCCTTAAATTGATTTTGCAAGCGTCTGGTCGATTGCCATCGGCTTCTTGCATATAAAACAAGAATAACCTGTGGTATACTGAACCAGGGTTGTCTACCAGTGCAGACCGGGCATGTCGATAATGAGTAGTCTTGCCGTTGTTATCCTCAACTACAACCGGGCCGATCTGTTAGCTGATTGTCTGGCCTCGATTGCTGCTTCGCCAACCCGCTGCGATCTATCGGTGTGGGTGGTTGACAATGCCTCAACTGATGGTAGCGCCGCAATGGTTCGTGAGCGGTTTGCGTGGGTGCATCTGATCGAGAGTCCGGTCAACGGTGGTTTTTCTGCTGGTAACAATCTGGCGTTGCGGCAGATTCTTGCCTTACCCGATCCACCTGACTACATTCTGCTTCTCAATAACGATACCGTAGTACCGCCCGGTGCCCTCGATGGGATGGTTGATTATCTCGACCATCATCCAACGGTCGGCGTCGTGGGACCGAAACTGCTCTTACCCGATGGTTCGCTCGATCTGGCCTGTCGGCGCAGTTTCCCCACTCCTGCAATTGCCTTTTACCGCTTGTTCGGGCTGGCCCGCCTCTTCCCGCGCAGCCGCCGCTTCGCTGCATATAATTTGACTTACCTCGATCCTGATGTGGAGACTGAGGTTGATGCAGTGGTCGGGGCGTGTATGATGGTTCGCACGTCGGTGGTGCGCGAAGTCGGTCTACTCGATGAGGCGTTCTTCATGTATGGCGAAGACCTTGATTGGGCTTACCGTATTAAGCAGTACGGCTGGAAAGTTGTCTATTACCCTGCGGTAACCGTCTATCATTACAAGCGGGCAGCTTCCAGCCGGCGACCAATGCCGTCAATTCGGGCGTTCTACGACGCGATGCGACTGTTTCATCGCAAGCATTACGCTGCGACGACCCCTGCATTTCTGAATGGTTTGATCGAGTTAGGAATTACTGTAAAGGAGCTGTGGGCACTTGGCCGCAATCTCCTCCTCCCATCCAGGGCGCACCACGTCGGTTAGAGCGCACTCCTTGCTGCGTCCGCGGGCGTGGCAGACATTGCTACGTCTGTTACTGATTGTATTCGATATTGCGGCGCTGAATCTGGCGACGCAGGCAGCGTATGCGCTTGGCGCCGAGTCGCTCGTCAGTGCCGGCTTTCGCCTCCCCGCCGATCCGCTAACGCCACTACGGCTGAGCGTGCTCGGCAGCATTATCGCGCTTATTGTCTTCACCAGCCACGGCCTGTACGAGATGAAGCGTGGTACCTCACGTCTTGATGAAGCGGTGAAGGTATTGACCGCAGTCTCGTTTACGATGGTGCTGGTGATCTTCGTGAATGCGCTGATCGGCGAGTTTGGTGGCGAAGAGATGCCATGGACGCGGGAAATCCTCTTTCAGGGCTGGTTGTTGGTGGTTGCTGGCTGTCTGACCGGTCGGTTTCTTCATCGCACCTTCGTCTACGTGCTGCGCCGCTTTGATATTGATACCCGGCGGGTGTTGATTGTCGGCGCCCGTGAGCCGGGTCGCCTGGTCTGGAATACGATCCGGCGACGGCCTGAGTTAGGCTATCGGGTGCAGGGCTTTCTTTCCGATACGGTGCCAATCGGCGATCTGGTCGATGGGTTGCCGGTGCTGGGGCGTACCGACCATATTCGACGTGTAATCCGGGCAACCCGAGCCGATGAGGTGATCATTGCGCTCTCCGGTCGTTCCTCGCAAGACCTGCTTGAGGTGATTGCGCTCGCTGAAGATGAATCGGTCGCTATTAAAGTCTATCCCGATACGTTTCAATTGATTACGAACAACGAGGTCTCGATTGGCGATTTGCGTGATCTACCGCTCGTCAGTGTCAAGAATGCCGCACTCGACAATCCATGGAACCGTGCACTCAAACGTGGGCTTGATCTGGTCGTTGCATCGCTGGTACTGCTCGTCGCTGCACCGGTCATGCTGTTGATTGCGTTCGCTATTCGGCTTGAATCACGTGGGCCGATCTTTTTCCTGCAAGAACGGGTTGGTCTCGATGGCCAGCCCTTCTGGATGATTAAGTTTCGGACAATGCGCCCGGATGCGGAACGGTTTAGCACATGGACGGTGCAGAATGATCCACGAGTAACCCGGGTAGGTCGCTTTTTGCGGCGTACCAGTCTTGATGAGTTACCACAGTTGATCAATGTGCTCATCGGTGAGATGTCTATCGTAGGGCCACGGCCTGAACAGGCCCGTTGGGTGGAACAGTTCCGCCAACAGATTCCGCGCTATATGCGTCGGCATAAAGAAAAGGCCGGCTTAACCGGTTGGGCCCAGGTGAATGGTTTACGCGGTGATACCAGTATCGAAGAGCGCACGCGCTACGACCTCTACTACGTCGAAAACTGGTCACTGCTGTTCGACATCAAGATCATTCTGCGCACGATTATCAATTTTATTACCGGTCGGCAGGAAAATGCGTATTAACGGGACAAGCTGCATTACTACCGGGTGTTGGGTGTAAGCCATGCCCATAGCGGTAGCTCAAGCGTCCTGTTCCCCAGCGGTTCAGTGCCGGGCCGGGAAGAGGATGTGTCACACATCACTGTGCGCATACTTTGGATTACTCGAACCTATTTCAAAAAACATCTACGAGAAGGCATCTTCTTCATTACCGCTCGATTCCATTTCGTGACAAGCACACCCGGCCTCCGCGTGACCAACCGGGTCAACGACGTTACACGCGCCAGATCGTGTGTACGGATGGCGCGGCAGCAGGCTGCCGAACCCCAAACGACGCCACACACGCGGATGATAAGCGAGCGAGGCAACCAATCCAGCGCGTGATGGCACCGGAGATGGTTATTCGAGCGCGATAGTACAACTTTTTATGAAATAAGTTCTTGTATTGTCTTATACAATATCTACAGGAGACAGCCTGTCCCCCGCTGAGGTTATAACTAATGACTGAGGAACAGCCAGACAATACCAACGATCAGATCGTTCTGCTACCAATCCCGCCGAATGAAGAAGATCGTCTGCGTGAACTGGAGAGTTTTCAGATCCTCGATACACTCCCTAAGCAGATCTTCGAGGACATTGTGCGCATCGCTGCCTACATCTGCAAGACCCCGATTGCCCTGGTAAACCCGATTGACTGTCATCGCCAGTGGTCGATGGCGCGGTTGGGGTTCAGCGATGGTGAAGTCGAGCGTACTCTCACGTTTTGTGCATTCACAATCAATGATCCTGATCACGTGATGGTAGTGCCAGATGCAACCCGTGATCCGTGCTTTGCCAGCAATCCCTACGTGCGCCGCGAACCGTACATTCGCTTTTACGCCGGTGCGCCACTCGTAACTTCACACGGATACGCTCTCGGTACAGTCTGTGTGGTCGATCACAAGCCGCGTTAGCTTTCGCCGGAACAGCTTGAGATGCTACGCTTACTGTCGCGGCAGGTAGTAACTCAGCTTGAAATCCGGCGTGATCTGTTGCGCCTCGAACAGCGTCTGCTACAGCGCGAACAGGAGTATCTATCGCTGAATGCGTACCTTCAGAGCCTGGAAGACAAACTGGCAGCCGCTCAACAGCAATCGCTCACCGATCCGTTGACCGGTGTGTTCAACCGGCGTGGCTTTGCGTTGCGCCTCAGCGAAGAGATTGAGCGTGCGCGGCGTTACCAGGTAACTCTGGCGCTGCTGCTGATTGATGTTGATCATTTCAAGCAATACAATGACACCTTTGGGCATCTTGCCGGCGATGAAGCGCTCCGCATGATTGCTCAACTTCTCAGTGAAGGTTGTCGTAAACATGACATCGTCGCCCGGTATGGTGGTGAAGAATTTGCTGTTATCCTACCGGTAACTGCTGGCGACGGCGATCAGATCTTGGGCGAGAGGCTACGCCGGTTGGTGCAGATGGCGGCCTGGCCGCTGCATCCATTGACAATCAGTGTGGATGGTGCAGTCTTACAGCCTGAGATAACCGATGAGCATGACCTGCTTACACGTGCCGATAGCGCGTTATACCAGGCAAAAGCGCAGGGCCGTAATACGTGTGTCATCATTGCCTGACCCACAGGCTATGGTTGCGCTAATCCATCAAAAAAGGTCGTAAGGATCAGGTCTGCGATCATGTAACCCTGGTCGCCAGCCGGTGCCTGATCGGTATGAAAAAACGGGTAGAGCATACCCAGCAGCAACCATGTTGCAGCGTGTGGATCAACCGGTCGCAACTCACCACGCTCGATACCATTCCGAATCATTGTTGAGATTGGTTCAATCAACCCATTGGCATAACAGCGCTCGACGCTGGCGCGAGCGGTTGCACTCAGGCGAGGGAGATCGTGATTACTCAACCGAACCAGGGCGCGTTGAGCCGGCGCTTTTGCAAACAGCCCGTGGATCAGCGTGGAAAGCCGGCTACGGGTGTCAGGCTGGCGTTCCGCAGCCGCTACTAGGGCAGCCATCTCATCGACCCAGTTGGTGAGCACTGCCACCAGCAAATCTTCTTTGTCGCGAAAATGGTGATAGAGACCGGCCTTCGACAAACCCACTGCTTCAGCAATCTCGCGCATAGCAATGCCATCGTAGCCGTAAGCCACAATCAGGCGTGCTGCCTCATCGATAATGCGATTGCGAATCTGTTCTGAATGTTGTTGTCGACTCATATCATTGTCCGTAAAGCTGACACCAGGGTTTCCTTCATCTTAGCGCATCCTGGTGGCAGCGTGTGTAGAACTTATTTCATAAAAAGCTGTACTGTCGCGCTCTAATAACCATCTTCAGTGCCATCACACGCTGAATTGGTTGCCTTGCTCGCCCATCACCCGCGTGTTACGTCGTTTGGAGTGTAGCAGCCATGCTGCCGCGCCAGCCGTGCTTACGATCCGGTGCGTGGTACGCCGTTGACCCGACTGGTCACACGGATGCGGTGTGCCTGTCACGATCCTGGAGTCGGTCGGTAGAATGAGATAACTTCTGGTAGCTGCTTTTTGCAACAAGTTCTAATGTCACATCTTGATCGATACTGGCTGCTGCGCTGTTAGCGAGGCAGCGATGCTGCTCGCCGTAGCGCAGGCTTCCAGTCTGCGCTGGTAACAGACGATAGTGATCAGGCTTCCAACCTGCCCTATCCACACATTCATCGTCCGATCCATTCGCCACGGGCAACCCTGTCCGGAACCAGCGTCTACTCCGTCGGATCATCCGCAGCGACAATACTGGTGCTGCACAGCCACACTCAGAGACGGTGCCGGCGTGATCGAGGGATAGCATACGATGACCACGATCACGCCAGATTGGATAAACCTGATCAATGGGCGTGCGCCATCGCAGTTGCGCGCTCGGCACTACGGCTCTTGAGAGCCAGGGCGAACGGTGTGAGCAAGAGCATCACAATCCCGATCACGAAGAAGGCCAGCGCATAGCCGGCAACTGCGCCACCTCCGGTTGCAGCCAGCACACCTACCAGAACGGCTCCCAACAATTGACCACTCCCCATCGTAACGGTGAGCAGTCCCTGGGCGGCAGCTCGTTCGTTCGTCGAGACTTCATTAAGCAGAATATACCGCAACGCGGCCCCAAGCAAGATCGCCAGACCCAAACCGCTGACGACCGCAGCGAGGTAGAACGCCACCAGACTCGTTGGCCATGTGCTCAGGATCAGCATCCCGATCCCACTCAGCACGACACCAATACTCACCACAATCCGCGAGCCGAAGCGGTCGAGCAGACGGCCTGAAACCGGTGACCCAACCGCCATCGCCAGCACTACCGGCAGCAGCATGAAGCTGGCCGTCGAACTGCTAACACCGTAGGCCGCCGTGAGCAGTGCCGGCACAAAGACAACGGCAGACTCAGCAATCCCCGCGCCGATTGCCAGAACTGCCGTTATCCAGATTTGGCGTGAACGAAAGATGTCCGGTTGCAGGATGGGTTCACCGGCCCGTTGCTCGATAGCAATGAAGATCGGTGCCAGCGCGAACGCCACGATCAATGCACCAATTGCTGGCAGCGGTAGCGACCCGCTGCTCAATCGCGCTGGATCGAGTTCGGTCAAACCATACGCCAGACCGGTGAGCATTAGTCCGAGCACAATGAGGCCAGCCAGATCAAAGGTCGCCGCAGACTGGCGCGTGCGACCCGGCAAGAGGCGCAGGCTGAAGATGATCAGCACTGCGGCCAGCGGCAGATTGATCAGGAAGAGCCATTGCCAGCCGATCAAGAGGAGCAATCCACCGATAACTGGCCCGATCAAGAACGCAATTCCAAACACAGCCCCGATCAATCCCAGGGCTGAGCCGCGCCGTTCAGGGGGAAACGTATCACCAATAACGGCACTGGCAACCGGAATCACGCCACCGGCACTTACCCCCTGCACCAGACGGCCTAAGAGGAGCATGGGAAAAGAGGGGGCAATGGCAACGAGCAGTGACCCCAGCGCAAAGCCACTCAGGCTCACGACGTACAACGCCCGCCGGCCAAACCGATCCGATAGTGCGGCAATGGTCGGGGTTCCAACCAGGTTCCCCAGGACATAGATCGAAAAGACCCAGGACAACGCCCGCTCATCAACCCCAAAGACGCGCTGGATCGCGGGTAATGCCGGCCCGACAATCGCAATATCGAGCGCGGCCATCAAAACACCAGCAAAGAGAAGACCCAGGATTTGATTCCGCCGACGTTCATCGCTCATAGCTGAAGTCCTCCTCACACGACGTATCTTTCATTTTACCGACTGACCGGTCGGTAAGTATTATAGCACAGTCGAGTACCATGATGTATGTGCTTTTGCCGGTTTCTGGTTTGACATTCCTCTCTATTCGTGGTAAGATAACCCGGCGTTAGGGCGCGGGGGTGTAGCTCAGTTGGAAGAGCGCGACAATCGCACTGTCGAGGTCAGGGGTTCGAATCCCCTCACCTCCACCAGAAAAGGGGCCATAGCTCAGTTGGAAGAGCGCAACACTGGCAGTGTTGAGGTCAGGGGTTCGAATCCCCTTGGCTCCACCAGGTATCAATCGCCGCCGAAAAGGCGGCGGTTTTGTTTTCGAGGTCGTTGTAAGATGTGCAGCAGGTGAATGATGACAGTAGAACCAGTGCAGGCACTTATCGTCCACGGTGGAGCGTGGGCCATTCCCGATGATCAGGTCACCGCTCATATTGCCGGTTGCATCGCAGCGCGGACTGCCGGATGGCAGGTGTTGCAGAACGGTGGCAGTGCGCTTGATGCGGTGGAGGCGGCGGTGCGGGTGATGGAAGACGATCCGATCTTTGACGCCGGCACCGGATCGGTGCTGACCAGTGCCGGCACTGTTGAATTGGATGCGGCATTGATGGATGGGCGCACGCTGCGTTACGGTGCAGTTGCCGGTCTCCAACGCATTCGCAATCCAATTACACTCGCCCGCTACGTATTGAACGGGCCGGCGACGATGCTGGTTGGCCCCGGTGCTGAAGCATTTGCGGCGACAGTGGGTATATCTTTCTGCGATAATGCAGAGTTAATCGTAGAACGTGAACGCCAGTTGTGGCTGGCCTGGAAAGCACAGGGATCGCCACCACCCAGCGGGCACGACACCGTCGGGGCGATTGCCCTTGACCAGTTCGGCCAGCTTGTTGCTGCCAATTCAACCGGTGGCACACCTTTCAAATTGCCTGGCCGGGTTGGTGACACGCCGCTCATTGGTTGTGGTCTCTACGCCACTGCAGATGGGGCAGCGGTATGTACCGGTTGGGGCGAGTCGATCACCCGTGTGGCATTGGCCCGACGGGTCGTCGAGTTGCTTGAAGACGGTATGCCCCCCCAGGTGGCTGCCGAACGCGGGATCAAACTGTTGTCTGAACTGGTGTCAGATGGACGTGGCGGCGTGATTGTCCTGACCCCCCGTGGTGAAGTTGGCCTAGCCTGGAACACACCACGGATGGCCTTCGCCTACATCACCAGTCGCGGTGCTGCCCAGGCCGGGGTGTGATATCAAATCTTGAGTGGTACTGTCGATCACCTGCGGAACGCGGATGCACGCGGGTCTGGCGGATGGACGCGGATGGATATATTGGTGATCTGTCCCTAACGGAGCATATTGTTGCGCAGGTGAGGTTGAAGCTCTGCCACATACACCGTACACTTGCCAACGGGGCAATCGTTAAGCGGCGGTCATATCAACGTCGGATGGGGGCAGGCACAGGCCCTACCCCCATCCTTGATGTCTGGTGAGCGGTTAGCAGGTAATATCAAATCTTGATGAGTGCTACGAATCTACGCCCGGCACTTGACCGTAAGCACGGCTGGCGCGACAGCAGGGCTGCTGCACGCTAGAGAGGTACCAACAGGGCGCGTGTTAATTTATGGATTGATTGAACGGCGATTCTGTGACTGTACAATGTCGCGTAAGTACGGATCACTCAGAAACTCAGTCTTCGTTCGAGTACGGAGTGGCGTCAAACGTGCCAATCGTTCGCAGAGTTCGTTCAAGCGCCGCTCGATACCGCTGAACGCGACGTTCATTACCGGTTCCTTGCAAAATATCTTGTTACTGGGCCTGAAAGAACGGGAGATAATCACCGTAGCGACTCATGACCTCCGCTTCATACTCAACCCGTTTGGCAAGAGAACGCTGGTAGATGATCGTGCCCTGTGCGATAACGGCATAGGCCAGTTCAATGGGTGCTTGATTGAGGACGACCAGATTGGTCCTTCTCACATTCAGAATCACCGCGAAACGATGTTCGAGTTCAGCCATCGCTTGCAGCATTGAAGTGCCATGCGTCAGCAAGACTGCCAGATCGACGTCGCTGAGCGGACCGGTTGTGCCGATCATCTGTGACCCAAACAGGTAGACGAGGCACACGTTGGGGTGCGTGGTCATCATTGCTTCGACCTGCTGCCGGAGGTGTTGTATACCCAGTTCCGACATGATCATCTCCCAGGTGAACCCGCCAGCCCTTCAGGTTCGCACGTTGTGAGGAGCAGAGGGTGTGCGAATCACCATGTCGCCACCGGCCAAATCGTTGCTACTCTATGCGTAAGTGCGTGAATTATATCAAATCTGGTAGAGTAGAATCCATGCTACACCAACCAGGGAATACCCTGATACTGTACCTGAACGATGCACCGGTGGACGGTAGGGTCGACGCATGTGCATACGATCATCGTCCTGACCAACGCCGCGCTCGTGGTGACCAAGCGTAGGAGTATGCAACGGCCTTCTACCCCCAAACCACCCGCACCACGGCATGCAACCGCGAGTTGTCAGCGTCTGACAACGGCTCTCGTCATCTCCCTGCGTCGATGAAAAAGCCAAACTTAAGTGCGGGCCGGAGGCCCGCGCTCCTGACTCCCAGGGTGAGTTGATCGGGAGGTGAGAGATGATGCAGCGGATGGACATTCTTTTGCAGGCCGGAGTCCCGCGCTCCCAGCGTCTAGGGTGGGTTGATTAGGAGATGAGGGAGGATGCCGAACATTCTTCTGCAGGCCGGAGTCCCGCGCTCCCAGGGAGGGCTGGACACGTGCCAGTAACGCCGCCAGCATCCGTTTCTCCTCACCTGTCATCCTTGAATTTCCTATCTCTTATCTCCTACCTCCTATTTTCTATCTCCTCCCCCCTACCCCGCCTGCTGTGGCGCAACTTCTTTCGCCGTAGTTACCTCTTCGCGCTGTTCACGCTTACGGCGCAGATCATCAGGGCTGTGCGAAGGGGCCAGAAATGTCACTGCCAGTGCCAGCAATGCAAACACCAGCGGCGCGGCAAAGACTGCGGTCAGTGCAGCCGCCAGTGCCAGCCGTGGCTCGCCGGCAAGGGTCATCGCGGTTGCCCCTTCGCCGATCAGTGCCTCAACCGGAACGGCATCGGCTTGTAAGCCGCGTGCTGCCAGCTCTGCACTCAACCGGTTCGTCAGTAATGTGCCCAGCACAGCCACTCCAATCGTCCCACCAATCGTGCGCGAAAATTGCAAACTCGCGGTTGCCGCTCCCAACACGTTGCGTGCTACCGTGCTCTGCACTGCTATCAAAAACGAAGGGATGCTGGCACCCATGCCAATTCCCATCAACCCCAGCGCAATGGCCAGTTCAAGCCGACTCATATCGGGGCGTAGCCGGGCCATGAGGATGGCACCCGCTACAAACATGACCATCCCGCCAATCGTGAGCGTGCGATAGCTCATGCGCAACAACAGCCGGCCACCGATAATGCTGGTAAAGACCCATCCCAGCATCAGTGGCGTCAGGGTGGTGCCGGCCTCGGTTGCGCTTGTGCCCAGCACCCCCTGCGCGAAGAGTGGCACGTAGTTCATGCTGCCGAACAGCACACCGCCGGCCAGAATGCCATGGAGACAGGCAATCGCGAATGTGCGGTCACGCAACAGGTGAAACGGGAGGATTGGTGCCGGTGCCCGCAGTTCAACCATCACTAGCAAGGCCAGCGTTGCTACAGCAGCGCTTAACATAAGAATGTCGCTGGGCGTCGTCGGCTGATCGAGTCCGAGCAGCAGCAGGATAATCCCGACGCTCAACAGCAATGCACCGGCAATATCAATGGGTGGTCGTTTGGCGTTTGCACGTACCGGATCAAGCCACGCTACCCAGACCAGTGCCGCAGCGATAGCCGCCGGAGGGAGGTTAATCCAAAACACCCAGTGCCATGAAATCTGATCAACCAGAAACCCGCCGATCAGTGGGCCAATCACCGAGCTGATGCCCCACACTCCTGAAAAAAGCCCCTGCACCTTCGCCCGCTGGTCAAGCGTGAATATATCACCGACGATGATAAAGGCTAACGGGAGCAGTCCACCGGCGCCCACTCCCTGGAGTGCGCGTGCTGCAATCAGCATAGGCATAGTGGTCGCCAGCCCACACAAGAGTGAACCCAGGCTAAAGATAGCAATTGCTACCATATAGACCGGTCTGCGTCCGAAGAGGTCCGACAGACGCCCGAAAATAGGGCCGGCGGTCGTGCTGGTCAGCATATATATGGCGAATACCCAGCTAAAACTCTCAATGTCACCCAAATCGCGCACAATGCCCGGCATGGCTGTTGCGATAACGGTCGATTCCATCGAAGCCATAAACAGGCTCATCATCACGCCCATCGTGATCAGGATAGTGTGTTTGCGACTCACAAAGGCTCCTTATTTATACGTGTGTGGTTGACCTGCTTGCACGGGGGTTATTTGCGTCTCCATCGCCGCCAATGGTCTCTATTGGTGGTTCGAGGCATCTAGCGTAGTGCTATCAAAGATTAGTGAATAGTCCAATATTGCTCTATTAAATAGTACCTTGAAATTGCGCGTGATGCAAGCCTTGAAGTCGATGTTTTAGATGGAGACTTCTAATGCGGGAATAGTGTGGTGTCGTGCCCTGATTCAGTGATACCGTCGTTGAGCACAGAAACACAGGTTGAGGGGGCAGATGCGTCTTTGGTCGTAACTAGTGCATTCTACTTACTGGTATGATTGCTACGTCAGCGATACATTAACCACAAGAGATGAGAGGTTGATACAGTGACTTGATACTCCCCTCTGTGCGCTCCGTGCCTCTTTGGTGCAATAACGATCCTATTAGCGCACAGAGTAGAGGGGCTGCCACAGCACTCCTCATCTTCTTTTCCTATTGTCTACTTCTCATTTCCCACTACACCGTTCCCGCTGCCTCTGGACGCCCTGGTAGTCGGTTTGAGCCGATCATCACCGGGCGCTTCCGTTCGATCTTTCGCGCACGGCGTGGCTGTGGTTGAACCGCCAGTTGCGTACCGTTCCGCCACAGCCGCAGATCGATCAGCTCACCGGCCAGCTCACGTGCAGCTTCCAGCCCGATGGCATACCCCTTTTCGGGAGTGCTCAAATCGAGCGTATGGATGGACGTAACATCAGGCTGAATCAGTACATCGGGCGGATACTGCTGCAAACGCAGCTCGGTTGCTTCCGCCATCAGCAGACTCAACGCACGCTGGGCAACTGCAAACTGCTTCGGCGCAAACATAAAGCGTGCCAGCAGGCTATCGTTCTCTTCAGGTTGGAGCGAGAACCCGGCCTGGGTATCGCGCAAATCAACCGCGATTACCCGCTGGGCACCCAGCTCATGCGCCACATCAACCGGTAAATTGTTGAGAATCCCGCCATCGGCCAGGAGCATGTCACCGTAGGGCACCGGCGGGAAGAGCGCTGGCAGTGCAGTGGTTGCCAGCAATGCCGGCACAACTGGCCCCTCGTTAAGGACAACCATCTCACCACTGACCAGATCGGTTGCCACGACCGCACACGGCAGGTTAAGATCGGCAAAGGTGCGGTCACCGAGGAGACGATACAACATCTCCTCGCGCCGCCGTTGCCCGATAATGCCGGTGCCGGTCGGATCGGGAGTGGCAATGCGGCGCAATGCGTTCTGGCGAAAAACATCCTGGATCGCAGCGAGATCAAAGCCCGCGGCGTAGAGCACGGCAACCGCACCTCCTGCTGAGGTACCGACAATCAGGTCAATCGGAATATCGAGTTCCTGAATCACCTGCAAGACACCGATGTGCGCTGCCCCCTTACCGCCGCCGCCACTCAGGGCCAGCCCGATCCGGCGCGTTTCTGGGGTCGGTGCCGGTCGTTGCAGTCGTTCGCGAATAATTGTAATCCAATGTGTAATGTTCATAGTTTCAATTATACGCAACGTGTCTAGCCCGCGAAAGCGACTTGCGACTGATACCGAGAAGGCTATCCCCGGTAGAGGCTGGTATGAATGTTAGACATCCACTTCCACGCTGTTTGATGAGCAAAATCTGGAGTGCGGAAGCCCTGCTCCGCACATCCCATGCTCGATCCGGGTGCGTGTTGCACCGGTTACACTGTCGGTTGTGGGTATAATCGGTTGTGGGTATGATATGCCTGCCGGTCACGATCATCATTTGCAGTATGATTGCACTAGAACTTATTTCATCAGGAGTTACGCAGTTGAGAGCTGGGTAGAGCGTGGATGGGCCAGGTAGGCTCGTATCGCCTCACGGACAATGGCGGCTTTGGCCGCACCCCACGACGTGCCTGTTCGCAACCGGTGACATGCCAGG
>NZ_DAOUBI010000022.1:0-34467 GCF_034432675.1 Chloroflexus sp. | reverse complement strand
CCAATCCAGCGCGTGATGGCACCGGAGATGGTTATTCGAGCGCGACAGTACAACTTTTTATGAAATAAGTTCTAGTTCAAACTACAAACCGTAGTGACACTTCTGCACGAGTATGAACATTCTCTGGTTGTATGGTTAAAGAGTGATGTGGGATGTTGCATCCCCTTCTACGGTTCTGCGTTGATGTGGACAACCAATATGCAGAGATGTTGTTGGTAACAAAACCTCCAATGCAACACATATTCCCGCCTCAACCTGTGCTATAATCAGATCACTGTTGCACTCTGTCAGTTCGTAGATCGTCGCGGTGACCCGTTGGCCCGGATGCCAGGGCGTAAAGGTGGAAGCTGGTGTAAGTCCAGCACTGTGCCGCAACTGTAACCGGCCGTTTCAGGCCGGAAGTCAGGACGCCTGCCGCGATGTGTTGTTCGTTCAGCCCTTCTCGAGCCAAGGAGGATGAACGAGACCTGCATGCATTGTACTTGCAGTGTTGTCGTTTCATTACCCGACCCGAGAAGGTCGGGGTTTTTGTTTATATGTTAACAGAAGGAGACTGCCGTGTCTGATGAGACAACCACACCGGTTGGGCCAGGTTCGTCGCCAGAAGCTGAAGCCCGGCGTAAAGCGGTACGCGCCAGTCATACACCGAAGGGCCTGGTGATTGTTAATACCGGCAATGGCAAAGGAAAAACTACTGCCGCGCTCGGTGTCTTGTTGCGCGCCTGGGGGCGCAATATGCGTGTCGGTGGTGTGCAGTTTATCAAGCACGAGCAGGCGAAATTCGGTGAATTACGCGCACTTGAACGGATGGGAATTACCCTTACCCCGCTCGGCGATGGGTTTACCTGGACGAGTCGTGACCTTGATGAGACGCAGGCGCGAGCAGTACACGGTTGGGAGGTCGCTAAGACGCAGATTATCAGTGGCAATTACGATGTCTTTCTGCTCGATGAGTTTACGTATGTGATGCACTACGGCTGGGTACCTGCCACTGAGGTGGTGGCATGGCTGCGCACCAATAAACCGCCGATGCTACACCTGATCATTACCGGTCGTTACGCACCCGCCGAGCTGATTGAATACGCTGACCTGGTGACTGAAATGCGGGAGGTAAAGCATCCGTTCCGTGATCAGGGGATTCGGGCGCAACCGGGTATTGAGTATTAAGCGAGCAGAACGATGGCTGAACAACTCAAGCGCAACATGGTGCAGCGCCTTGATGGGCGGATGGTAAATGCCGGCGCACGACGCGGGATGTTGATTGTCTGTGCAACCGGGTGTTGTTGTGGTCACACCGAACGCGGGTTTGCTCCGGTATTGACCGATCTCTACCACGAAGAATGGGAGCGACGACGCCTGCGTAATCGGGTTCATCTCAGTCAGGGCGGGTGTCTGGGGCCATGCCCGCTGGCGAATGTTGCCCTCTTGCTGTTTGATGGCCGTCCGTACTGGTTTCACTCGCTCAATGATCCGGCATTGATCCCGATCCTGTATGATTTCATTGAAGAACTGCTGAATACCGGCCAATCAGCAGCCCTGCCGCCGGCATTGATCCCTCACGTCTTTAATGGCTTTAGTTGGGACGGTGTTACTGCGCCGATGGTTGCCACCGAACGGATTCCGACTGTGGCCGGTAATGGTATTCTCGTGTTGAGTCAGGCAGATACCGATCTGCTGGCGCTTGAGCAGGCATTGACACTACTTCCCGATGGGTTTGCACCGGTACGCATGGCGCATATTGGCCGCCTAACCGATCCGGCAGCGATTGACCGCTTGCTTGAACAGCATTTGCCGGCAGCAGCCATTGTGTTGGTGCGGCTCCATAGTGCAGCTTCGTTTACATATGGTTTGGAGCGCTTGCAGCAGTGGGCGGCAACCACCGATGGATTCCTGCTCTGTCTGCCGGCAGTTGAGCAGCTTGATCCCGATCTCATGGCTCGCTCGACGGTTGGTGTGCCTCTGGCCATGCTGGTAAGTGCCTATTTTCAGGCGGGCGGCGCCGTGAATCTCGCCAATGGTTTGCAATGTCTGAGCGATCACCTGCTAGTCAGTGGTTGGGGATACGATCCGCCTGTTGAATTACCACTCCACGGTATATACACCCCACCTCAACCATCGCGCCGGGGCAGAGCCAGGCAAACGGCGAACACGATAGCACCCGCCAATGATGGGCCGGTCGTCGGTCTGCTCTTCTACCGGGCACATTTGCTGAGCGGGAATACCGGATTCGTGGACGCGCTGATCAATGGGTTGCAGGCCCGCGGACTTCGGGTACGTGCTGTCTATACCCAATCCCTGAAAGCGATCAATGCGGAAGGTGTTCCGATTGGGCTGGCGTTGATCGAAGAGGCCGGGCCGGTAGATGTGATCATCTCTACCCTGAGTTTTGCGCTCGGCGATGATGATCCACATCCCTTTACCCGTCTCGACGTGCCGGTGATACAGGCCCTCCTCAGCAGTAGCAGCTGGGAATCCTGGCAACGGGACGGGCGTGGTCTGGGGCCGCTCGATACCGCGATGAATGTCGCCTTGCCGGAGCTTGATGGACGAATTATCAGCGTACCGATAGCATTTAAGGCGCAGGATGGTGAAGCGGCTGCGCGGTCGCTGCCTGACCCTGAACGAATTGAGCGGCTGGCCGGGCTGGTCTGGCGATTGACCCAACTTCGGCACAAACCGAACGCCCAGAAGCGGATCGCTATCATCTTGACTAACAGCAGTGCCAAAGCGCAGCGAATCGGGAATGCAGTTGGTCTTGATGCACCTGCCTCATTGATGCGTCTGTTTGCTGCGTTACACGATGCTGGCTACACCATCGATGGTTTGCCAGAAGATGGCAACCGTCTGATTGCAGATCTGATTGCCCGCTGCTCATACGACGAGACCTGGCTGACGACTGAGCAGTTGGCACTGGCGCATCGCATTCCCAGTGCGACCTATCAACGCTGGTTTGCCGAATTACCATTGCCGTTACAAGAGGCCATGACACGCCAATGGGGACTACCACCGGGTCGGGCGTATGTTCATCGCGGGGAGCTGGCGCTGGCGGGGCTAGCGTTTGGTAATTGCTTTGTCGCCCTGCAACCACCACGCGGGTACGATATGGATCCAAACGCCATTTACCATCGCCCCGACCTACCACCGCCCCACAACTACTACGCGCTCTACCGCTGGTTGCGTGATGTGTGGCAAGCCGATGCCATCATCCACCTCGGCAAACACGGTACGCTCGAATGGTTGCCCGGTAAGGGGGTTGGCTTGAGTGCCACCTGTTTCCCCGATCCTTTCTTGGGCGATATACCCCTGATCTATCCATTTATCATCAACGATCCCGGCGAAGGAACACAAGCCAAACGGCGAGCACATGCGGTGATCATCGACCATCTCACGCCACCGATGACGAGTGCCGGTGCGTATGGTGACTTGGCCGAACTGGCGCACCTAGTTGATGAGTATTACCGTATGGAACGGCTTGATCCAACGAAGCTCCCGCTTTTGCAACGCCAAATCTGGGATGTGTTACAACGTAGCCAACTGGCCGACGACTTGCGCTACATTCTCCAGGCCGACCACGGCGACCACCGTCATGAATGGGACGGCAGTGTGTTGGAAGATGGTACACCTACCGTCTTGGCCGAGTTGGAAGGACGTGAAGTAGCGCATCTGCTTGAGGATATTGAAGGGTATTTGTGTGAGCTAACCGGAGCACAGATTCGCGACGGCTTACACATTCTCGGCACTATGCCAGAGGGTGATCAGCTCGTCGATCTGGCATACCACCTCTTGCGTCTGCCCAACCTGCACGCACCGGCTCTGCCGGCGTCGGTCGCCACAGCACTCGGTGTCGACTGGCATGCGCTTCAGAACGCCCCAGGACAGCGGCGCAACGGCGACGATTACTTTTTGACGAATGCTGATGTAATTGCCCATATCGAAACGCTCTGTCGCGATCTGCTGAAGCGGCTCCAGGCAGAGCAATGGCAGGCGGCGATGATTACGTTAGTGATCGATCAAGTGATGCCGGCGGGTCGTGATTCCACTGCGATTGCGACAGCACTCCAATACGCCTGCGACTGGATTATCCCCCGCCTACGTCAGAGTGCAATTGACGAGATCGATCATCTGCTGGCGGCGCTGACCGGGCGCTTCGTTCCACCGGGTCCGAGCGGCGCTCCGACACGCGGCATGGCGCACATCTTACCCACGGGACGCAACTTCTACAGTCTTGATCCGAGGAGTGTCCCGGCGATGGCAGCCTGGGAGACCGGGCAGGGATTGGCGAATGACCTGCTGCGTCGCTATCAACGGGAATACGGTACGCTGCCGGAAAGCGTCGGTATTAGTATCTGGGGTACCAGCCTGATCCGCACTGCCGGTGACGACGTGGCGCAGGTTATGGCGCTGCTGGGAGTACGTCCGCGCTGGCAACGCGAAAATCGTCGGGTAATCGGCTTTGAAGTCATTCCACTGACGGAATTGGGCCGGCCACGTATTGATGTTGTATGCCGGATTAGCGGTTTCTTCCGTGATGCCTTCCCGCATCTGATCGAGCTGCTCGATCAGGCGATCCAAACGGTCATCGACCTCGATGAACCGCTCGAACTGAACTTCCCCCGCAAGCATGCTCGCTTAACCATGCAGGCGCTGGTTCATGGCGGTACCGATCAGGAAACGGCACAACGTGAGGCTCGCTATCGCATCTTTGGCAGTCCACCGGGCAGCTATGGAGCGGGTATGTTGCCCTTAATAGACGGGCAAAACTGGACGAATGACGCCGATTTAGCCAGGGTGTATCTGCGCTGGGGTGGATATGCGTACACGGCAACCGAACAGGGAGTACCGGCTGAAACAGCCTTTGCCGCCGCACTTAGCACCGTCCAAGTTGCGACCAAGAATCAGGACACGCGCGAACATGACATTTTCGATAGCGATGACTACTTTCAGTTCCACGGTGGCATGATCGCGGCCATCCGTGCTCTCAGTGGTCGTAATCCGGCCCGCTACTTTGGCGACAGTAGCGATCCGGCTCGCCCGCGCACGCGCGATCTGCGCGAAGAGGTGCGCCGTGTCTTTCGGGCGCGTGTAATCAATCCAAAGTGGCTAGCCAGCATGCGCCGGCATGGCTACAAAGGCGGCCTGGAGCTGGCGGCAACCGTCGATTATCTCTTCGGCTATGACGCGACAGCCCAAGTGCTGGCAGATTGGATGTACGAGCAGGTGACGACCCATTACATCCGCGACTCTGAGATTCAGCAGTGGTTGCACGAAGTAAATCCGTGGGCGCTCCAGGCAATCGCCGAGCGGCTCAACGAGGCCATCGGTCGGAGTATGTGGCGCAATCCTTCACCTGAAGCACAGGCTGCTATCGCCGAGGTTCTGGCACAGGGGGAGGAGTTACGTGAAGGGTTTTCGGCTCCTCGCGACATTGATCGCGAAGGGTAGGGTACAGAGCGTAGAGGAAGGAGAGGAAGATGGACCTGGTCCAAAACACCATCAATCAGATCGGCCTTCTCGATGATCGAGCAGCGACGGCTGCACGCCGTCGGCAAAACACGCTCACCAAACCGGCCGGATCGCTGGGGCGACTAGAAGAGCTATCAATCCGCATAGCGGGTATTACCGGTCGTGAACGGCCACGCCTGACCAATCCGGCAGTCATCGTGATGGCTGCCGATCACGGCGTAGCCCGCCAGGGTGTGAGTGCATTTCCGGCTGAGGTCACGCCCCAGATGGTCTTGAACTTTCTGCGCGGTGGAGCGGCGATCAACGTCCTGGCCCGCCATGTCGGAGCACGGGTAATCGTCGTTGATATTGGCGTAGCGACCGATCTGCCTCCGCATCCCGATCTGGTCAGTCGCAAGCTGGCGTATAGCACTGCCGATTTCAGCCAGGAACCGGCAATGAGCCACGAAACCGCCCGGCAGGCCATCGCCGTTGGGATTGCCTGCGCGAATGAAACCATCGACAGTGGCGTTGATCTGCTGGCGACCGGCGAGATGGGCATCGCCAACACCACTGCCGCCAGTGCAGTGGTCGCTGCAATTACCGGCCGTCCGGTGAGTGAGGTCACCGGACGCGGCACCGGCATCGATGACAGTAGGCTGGCACGAAAGATAGCCGTCATCGAGCAGGCTTTGCATCGCCACCAGCCCAATCCCGCCGACGGACTTGATGTGCTGGCAAAGGTGGGTGGCCTGGAGATCGGCGGTCTTGCCGGCGTCATCCTAGGGGCAGCGGCCCGACGGGTGCCGGTAGTTATCGACGGCTTCATCGCCGGCGCGGCAGCGTTAATCGCGGCAACGCTGGCACCAATGGCTACAGCTTACATGATTGCCGGTCATCGTTCGGTTGAACGTGGACATACTGCGGTCTTTTCTCACCTTGATCTCCAACCCATACTCGACCTCAATATGCGGCTCGGTGAGGGTACCGGTGCGGTGTTGGCAATGTCGATCTGTCAGGCGGCCTGCAAGATTCTGGACGAAATGGCGACCTTCGCTGAAGCTGGTGTGTCTGAGAAGGCCTGATGAGGAAAGGAGCACTGCTATGAAACACCGGTGGCTTCTGATCAGTCTGGGAGCAATCATCTTGATTGTATTCGAGGCTCGACCAGTTTACGCAATGCACATTATGGAAGGGTTCTTACCGCCTCTCTGGGCGATCTTCTGGTTCGTCGTCGTCATCCCGTTCTGGATCATCGGCTTTCAGCGCCTGCGCACTGTCGTGAACAACAAGCCCGAATTGCGCTTACTGCTCGGTTTTGCGGCTGCGTTCACCTTTGTGCTTAGCGCACTTAAGTTACCTAGTGTTACCGGATCAAGCAGCCACCCCACCGGTACTGGCCTGGGAGCAATCCTGTTCGGGCCGTGGGTGATGAGTGTGCTCGGTTCAATTGTTTTATTGTTCCAGGCGCTATTAATTGCTCATGGCGGCCTAACCACACTAGGCGCCAACGCATTTAGCATGGCCGTCGTTGGACCGTGGGTCGCCTGGCTGATCTGGCGTGGTCTGAGTGGGCGCACTCCATTCTGGTTAACGGTATTCCTGGCGGCAGCGCTGGCAAATTTCTCAACCTACGTCGTGACCGCACTCCAACTGGCGCTGGCGCACCCCGATCCGGTGGGCGGGATCGTTGCCTCGTTCATCAAATTCGGCACCATCTTTGCCGTCACCCAGATTCCGCTGGCGGTAAGCGAAGGCATTCTCACGGTATTGATTATGAATGCACTGCAAACAACGGCTGCATCCGAATTGCAAGCCCTTGAAATGAAAGGGGTACGTTCATGATAACGCCCAGACCATTGCCATGGTCAGTGATGATCGTGCTCTGGCTGATTGTCATCGGTCTCGCAATCACACCGATCTTGCTGATCCGCGATACGGAGTTTGGTGGCGCCGATGCCGCTGCCGAGGTAGCAGTTATGGAAACCAACCCCAACTACGAACCTTGGTTCAATCCGTTGTTTGAGCCACCGGGCAGCGAAACCGAAAGTCTCTTGTTTGCGCTGCAGGCCGGGTTAGGTGCAGGTTTCATCGGCTATTTCTTCGGCTGGCACCATGGCCGTCGGCGACATCCGGATCGGTGACATGCTACGGGTTATTGATCGCTATGCATTTAGCAACCGGCTACGAGGCGTTGATCCGGCGCAGAAGAGCGGGATCGCTCTGAGCACGATCCTGCTTTGCTTCATGCTGGATCGCCCAGTGGTCGGATGGATTGCCACCATCTGGATGGTTGGGATCATGGTCGGCTATGCGCGAATACCATTGCACGTGGTGATTGCTGTACTGACAACCGAGGGCGTCTTTCTCATCCTCTCGGTTGTCAGTATCGCGGTGAGCATCGGTTTTGAAGCATCAGAAGCGGCACTCCGGTTGGGTCCGCTGTGGATAGGCTTTCATCACGCATCGCTCCCTCTCGCACTCCAGGTGTTTAGTCGGGCACTGGGGTGTACCGCCGCCCTCAACTTTCTGGTCTTAACAACACCGCTTGTTGATCTGATCGAGCTAATGCATCGGTTGCGTGTCCCGGTACTCCTGGTTGAGGTCATGATGCTGAGTTATCGGGCGATTTTTGTGCTCCTCGACACTCTTGAACAGATGGTCACTGCGCAAACCGCACGCCTTGGCTATACCTCGTGGCAGTCAACACTGCGCAGTTCAGCGCTGATCGGTAGTCGCTTGTTTGTCATCGCCTATCAACGGAGTCAGGCGCTTGAACAAGCCCTGATCGGGCGTGGCTTCGATGGTGATATGCGCGTACTACCACTATCGTACCGGACTGAACAAACCCTCTGGCTGATCGGTATCCTGATCTTCGTTAGCCTCTTGCTGGCAAGGTGGTGGGTATGACCGCAGCGCTGACGTTTGCAGCGGTATCGTATCGTTTCACCGGTAATCCGATACCGGCACTGCACCGGGTATCGCTCTCCATTGAACCCGGTCAGCGGATTGCTATTCTTGGACGCAACGGTGCCGGCAAGAGTACGCTGCTTTTATTGGCCGCCGGCATCTTGCGTCCGCAAGAAGGGCAGATTCGCTTGGGTGACACTCCGATCAGCTACTCACGTTCGGGATTGCGGCACCTGCGCCAACACGTTGGCCTGGTTATGCAATCACCTGATGAACAACTCTTTAGTGCCAGTGTCTGGCAAGACATCAGTTTTGGGCCACTCAATCTTGGTCTTAGCCCTGCCGAAGCCCGGTGCGCCGTCCACGAAGCGGCTGCGTTGTGTGATGTGAGCGATCTGCTCGACCGACCCACCCATGCGTTGAGTGGTGGGCAGAAAGCACGAGTGGCACTTGCCGGCGTATTGGCCATGCGACCACAGTATCTGCTGGTTGATGAGGCAACATCAGGACTAGATCGCTGGGCACGACAACAGATCGTACAGGTATTTGATCGACTGGCTGCGCAGGGCAAGACGGTCGTACTGGCGACCCACGATCTGGCGCTTGTCCGTCGCTGGGCCGATCTGGTGATAGTTCTGGATGTGGGCAGCGTGGCAGCCGTGGGAACGCCAGCGCATGTATTTGCTGATGAGACCCTGCGTCGCCTGATTGCACCACCAGAGGACTGGCATGATGATTGATGAAGAGATACGTCGGCGTTGCGCGATTGCCCTCCTGGCCCTGGTGCTCGACTACGCCCTGGGAGACCCGCCCAACCAGCTTCATCCGGTGAGCCTGATGGGGCACTGGCTCCGATTGGGGGAACGATTAGCCCCAGCGACACCGTTAGCCCGCCTGGCCTGGGGGGGTGGGTGGCTATACGGGGGCTGGTGGCTGGTGGGGAGAGTAGCTTCCCGCCTGCCGCGTCATCTGCTAGTGCAGGGGGCATGCGTTTCCCTGCTGCTGGCCTACCGGGGACTTGATCGAGCAGTTGCCGGGGTGGAACAGGCGTTGCGAACGGGCAATCTTGCAGAAGCGCGTCGTCTGCTGGGCTGGCACCTCGTCAGTCGACCAACCGCCGACCTTAGTGCGGCTGAAGTAGCCGGTGCAGCCATCGAGTCGCTGGCCGAAAATCTGAGTGACAGCATCATCGCTCCTCTGCTGGCTTTTCTAGTTGGTGGTCTACCTGCCCTGGCCGTCTACCGTCTGACCAACACTGCCGACGCGATGTGGGGGTATCGCACAGAGCGCTACGAGTATCTGGGCAAAATTGCTGCCCGCTGCGACGATGCCTTCAACCTGCTACCGGCCCGCATGACCGCACTGATGATTGCGCTGGCTACACACCTGATCAACAGACGGGGATGGCACGCCTGGCAAACCGCTCTGCGTGACGCCCGGCACACCGCTTCGCCAAATGCCGGCTGGCCAATGGCTGCCATGGCTGGTGCACTGGATACCGTCCTCACCAAACGCGATCATTACGCCCTCGGTGATGGGAGCTGTATTCCTGATGCGGCGATGATTGGGCGAGCGCGCCGTATCGTGCAGGTGGCAATGACGATTGTGGTGAGTGGACTGTGGATCGGCATACTTGCCGGTGCAGGGGTACGGCGTGTTGCGCCTCTGCACCCAGATGCCACGCTAAGGGGGTGACGGGATGAGGGCAATCTTACCCACAATTCCTCCCCCCAGCGGGGGAATCAGCTTCAATTCCTCCCCCCAGCGGGGCGAGGTTAGAAAGGGGGGCGGGATGCATACGGAGCACGCCTGTCACCACTCCCCCGACAGAAGCGGAGCGGAGGCTGGGGGGTGAGGGGAGGAAGGAAGCCAGCCGGCGTGTACACCATCTACAGCGTCATGAACGGAGACCACGACGATGACCAGAACAGCAATCTTACTGATCGGGCACGGCACTGATGACAGTGATGGTTTGGCCGAGTATCGCCAACTGGCCAGCATGCTGCAAGAGCGGCTCGATCTCCCGGTGCAGCCATGCTTTCTCGAACTGGCCGATCCGCCGATTGGGCAGGCGATTGACGAGTGCGCACGTGCCGGGTATCAACACCTGATTGCGATACCGCTCCTCCTCGGCGCAGCCGGCCATCAGAAAAATGATATTCCCGTTGCGATCCAACAGGTGCGCCTACGCTGGCCAGAACTTATCATTCAATACGGAACGCCACTCGGTGTGCAGTATTCACTGCTCAAAGCACTGGCCGACCGTCTGGCGACGGCAGAAGCAGCTGCCCCACCTGTACCGCGTGCCGAAACCGCCTTGGCCGTGATCGGGCGTGGCAGCAGTGACCCCGACAGTAACGCCGATGTTGCCCGTATGGCACGTTTGCTGTGGGAGGGTCGAGGCTATGCTCACGTCACCTATGGCTTCTACAGCATTACCACACCGCGAGTGCCACAAACGCTTGATGCCTGCATTGCGCTGGGTGCGCGTCGCATTATCGTGATCCCGTATCTGCTCTTCACCGGGCGCATTCTGCAACGGATCGTTGCCCAAGTTGCTGTGGCACGCCGAACATATCCAGATCACGACTTCGTTGTAACCGAACACCTTGGTCTGCACGAAGGAGTCCTCACCGCCATCATGCAACGGATTCAGGAAGCCATGAATGGTCAGTCGGTGGTCAACTGTGACGTTTGTAAATATCGACGGCTCTTTCCGGGTTTTGTCAACGATTTCGGTCGACCACAAATCAGCGATCACGAACACGGCTTACGCGGCGAAGCATCTGGCAGTATGACAAACATCCTCCCGCCCCGCTACCGTGGTGGCCGGGCAGTGAGTGCAGCGCCGATGACTGCCGCCCCGCTTGTCTTCGACGAACATGGGCAGGTCGCGTGGGATCGCATCTGGGGAGGCGACGATCCTGAAAATCCCTTCTGCGAGCTGGCCCTGGCCGGTGGCCCACCCCACCGGGGAACACTGCTTGAACCGGTTGATCCGGCAACGATCCAGACCGACCCGGCAGGCTACGCCCGCGTCATTGCCGAACTCCGGCGGGCACTAACGATGGTCACCGATTTATCGGTAACGACCGACACCGCCACTGGCTGGATCGGTCTGGTCTGTGAAAGTGAAGAGATGGCAATCTGGCTCCTGCGAGCAATTATCGTGGAAAATATCAGTGTCCGTCGCGAAGACCGCACGCTACTCTTACCGGCGGGGCCGCATTTTCGACTGGAGGGAGAGATCAAAAATGTGGTCACGGCAGTTGCCAAAACCTATCACTACTGGAAGGAGCATATACAGCGATGTCAACGCTAACCTGCCGTATCTTCATCTTGCACGATCATGGTGAGCACGTGACCCAGTTGGCGCAGGCGATTGGTGAGGGTGCCGCCAGCGTTGGCGGTGTCACGGTTAAGATCAGTCTGCCCCATCACGCGACGAAAGCCGATTTGCTAGAGGCTGATGGGATCATTATCGGCACACCCAATTGGACTGGCATCAAGGGCACCCTCAAGCGCTGGCTTGATACGACCGGCGATCTGTGGGAAGAGGGCAGCCTGGCCGGAAAAGTGGGGGCAGCCTTCACCAGTAGTGCCGGGCGCCATTCAGGTACCGAGTTTACGCTGCTTTCGGTGCTGCACTGGATGTTGGGCAGCGGCATGATCATCGTTGGCTTACCGTGGAGTCCGCTGATGGAACAGGCCGGCTCGTACTACGGAGCAACCGCTGTTGGCACCATTACCGAAGCCGATCTGATCCAGGCCAAGGCATTGGGGCGACGGGTTGCTGAACTTGCCCTTCAGTTACGCCGGGGAGCAGCATCATGAACGACCAATCGCCATTGGTATCAGCAGGAGCCGACATTACCGCCCGTTCATTTGCGATCATTCGGGCCGAATTACAGGCGCGTAACCTTATCATCCCGCAGCCACTTGCGGCAATTGTTGAGCGCATTATTCACACAACTGCCGATTTCGAGTTTGCTGAACTGACCAGAGCCAGTGCCGGTGCGGTAGAGGAGGGGATCAACGCTCTCCGGCGTGGATGTCTAGTCATCACCGATGTCCAGATGGTTCGTGCAGGCATTGATCAACGACGCCTGCAACACTTTGGCGGCAGTGTAGCCTGCTTCAACGATAGTAAGCCGGTGTTGGAACTGGCTGCGGCCACCGGCCTCACCCGTAGTGCCGCCGCCATGCGCTGGGCGCACGAGCAGAGGTATCTGAACGGCGCACTAGTAGCGATTGGCAATGCACCGACAGCCCTGTTTGAATTGATCAGTCTTATTGACCGGGGTGCCCACCCGGCTATCGTGATTGGCATGCCGGTCGGCTTTGTTAACACTGTTGAAAGTAAAGCCGCGCTGATGAACCGCACCGATGTAGCCTGGATTGTGACCATGGGACGCAAAGGTGGCTCTCCGGTTGCCACAGCCACCGTGAATGCCCTGCTCCGGCTGGCAACCGGTGAAGACAACAGCGCATAACGGAGATCAACTATGGCCGATATGGTTCCGCCACGCAACAAACGAGGATCGCGTACCGGTTACACCACCGGCAGCAATGCAGCGGCAGCAGCCAAGGCAGCCACCATTGCGCTGCTAAGCGGTCAGTGGCCGGATCAGGTCACGATCACATTGCCAATTGGCGAGACTGCCACCATGACGCCGGCGATCACTCGCCTCGATACCAAACAGGCGTACTGCTGCATGGTAAAAGATGCCGGCGACGATCCTGATGTGACGCACGGTGCACTGATTTGTGCGTCGGTGCGCATTGTGGAAATACCGGGAATCCACCTGGATGGTGGCGAAGGTGTTGGGCGAGTCACCTTGCCTGGTCTCGGCTTACCAGTTGGTGGGCCGGCCATCAATCCGGTACCACGTCAACAGATCACAGCGAACGTGCTTGACGCTGTGCACGAATATGCTCCCAGTGGCGAAGCCTTTCTGGAACGCCTGGGACTTGAGGTCGTCATCAGTGTGCCTGATGGTGAACGGATCGCGCAGAAGACCCTCAATCCGCGCCTCGGTATTATCGGTGGGATCAGTATCCTCGGCACAACCGGTAAAGTCTTTCCGTACAGCACTGCCGCCTGGCGAGCAAGTGTTATTCAGGCGGTTGAGATGGCTGCCCGCAACGCCGTTCCCAAAATTGTTTTATGTACCGGCGGTCGATCAGAAAAGTTTGCCATGCAACTCTTTCCTGAATTACCAGAGCTTGCGTTTGTCGAATTGAGTGTCTTTACCGGTGATGCTCTCAAGACCTGCGTCACGCACGGCGTACCGGCTGCGGTCTTCGTCGGTATGATCGGCAAGATGATCAAAACAGCGCAGGGGTGTATGCAGACTCACGTAGCGGGCAATCAGGTTGATTTCGCCTTCCTGGCCCAGATATGCCGTGATGTCGGTGCGCCAGAGTCATTTGTGCAGACGATCGCTCAGGCCAACACCGGTCGCCACTTTCTCGAACTCTGCCAGGAGTATGGCCAACTAGCACCGCTACAACGGATCGTCGAACTGGCCCGCGATCAATGCCTGAGCTTCATCGCCGATCAGGGCGGTGCGATGGACTTCGAGGCCATTCTGGTCGATTTCGACGGCCGGGTACTGGCACGGGCAGCAGCTACAGCGCCGACGCATACCATACCGGCGTCACTGCCGGCGCCGCTGATTGAGCGTCTACCCAACGAGCCGTTGTCTGAAACTGATGAGCCGGTGGAGGATGCATGAGTCGACGTACTCCTATTCTTGTAGTTGGATTGACGGCTGCCGGTAGCGACGACTTGCCTCCCGCGCTGATCGAGCGCATACTCCACGCCGATCTGCTGGTGGGAGGGCGACGGCACCTGGCAGCGTTTCCCGACTTTACCGGCGAACGGTTAGCGATAGAGGCGAGTGTGGAACCGGCGCTGACCCGTCTACACGCAGCGTGGCAAAACGGCGAGGTGGCAGTGGTGCTGGCCTCGGGTGATCCACTCTGGTACGGCATCGGCAGCAGCTTGCGCCGCGTGTTTCCTCCAGACGCGCTGGAAATCGTGCCGGCACCAACCTCGGCGCAACTCGCATTTGCGGCAGTGGCCGAACCGTGGCACGATGCGGTCTTACTCAGCGCACACGGACGCCCGTTAGCAGCCATCATTCCTGCTGTGCTCACCGCGTCTAAAGCGGCGATCCTCACCGATCACCACCAGACCCCAGCCGTCATTGCACAGGCACTTATCGCCGCTGGTCTGGCGCCAGATAGCCGCTGCGCCGTCTGTGAACAGCTCGGCGGTACGAAACAGCGAGTCGTCCGGGCCACTCTCACCGACATTGCAGAGGCGATCTTTGACCCTCTAAATGTCTTGATCGTCTGGAACGACCATCCCCGCCGACCATTCCCACCCGGCCTTATCGATGAAGCCTTCAGCACAGAAGCCGGCCAACTGACCAAGCGCGAAGTACGTCTGCTGAGCCTGGCTGAACTGGCTTTGCAACCGGGTGAGGTGATGTGGGACATCGGTGCCGGTAGCGGTGCAGTCGCTATTGAAGCTGCGCGCGCCTGCCCAACCGCGCAAGTTTATGCGGTCGAGCGGCGTACCACCTTTATCGGTCATATCCAGACCAATCTGGCGCGCTTTCCGGCGCCCAATCTGCACATCACGCACGGAGAAGCACCGGCCGCCTGCCATGACTTGCCCGACCCGCACGCCATCTTTGTCGGTGGTAGTGGCGGGCGCCTTGCCGAAATCGTGGCTTTGGCCCGCCACCGATTACGACCCGGTGGCAGGCTGGTGCTTAACCTGATTATGACCGGCCATCTCGCCGAGGCGGTGCAGCTGTTGCCCACCGCACGAGTTACCCAGATTCAAGTCAATCGCGGCACGCCCATCCAATCCGATCTACGCTTTGCCGCACTCAACCCAGTGTACATTGTGGTCTGGCAGAATGAGGAACACCATGACTGATACACCAGAACTGATCGCGGTCGGGCTTGGACCCGGCGATCCCGAACTGATTACTGTTAAGGGGATGCATGCTATTCAGGCGGCTGATGTAATCTTTGCGCCGCAGAGTCGTGATGGCGATGCCAGTATTGCGCTCCAGATTGCCACCCGCTGGATCGATCAGTCTCGACAGCGCATTGTCACGCTCCCCCTGCCCATGACCCGCGACTCCGGCCAGTTACGCTCGGCGTGGCAGGCCGCTGCGGTCGTGATGCGGCAGGAACTCAGCCAGCACCGCCGCGGTGTCTACCTATTGCTCGGCGATCCCCTGCTCTACGGCACGTTCGTCTACCTCTGGCGCGAGCTGCGTGCTGCGGCGCCAGAGCTCACGATCGGCATCATCCCTGGCATCACCTCATTTGCCGCTGCCGCTGCCGCCGCTGGCATCCCGCTCGCCATGGCCGATGAGCGCCTGATCGTGGTACCGGCCAGCTATGAAACTGACACCGCCACCCTGCAACGACTGCTCGATGATTTCGCCACCGTCGTTTTGATGAAAGCAGGTACAGCATTGCCGGCTATTGTCGAGACCCTCCACCAGCTCAACCTGATCGATCACGCCCTTTACGCCGAACGGGTTGGCTTAGCCGGTGAATTTATCACTCGTGATCTGCGCACACTCGACCTGCGCCATCGTCCGTATCTGTCACTCGTGATTGTTCGTCGCGGAGAGCTGCTATGACCTATCCTGCCATTCCAGGAACTGTCTATTTCGTGGGCGCCGGCCCCGGTGCACCTGATTTGATCACTGTGCGTGGCCGTGATCTGCTGGCCCAGGCCGATCTCATTCTCTACGCCGATAGTCTGGTTGATGCGGCCTTACCGGCAGCCTATGCCCGCGCCGATGCCCGTATCCTCGGTTCGGTTGAGATGCACCTCGCCCAGATCGTGCGTCTGATGTGCGAGGCAGCGCGAGCCGGCCAGGTCGTTGTGCGGCTGCATAGTGGCGATCCGGCACTCTACGGCGCCATCCACGAACAGATGGCTGCCCTCGATGAAGCCGGAGTGCCCTACGAGATTGTACCAGGCGTGACTGCTGCATTTGCGCTCGCCGCCCGCCTGGGGGTTGAGCTGACGGTTCCCGAACTGGTGCAGACCATCATCCTGACCCGACCCGCCGGACGCACACCGCTCCCCGAACACGAACAACTGAGCCGACTGGCGGCCCACGGCGCATCACTGGCCATCTATCTCGGCATTACCCGGATGCAACAGGTCGTGCGTGATCTGCTGGCCGGTGGCATCTACACGCCGGACACACCGGTCGTTGTCGCCTACCGCCTCACCTGGCCCGACGAGGTGCTCATTCACGGCACATTGGGCGACATCGCCGAAAAGGTGAAAGCTGCCGGCTTTACCCGGCAGGCGTTGATCCTGGTTAGCCCTACTCTTGATCCGGCCAACAAGCGTACCGACCGGCCAACCAGCCGGCTCTATGATCCAACCTACAGTCACCGGTTGCGCCGCCGCCGTGAACCGGCTGATGAGTCGGCAGAGGCATAACAGTCGGGAAGAGGTTCATATGACAACAACAGCCATCTTTGCCCTCACCCGTAACGGTATTGAACTAGCCACTCGCCTGGCCGCAGCGTTACCGGCAACCATCTGGCTACCAGAGCGTTTTGCGGCGCTCGCTCCTGGTGGGCGCTGCTACACCAACCTCAATGCAGCCGTGCAGATAGCGTGGCAGCAGAGTAGGGCAATCGTTCTGATCGCGGCTACCGGCATTGCTGTTCGTCTGATTGCCCCGCTCCTCCAGGCGAAGACCAGCGATCCGGCTGTGATCTGCCTTGACGAACAGGGACACGTTGTGGTGCCGTTGATCGGTGGTCATCGCGCCGGTGCCAATGCCCTGGCTCGACAGATCGCTGCCCTCACCGGAGGTCAGGCTGCAATCACCACCGCTAGTGATGGTCAGGGGTTACCGGCACTCGATCTGATCGGTCAGGCACAGGGCTGGCGTATCGCCACCGACTCGGCAACCACCCACGTGATGGCGTGTCTGGTCAATGGTGATCCGATTGGGGTCTGGGTTGACCCTGACTTACCTGCTGTACGGACACTGCTCAGCGCCGAACTGGCACCGGCAGCGACAGTCGAATGGGTCACCGATCCCGAAGAATTAACCAATCCACGCTTCGCAGCGGCCATTGTGGTCTCGCACCGTCGCCTCGATCCGCTGTGGCCCAAACTACGCGACAAAGGGTTGCGGTACCTGCCTCCGGTGCTGGTGATCGGGATCGGGTGTCGGCGCGACGTACCGGTATACGAACTCGCTGCCGCTGTCTCCGCGACCCTGGCGACCGCCGATCTTGCCCCAGAGTGCGTGGCGGCCATTGCAACCGCCGATCTCAAAGCTGACGAAGCTGGGATCAGCGATCTGGCGCGGCAACTTGGTGTGCCGCTCACTATCGTCACAACCGCTCAGCTCCAGACCCTTGACCCGACAGCCTTCAGCCCCAGCGCTGCCAGTCGCTTCGATATTCCCGGTGTAGCCGAACCCTGCGCCACCCTGGTCGCGCAGGGGCCACTGCTGGTACCGAAACAGCGCTTTGCCCGTTGCACCGTCGCTGTTGCTTTGCAGCAGGCAACGTTCGGCAGCGACACCACACCGACCGGCCAGCTCACGCTGGTCAGCATCGGCCCCGGCGATCTCGCTCACCTGACCGAAGCGGCGCGCCTGGCCCTGATCAAAGCCGAGGTCATTACCGGTTATGCCCGCTACATCGATCTGATCCGGCCCTTGCTGCGTCCAGATCAGGAAGTTATCGCAACACCGGCGATGGGTGACGAAATGGGGCGAGCGCACCACGCCATTGAGCTGGCCCGCAGCGGGCGGCGGGTGGCACTGATCAGCAGCGGAGACATCGGCATCTACGCTATGGCCGCACCGGTCTTCGAGAACCTTCAGGCCAGCGGCTGGGATGGTCATCACCCGCAGGTCGAGGTCATTCCGGGGATAAGTGCATTTCAGGCACTGGCCGCCCGCATCGGCGCTCCGATCAACCACGATCTCTGCCTGATCAGCCTGAGCGACCTGCTCACGCCGTGGGCCCTGATTGAACGCCGGTTACGGGCTGCGGCACAGGCCGACTTTGTCGTTGCCCTGTACAACCCGCGCTCGCAGGGTCGAAACTGGCAACTGACTGCAGCACTCTCTATCCTGCGCGACCACCGGCCGGCAACGACACCGGTCGTCTTTGGTCGGCAGGTGAGTCGCGAGGACGAACAGATCACGATAACAACCCTGGCCGACGCCGATCCGCAACAGGCCGACATGCTGACCCTGGTGCTGATTGGGAACAGTCAGAGCTTTCATCTGGCCGGTCACATCGTCACTCCTCGTGGCTATACAACCCAACCGGCCCGACCGTCAGATTTTCTTATGTCAAGCAAAACAACAGATTACCCGATTGTGATCACTAAACCAACCTACATGCCGGCAGTCGTGATTGGTGGTGGTGCGGTTGGCGAACGCAAAGTCCGTGGCTTGCTGGCCGCCGGCATACCGGTACGTCTTATCAGCCCAACCGCAACCGACCAACTGATGGCGTGGACGCAGGAAGGGCGCCTGATCTGGGAACAGCGCACGTACCGATCCGGTGACCTCACCGGCGCCCGGTTGGTCTTTGCTGCAACCAATGATCGCGCAGTCAATGCCCGCATCGCAGCGGCGGCGATTGCCGCCGGTGCACTCTGTAATGTCGCCGATGCCCCAGACGAAGGCGATTTTCACGTTCCGGCAATCTATCGCGGTGGCGGCATCATAATTACGGTGAGCAGCGCCGGCACAGCACCAGGACGAGCCGTTGCCCTGCGCGATGCTATCACCGATTGGCTAGACAGCATTGGAGTTCACCACCATGAGCGGTAAAGCATACCTTGTCGGTGCCGGCCCCGGTCGTGCCGATCTAATCACAGTGCGTGGGTTGACGGTATTGCGACAGGCCGATGTCGTGCTCTACGACCGGCTGATCGCCGCTGCCCTGCTCGACGAAGCACCGGCTCACGCCGAACGCATCTTTGTTGGGAAAAGGCCAGGCAACCACGCCTTTCGTCAGGATGGGATCAACGAGACGCTGGTGCGCCTGGTACGCGAAGGCTTACAGGTGGTGCGCTTGAAGGGTGGTGATCCCGGCGTCTTCGCCCACGTCGCCGAAGAAGCGGCTGCGCTGGCCGCCGCCGGTCTACCCTTCGAGATCGTTCCCGGCGTGTCATCAGCCCTGGCCATACCCCTGTACGCCGGCATTCCGCTGACGTGGCGCGGCGTGGCGACTGCCTTCACCGTTGTCTCCGGCCATGAAGCGACCCCGCACGGTTGTAGTGGCATCAGCTGGTCACTCCTGGCCGCCTCGCCAACCGTGGTTGTACTGATGGCTCTCGGTCGGCTTGAACAGGTCTGTGCAGGCCTGATTGCTGCCGGACGCAATCCCGACACCCCAGCAGCACTGATCAGCCGGGGGGCCACATCCCAACATGCAACCTTGCGGGCAACGCTGGCAACCCTTTGCGACCAGCAACAATTGATCCAGCTTCCACCACCCGCGGTGCTGGTGGTAGGAGAGGTTGCGGCGCTGGCGGATCGGCTGGCCTGGTATAACCCTGCTCAATACCCTGCCGACGCTATGCTGTGGGAAGAGTAGCCATACCGCACTCATGAGCTATGGGTGAAGAGCAGAATAGATGGAGTATATTTTATGCAGCTTCCCCGACTATTGCTCGCCGCACCGATGAGCGGGAGCGGCAAAACGACGTTGACTGCCGGTTTGATTGGTGCCCTCCGGCAACGCGGCTTGCGGATTGCCCCCTTCAAGTGCGGCCCGGACTATATCGACCCCGGTTACCATGCGCTGGCCGCCGAACGAGCCTGCCACAACCTTGACTCCTGGCTGATGCCAGCCGAACAGATCGCCGGCATCCTGGCCCGCCGGAGTGGCGATGCCGATCTGGCGCTCATCGAAGGCGTTATGGGTCTCTTCGACGGCTACGGTGCCAACGATGACACCGGCAGTAGTGCTCACATTGCCCGCCTGACGGCAACTCCGGTAATCATCGTGCTCGATGCCAGAGCGATGGCGCGCACGGCTGCCGCGCTGGTTGCCGGTCTGCGCGACTTCGACCGCCGGCTGCATATCGGCGGGGTCATTTTGAATCGAGTCGGTAGCCCACGCCACGCTACCATCATTCAGACGGCCATTGAACAGACGATTGGGGTGCCGGTGTTGGGGTACCTTGAACGGGCTGAAGGGTTGACATTACCCGAACGCCATCTGGGGCTGGTGCCGGTGGCCGAGCCTGGGCATTGGCAAGAGTGGCTAACTGCGGTCACCAACCGAATTGCGGCTACCGTCGATCTTGATCGTCTGCTCGCCATTGCCCGTAGCGCTCCGCCCCTTACCATCCCACCGTTCCCGACCGTCACCGCAACCGATCAGAGCAACAGACCGGTCATTGCAGTAGCCCGCGACGAAGCCTTCAACTTTATCTATCCCGACAACCTCGACCTGCTGGAAGCTGCCGGTGCTCGTCTGGCCTTCTTCAGCCCCTTGCACAACAGGGCACTGCCGGCAGCGACTGCCGCGATCTACCTGTGTGGCGGGTTTCCCGAACTCTACGCTGCGCAACTGAGTGCGAACCAATCTCTGCGTGACGCGATACGTACCGCAGCCGCAAGCGGCATGCCGGTATACGCCGAGTGCGGCGGACTGATGTACCTGACCGAATCTCTGATCGATCAGCACAGCCAGACTTTTCCGATGGTCGGTCTCTTGCCCGGTCACTCGCGGATGACTCGCCGTCTAACTCTCGGCTACCGCACAGTTGTTGCCCAAACTGACACCTGGCTCTGGCACGCCGGCGAGACCATCCGCGGCCACGAATTTCACTACTCGGTGTGGGAAGAGCGGCCACCAACCGTTCCCCCCCTCTACGCCTGTCAGCCCGACGCTTTGCGACCACAATCCGCAATGGAAGGCGTCGTCAATGGTCAAACCCTGGCTTCGTACATTCATTTGCACTTTCTAAGCTGCCCACAGGCGGCGGCGCGATTCGTGGCGGCAGCACGCAGGTATCAGGCCGGCCAGGCGGAAGAACGATACACCAACCGGAGATACGACGCTGTATGAGTAAGATTGTTCTTTTCACCGGTGGTGCCCGCAGTGGCAAGAGTCGCTGTGCCGAACACTATGCGGCCCGGCTGAGCGAACAGATCGTCTACATCGCCACCGCCACTGCCGGCGACGATGAAATGCGCGAACGCATTGCCCATCATCGTGCCCGTCGTCCGGCTACCTGGCAAACCGTCGAAGCTCCGGCCGGCGTGGCCGGTGTGCTCGTCGATCTCCCCATCGGCACGGTCGTCTTACTCGACTGTCTGGCGCTGCTGGTGAGTAACCTCTTGCTAGCCAACGAAGCAGCACCGGAACCGGCAATTGATGACGAGATCACCACGATGCTGACCGCTATTGCCCGCCGCAACCACACCTTGATTGCCGTTACGAACGAGGTCGGGATGGGGATCGTGCCTGCGTATCCGCTTGGCCGGCAATACCGCGATCTCCTGGGTTGGGTCAATCAACGAATCGCCGCCACGGCCACTGAAGTCTATTTGGTGGTATGCGGTATACCGGTCGAATTACGCTCTCTGGAGGCAGCATGGATGCGTACAAATCGGTAGTGCATGGTGCGCTCGACGAGACTGAACTGACCCGGCTTGGCCTGCGCGCCGACCATTTGATCGACTTCAGCAGTAACATCAATCCCTTCGGGCCACCAGAATCAGTTCTGCAGGCGCTGCGCACCCTCAATCCGGCTCCCTACCCTGATCGTAGCTGTCTGCACCTACGCAGGCAGCTGGCAGCAATCCATCATTGTCAGCCGGAAGCAGTTCTGGTGGGAAACGGGGCGAATGAACTGATTCACCTGGTGGCCCGTGCCCTCGGTGAACCCGGTGCAACAGCTCTAGTCGTAGCCCCAACCTACGGCGAATACGCCTACGCCTCACACCTGGCCGGCATGCGGGTGGTCGAGATACGGAGCACTGTTGGCAACAGCTTCCAACCCGATCTCGCTGAACTCTTGCTCACCATTGAACGACTGTGGCCACGGCTGATCTGGCTGTGCTTACCCAATAATCCCACCGGTATCAACCTGCCAACAACGACGATCACAGAACTGGCTCATACCTGCGACCTGCATCAAGGCTGGCTCATCCTCGACCGGGCCTATCTGGCGTTGGGCCGTGACAAGAGCGGTCACGATCCACTCGATCACAACCACCCGTCGCGCCTGATCCGCATCTACTCGCTCACCAAAAGTTATGCAGTTGCCGGCCTCCGCATTGGCTACATGATTGCCGATCCTGATGTGGTAGCTGCGACTGCCCGCTTTCAACCGGCATGGAGCGTGAGCAGTGTAGCTCAAGCTGCCGCAGCAGCAATGCTGCGCGATACCGACTTTCTTGCCAACACCATCCCGGCGCTATGGGATGCCAGCACCGAACTGGCCCAAAATCTGCGCCAGATCGGCCTAACCGTCTGGCGTGCCCACCTGCCGTTTATGCTCGTCCATTGCGACAATGCAGCACTGACCCGCCAACAATTGCTGGTACGCGGGTGTGTTGTGCGTGACTGTACATCGTTCGGGTTACCAGAATGGGTACGGGTTGCACCCCGATGCCCATCAGAGAATGCCCGGTTACTGGCAGCGTGGCGTGATATGCACGCCAGAATTCAGGTATAAGCCCGCGCTGTCATACATGAGAGGATTAACAATGCAAGCGCCTGTACTCATGGTTGTTGGAACTGCATCTTCAGTTGGCAAGAGCACACTGGTCACCGCACTCTGCCGGCTGGCCTACCGGCGCGGACTTCGGGTAGCACCGTTTAAAGCCCAAAACATGAGCAACAACGCCGCTGTCACCGCCGACGGCAAAGAGATTGCCCGCAGCACTGCTGTCCAGGCCGCGGCTGCCGGCATTGCACCGACAGAGGCGATGAATCCCATTCTCATCAAGCCTGAAGGCCAGCGTCGCAGCCAGATCATCGTCGAAGGCCGGCCCTGGCAAAGCCTGACAGCGACCGATTTCTGGCAACGTAAAGCCCAGCTCTGGTCGATCGTAACCCGCAACCTTGACCATCTGCGGGCAACATATGATCTCGTCATTGCCGAGGGTGCCGGTAGTCCGGTTGAACTCAACCTGAAACCGGGAGACATTGCCAACATGCGTGTCGCTCGTTATGCACAGGCGCAAACCATTCTGGTCGGCGACATTGATCGCGGCGGTATCTTTGCCCAATTATTGGGCACGCTTATGCTGCTCGAACCCGAAGAACGGCAACTCATTACCGGTTGTATTGTGAACCGGTTTCGCGGCGATCCCACCCTCTTCGCCGACGGTATCACCATCCTGGAAAAGCGCAGCGGATTACCGGTGCTGGGAGTGGTACCGTGGCTAGATAACCTAGGGCTACCTGAAGAGGATGCGGTAGCACTGGAGCAAACAACGGTCACGCCTGCCCACGGCCTGATCATCGCTGTGATTCGTCTACCCACTATCGCCAACTTCGACGACTTCGATCCGCTAGCCCGCGAGCCAGGCGTCGCTGTGCGCTACATCGATCATCCGCTTGAACTCACCGGTGCCGCCGCCGTTATCCTACCCGGTGTTAAGCACACGCTTGCCGCCCGACACTGGCTCCACGAACGAGGATTTGACAGCGCACTCCGGCAATTCACCGGCACTATTGTCGGTATTTGTGGCGGTTATCAACTGTTGGGTGAATGGATCAGCGACCCATTAGCGGTTGAAGGGAGTGGCGGTGAGGTCGCCGGACTGGGCTTACTGCCCATCGAAACTATCTTTACCAGTGTCAAACAAACAACCCAGACCATTGCCTGCGCTCAGGTTCCCTGGACCGGCAATGAGCCACTGCAAGGGTATGAAATCCATATGGGGCAAAGTTACCGACGTGGCGAGGCGACAGCATTCCTGCGCATCATCCAGCGCGGTAACACTCCCACGAGCGCCGATGATGGTTGTATCAGCCCTGATGGCCGGATCTGGGGATGTTACCTGCACGGCATCTTCACCAATGAGACCTTTCGGCGGGACTGGCTACGCCAGATAGGATGGCAACCACCCGCCACACCCGTAGCAACAACCGATCCCTTTGATCGGTTAGCCGATCACGTTGCCGCTGCATTGGGACCGGCAGTGCTCGACCGTCTGTTTGATGTTGGGAAGGTTATACTTCCCTAACCTACTTGCTCTACGCCAGGCATTGATCTCACGGGTTACACTGCGAAGCGCGGATACCATATGCATTCCATATCACCACCATCTGGCATGGTAATGATGAATGAATGAGCTGACATCGCTATGACCATATGCCGGTGTTCACCGGTATGAACCTGATGCGGATCCCCCGGGTGCCGACCGATCCCTGTTGTTATCGTGTGGTCATGTTGAAAGAACTTCGCTAGGTTACCTCAACTCTGGGTGTGCTATCCGGTCACCACACCGAAGCTGCACGATTGTGAACAAGAGTCGGTATGCCCCTGGGAGTGCAACCTTCCGGCTCACCCAACGGCCGACACTGCACAAGCCGCCGACCCACACTGAACCGTTCATCCCCACCCCCGCTGGGGGCAAGCTGGAGTGGGGCATGGCGCATAGTACCATCTCAACGCAGCGCAGGATGTCACGCGCTATCCAACCATCACCTCGACGCCGCATCACCCTGTACGGCATCGCCCGGCCATCACACTTTACACAAGGTATTCATTCAAAAGAGCCACTGCCGGTATATTCACCGCAACTGCCAGCCCTTGTCGCCCACCCACAACCGCACCGGCGTCTGCTGGCGCGGCAATTCAAACAGGAGAGGTACGCTCCGCAAGCCGCTCTGGGCCGTGAACTGGTCTTCTAGGGCCAGGTCACCGTACAGACCGCGGCCAAACCGATCAAGGTAGCGTAGCGAAGCGCCCGGCAGAGGATAATGCCGTTGACCCGTATCATCTTCGATAGAAAACAGACCGGCCGGCAGCGTGCGCTCACGCGAGGATTCATTATTCACTGCGATCAGTGCAATTAACAGACGACCATCGGATTCGAGCAAGCCCAACGCATCATCAACCACTACCACATCATCCGGTCGCAATAGGCCGATCTGCCAGCCATCGTAGGCAACGAATTGACCGAATGGATTAGTACTCGGCACCGGCGAAGGGGAAGGTAGCGGTAGTGGTGTCGGCGGTGGAGGTGATGGTGTTGGCACCGATACCGTGACTGCTGCCGTCTGCGCCAACATCGGTGAAGGTAGAGGGCCAATGGCCGACTGCGTCGGTGGTGTAGCGATGGATGGCGCTGTCTCGAACAGTTGCCCGGCAAGCACGAACATAAGACACCCGCCCAACATCAGCATGACTGCCAGCAGCCACCAACCGTGCCGGCGGGTTTGATGGTCTGTAACCGGTGCGACAGTTTGCGTTTGAGGAAAAGCCTGCGGCGAGATAACCTGCTGCGGTTGAATCGCAGCGGTATCCGACACCATGGGAGAGGGTGAAAATGCGTCAATATCCTGAGACAGCGCTGCAGCAAAAAGCTGTTGAGTGGAAAGTGCCGTTTTATCAGCGCGATGGTGCAGGTCGGGCGGCAGGGACTGGAGCACAACATTAGCAACTTCAGCACGACGCAAGGCTTCTTCCCGCTCCGCAGCACTCTCAGCCACCCGTGCCAGCCCAATCCATACCCGCCGCTCAGCAGGCGCCCGCCGACTCAAAGCCCGAAAGATATGCCGGGCCATCACAAAATCACCGCGGCGCGCTGCTAACACGCCGCGGGTCAACCACTGTTCGAGATCACTAGCCGTTAACTCACCCACCCATCCCTCATCATCACAGTGCGCCTACACGCGACGCAACACCAGCCAACCCTGACCAGGATTGCTACGAGCGAAGAAGACCAGATCGGTTGCATCGGGGGCGACATCAAACAGAATTGCCACACTACGCACGAAACCATCAGCAGGCACCGGTTCGCTATGGCTCAAGTCGGCATTGATCCCTCGGATAAGGTACGCATCAGACGCATCGAGGCGCGGTGTCCATACCCGACCCTGGGCATCCTTCAAGACAAAGAAGTCTAGCGGTACCGGCTGATCCTGACCGGTCGTGTTACGGACAAACACCAGCACAACCACGAAGCGACCGTTGTTGGGAGTAATCCCATTGAGTGGACCGATAATCGGTGCCGCATACGTTGGCTGATTGAAATCGTAAGCCCATCCATTACTGGTCAGCTCCGTACCAGGACTTACCAGTGCCGGACTCGCCAGTACCGGATCGGGCGTTGGCGGGATCGGCTCTGGCGTCGGCTCCGGGGTTGGCTCCGGTGCCGGCTCTTCAACCGGTGCCACAGTTGGTTCAGGCTGGGGTTCGGGCGGTGTCGTTGGGGCCAGCGATGCCTCGGTTGTTGCAGCAATGCTGGTCGCCGCCTGCGCCGTAGCTTGCGTTTGGGGCGATGTCGCTACCTGATTGCGCTGCGACAAGAAGATGAAGGTAAGACCGACACAACTGATCAGCAACAATATCAGGAGTACCAGCGTCAATGGAGTCAGGCTACGCTTGGCCGGCACCATCTCTTCGTCCATGTCATCTCCCCTCTGTGATGGTGGCCCTGAGCGACGGAAGAGGCTACCAAACAAATTTCCGCTACGGGCCGGTTTTGCCGGCTTATTACCACCACTTCCCCGTGCCCAACTGGTGCTGGGGCGACTCGTTCGGGACGGTTCAGCAGTACGTGACGGACGGGGCGGCAGTGCAGAGGTTGGTGCAGGCGACTCACTCTCACTTATTGTCTCCGGGCGGGGTATAGCCGGATCACGTCGCACCGGACCGGCATCGGTCGCCATCACCTCAGACAGTGCATCAAGCTGGGCAAACGGATCATCTTCATCAATATTGGGCATCGCCGATACGGGAGCTGGTGCCGGGGATGGTGGCGGGGATGGCGGTGCAGGGGGAGGAGCCGCTTTTGGTGTCACACCCAGCGCCTGCAATCCCTTGATAGCCATCTCATTTCGCGGATCGAGGCGTAACACCTGTTCGAGTGCAGCTTGTCGCTCTTCACGATCCGCTGCAACACCGGCGAGCCAGAGCCATCCTTGAATATTCTCTGGGTGTTCACGGGTCAACAGGCGGAAGAGCCTACGCGCTTCATCTTTCTCCCCTTTCCGCGTCGCTTCAATACCAAGTTGCAAGATGCTGTCGGGATCCGCCATGACCTATCCTTCCTTCTACTTCCGCCCCAAGGCAGTGTTCGGGATTCTGTGGTAATCGCGCCTATTCTAGCATGGATACCGGCAATGGTCAACACATTTTTAATCAGATAACGCACTCATACGCCATGGATAGCAAGCATGAGCAAAAAAAGTGCAAAGAGTTTTGCAAGCAAATAGAACATTTGTCTCAGTTCACGATTGCGCCCTCAGTTCACGATTGCGCTCTCAGTTCACGATTGCGCTCTCAGTTCACGATTGCGCCCTGCCCTAATAACCTGACCCGCGCTGTCGATATCTATCACAGCACCAGTCCGCTGATGCAGGCAGTGCTCAGACATTCGCGCATTCCCGCTGATGCCAATGCGGCTAGTTCAGCGATGATCCGTGTGACACGCAAGTATCACCTCCCTTCAGCTATATGCAAGCACTGCGCTGCTAAGCAGTAGCACATACCCCCCACTTAGCTTCAAGAATGAATAGAACATCTGATCTAACACGGTTTTTATCACCTCAGGATACTCATACGGGCTTCTGCTCTAAACTCTCCCCCTGTGCGTAAGATGTCCATCAATCTTTTGGTAGCCGCTGTGATGCAGTGTATCAAATCTTGTATGGATATGGTGCAATATTGTCCAGAGCACTACGCACTTGTGCACTCTACGGCGTTCGGTGGCGTTATCGACGCAACACCGGCGTCGTGTCTTGCGCCACGACCCGGTATGATGCGCCCTCTTCCCGATACCGCTACTGCCATCCGCGTTCCGTTCGTGATACGTGCGATTCACTACCACATGAGTAGCACACGATGTTGCCCAAGATCACACCCGATGGGATGGCACCTGATGATGAGTAAAAAAAGGTTGACAACCTGGTTATGGGGCATGGAAATGCGTGCGAGTGAGATCGGAGATGAGGGCGTTCAGCGTATATTCAAGCCATACATCCCATACGCCCGTCTGTGCTGTACGTCCCTGAACCACAACCCGAGTGAGTCTGGCCGAAGATGAGACAAAGCATTCACCTTTGCCCTCTATCACTGCCTCCCCGCATTCTTGCACGGCTTTTGCACCAAATTTGTTTATACTTCACCTTCTTGCTTTTTATGCTAAAATATTTCTAAACACCGTAGTTCCAAATGGGTACTACAATCTGCGAGGAGGCGCTATGCAGTCAAAAGCGACTCCCATCCGTGAGGATGGTATTTACCACTCGTTCTGCGGCCTGGTCAGTGTCGGCTGGCTCTACCAGAAGATCAAAGACAGCTTCTTCCTGATCCTCGGCACCCACACCTGCGCCCATTTGCTGCAAAATACGCTCGGCGTGATGATCTTCGCTCGGCCACGTTTTGCGGTCTCACTGCTCGAAGAGTCTGACCTGAGTTCATCACAACCCGACATCTCGGCCCAGATCGAGGAGATCAAGCGCGAGCACCATCCCTCCGTAATCTTTCTGCTCTCGTCGTGTACGCCTGAAGTGATGAAGGTTGAGTTTGAAGGGCTGGCAGCTTCGGTCAGCACACCGGAAGTGCCGGTGCTGTTTGTGCCGGCCTCTGGTCTCGATTATACGTTTTCGCAAAGCGAGGATTCGGTGTTGCAGGCGCTGATCCCCTTCTGCCCATCGGCACCACCGGACGATAAGCGGGTGGTCTTCCTTGGTTCGGTGAATGATGCGATTGCCGATGACTTTTCGCTCGAAGCGGCACGCCTAGGCATCCCGGTGGCCGGTTTCTTGCCTGCCGGCCATTTCACCGAGTTGCCACCAATTGGACCTGGAACTGTCATTGCCCCGCTCCAACCCTATCTGCACAAGACCGCAACCCAATTGCGTAATGAGCGTGGCTGCACAGTGCTCTCTTCGTTGTTTCCCTTCGGGCCTGATGGAACCCGTCGCTTCTGGGAAGATTTGGCAGCTCAGTTTGGGAAGAAGGTCGATTTGAGCGAGCGCGAGGCAGCAGCCTGGGAGCGGATTAAACACCATACCGATCTGCTGCGTGGGAAGAAGATTTTCTTCGCCAGTGATACGCTGATGGAATTGCCACTGGCCCGCTTTCTCAAGGCTTGTGGGGCGGAAGTCGTCGAATGCTCTACCCCCTACATCAATCGCCGCTTCCACGCCGCCGAGCTGGCAGCACTCGATGGTGTCCGTCTGGTCGAACAGGCCAATTTCCATCGCCAGTTGCGTACGATTACCGAGACCAAGCCCGATCTGATCATTTCCAACATCATCACCACCAATCCGCTGGTCGGTCAGGGAACGGTTGCTAAGTGGGGTACTGAATATTGCTTTCTCCCCATTCACGGCTGGGCCGGCGTTAACAATCTGGTGACATCCTTTACCCGCGCTCTGCAACGCCATGCTCGTCTCGATTCACTCGGCTCCGACCCAATCTGGCTGACCGGTATGATGCCCGGTTCGTCCGGTGGTGTTATCTCTTTGCAATCATAGAGGAGACGATTCATGCGGCTGGCTTACTGGATGTATGAAGGGACTGCTCACCACGGTGTGGGCCGGATCGCTAACAGTATGCGGAATGTGCACGCCGTCTTCCATGCCCCCCAGGGTGATGATTATGTCAATGCCATCTTTGCGATGCTCGACCGCACACCCAATTTCCCGGCTATGACGACCAGCGTGGTCAGCGGTACCGACCTTGCGCGCGGTACGATCCGGCTGCCCGATACGCTGCGCCAGGTAGAAGAACGGGTCCATCCCGATCTCATTGTGGTGGTTGCCTCGTGTTCCACCATTTTGTTGCAAGAGAATCTTGAAATCGCGGCTCAGCATGCCGGCTTGCAGTGCGAGGTGATGGTGTACGATGCTAATCCCTACCGTATGCAAGAGATAGTTGCTGCCGAGAGTCTGTTTACCGATCTGGTGAAGCGCTTTGCTAAACCGCAGCCCCGCACCGAACGTCCGACGGTGAATATCCTTGGTCCGGCATCACTCGGTTTTCACGCCCGCCACGACCTGATCAGTCTCCGGCGTATGCTGAAAACGCTAGGGCTTGAGGTGAACGTGGTTGCACCCTGGGGCGCAAGTATCGCCGATCTGCGCCGTTTGCCGGCGGCATGGCTCACGATTGCTCCCTACCGCGAGCTTGGTCTGCGTGCTGCCATCTATCTCGAAGAGCAGTTTGGGGTGCCGACCCTCCTCGATGCACCGATTGGTGTCCAACCCACGCTACGCTGGATCGAGCGTCTCCGTGAGCTACTGGCCCAGGCCGGGGCCGATGTGCCAATGCCACCGCTGACCGCCTTCTCACTCGACGGTATGTCGGCACCATCCGCTGTGCCCTGGTTCGCCCGTACCGCTGATATGGATAGCTTTTCCGGTAAGCCGGCCTTTGTCTTCGGCGATGCCACCCACGTGGTTGGGATTACCCGCTTTTTGCGCGATGAATTGGGCATGCCAATTGCCGGTGCCGGTACCTATGTCAAGCATCAGGCCAATTGGGTACGTGAGCAGTTGACCGGTTATGTTGATGAGGTGCTGGTAACCGATGAGTTTCAGGTGGTGGCGGATCGCATCGCCGCCCTGCGCCCTGAATTGGTTTGTGGCACTCAGATGGAACGCCACACTTCGCGACGGTACGATCTCAACTGCATGGTGATCTCGCCACCAACCCACATCGAGAACCATCTCCTCGCCTATCGTCCATTCCTGGGCTTCGACGGTGCCGATGTCATCGCCGATGAAGTCTACACGACCTGTACCCTCGGTATGGAGAAGCATCTGATCGATCTGTTCGGTGATGCCGGCCTCGATCTGCCTGAGAAAACGGAGCGCACCCCTGTCGCTGAACCGGCTCCAGTAGCGGCAACAGTCGAGAGTCCTCAACCGCAGAACGAACCGGCTATCGCCGTGGCATCTGCTCCATCTCCCACCAGCGCACCCGCGACACCCACACCTGCCGCAGTCGTTGATCCGGTGTGGGCTGCCGATGCGGAAGCTATGCTCAAGAAAGTGCCATTCTTTGTGCGTGGCCGGGTGCGAGGGAATGTCGAGAAATATGCCCGTCAGCGCGGTCACGCAGTCATTACGGCAGAGGTTTTGCTGGCCGCGAAGGAGGAGCTTGGCGCATGAGCACAGCCCTTTCTCCCAACGTGCCTCGCCGGCCAAAACCTTCGCGTCAACTGGCCGAGATCGCGCTGCTCTCCCGCGAAGAGCGTCTGGCCGGACGACCAAAACTGTGTAGCGATTGCGGAATCTGCACCGGCGAATTGCGGCCATTCATGGCGCAGAGCTGCGTCTTCGTCAACAACCGTGCTGAAGAGATCGAGCGTCGCTTGCACGGACGCAACCGTCGTGACGGCGATGAACTCCTCTTTGGCATCTATCGCGATCTGCGCGTCTTCCGCATGCGGCCACCGGTGCCCGATGCCCAATGGAGCGGCGCTGTCACCAGCCTCGGCGCACTGCTCCTCGAACACGGCCTGGTCGAAGGGGTGATTACGACCGGTGCAGTGCCCGGTACCCGGTATGCGCCTCTCCCCATTCTGGCCCGTACTCCAGACGAGGTGCGTGCGACTCGCGGCAATAAACCCTGCCTTGCGCCAACGCTCGATGTCCTGACCCAGGTCCGCCAGAGTGGATTGCGCCGGATTGCTTACATTGGCACCGGTTGTCAGGTTCACGCCCTGCGCACAATTGAAGATCAGCTCGGCCTGGAACGCCTCTACGTCATCGGGATTCCCTGCACCGACAACACAACCTATCCCGATCTGCAACGCTTCTTGCAGGTTGTCTCGCGCTCGCCGGAGACGGTTATTCATCACGAGTTTATGCAGGATTTTCGTATCTGGCTCAAACACGAAGATGGTTCGGTCGAGAAAGTCAACTTCGTCGATCTCGATGTTGACCGTCTCGGCGGCCAGTTAGGGGTCTTCCCTCCGGCCTGTCTGAGCTGCTTCGATTACCAGAATGGGCTATCGGATTTAACCATCGGCTACATGGGTGCGCCACTGCCACCCGACGAGCGCTGGCAGTGGACCCTCATCCGTACCGAACGGGGGGCTAAACTCTACGATCTGCTGCGCCCCCACGTTGAGGAACGGGAGCCGATCAGCGGCGGCGACCGCACGCGAGGTATGCCGGCCTACATCCAGATGCTGCGCCAGCCGCGCAAACGACCGCCCTGGCCAATCCGCCAGCTCGTCGCCTTCATCCAGCGCCGTAGCGGGCCAAAAGGTCTCGAGTTTGCTCGTTCGGTCATCGAGATGAAGCTCCTGCGCAACCTGCAATTCGTCCGTGAACGGCATGGTCGGCTGGAACGACGCATCGTACCCGGTTACGTCTACCGTGCGCTCGCCCGCTATGCCGATGTCTACCGACGCGAATTCAATCGCGATCTCGAACCATCCGCCTCGTAACGTATACGTACAGGTTATTCGCAGCCGGCATCGCCGGCCCAAAAGAAGGAGTTGTCCATGTCCCTCATCCTCGCAATCTATGGCAAGGGTGGGATCGGCAAGTCGACCACCTCGGCCAACCTCTCGGCGGCAATGGCGCTCAAAGGCGCCAAAGTGCTCCAGATCGGCTGTGATCCGAAGCACGACAGCACCTTTCCGTTAACCGGCCATCTCCAACCGACCGTGATCGACGTGCTGGACAGCGTGAACTTCCATCTTGAAGACGTAAGTAAAGAAGATGTGATTCACACCGGTTTTGCCGGCGTTGATACACTTGAGTCCGGTGGTCCACCGGCCGGTAGCGGATGCGGCGGCTATGTCGTGGGTGAGACGGTCAAACTGCTGAAAGAATTTGGTCTCTACGACAAGTACGACGTCATCGTCTTCGATGTACTTGGCGACGTGGTCTGTGGCGGCTTTTCAGCCCCGCTCAACTACGCCGACTACGGCCTGATCATTGCCTGCAACGACTTCGACAGCATCTTCGCCGCTAACCGGCTCTGCCTAGCAATATCGCAAAAATCACAGCGCCACAAGGTGAAACTGGCCGGCATCATTGCCAATCGCGTGGACTACGAATACGGTGGCGGTACCAACCTGCTCGATCAGTTTGCCGAAAAGGTTGGCACGAAAATCATCGGGCGTGTTCCGTATCACGACCTTATCCGCCGCTCACGGCTCGCCGGTAAAACCCTTTTCGAGATGGAGGGACCGGGGAAAGAGGAATGCACGCGCCCCTTCGAGGAGATGGCCGAATATCTGTTGGCACAACCGCAGGCAACAGTTCCGCAACCATACCACGACCGCGCCATTTTCGAGGCCATTGGCGGCTGGCGATAGGTCCCTGCAACGGTAGGGGTAACATTCTATCTTGATGATAGAGGTCATACACCATCCAACCTCACCCTGACGGTACATCTGATACCAAATCTTGCTCAACAAGGTGCATCGTTCAGGTGTACCACCGGCGCGTCATAAGCAGGCGATCGCCAGACAGTAGGGGCACGGCCTGCCGTGTCCCTACTCGTCATACCGGCGCCAGCATCTTGCGATGCATCGTTTAGGTGAAGTAGCGGGGTAATCGTTGGACGACATGTCATGACTGCTATGCTGCCAGATTTGACATGAGCGTTGCACCGTTGTGCGCAAGCCCTAGTATCCCATGGGCACGCGAGCCTCTGCTGCACTCCCCTGAAAGCTGGAAACACGAGCATTCGCCGCACTCCCCTGGGAGCCGGGAACGTAGACCTCTGGCTCGCTCGCCAGCCTGTCGTGCCTGTATCCGGCGGAGTATCGTACCCGTGAACCAACTTGCGACAGCGGAAGCCATCCGGCACCCATAGTTCCCGCCCCCAGCGGGGGCGGGGTAGGGTGGGGGCGAGCCGTAGCACACTACTGAACAACACACTAAACCAGTCAATGCACCTGCGAC
>NZ_DAOUBI010000021.1:0-4930 GCF_034432675.1 Chloroflexus sp. | reverse complement strand
TCGCCATGGGTGCTGTTGTGGGCGACTGGCCAGGCGACAGTGCGCCGCGCCAGCCGTGCCAACACGTGCTGGATGAATTGCTTTACCCGTTCGTCATACGTGTATCGCACGGTTTGGAGTGCAGCAGCCATGCTGCCGCGCTAGCCTCGCTCACCATCCGGCGCGTGGTGGAGCGGTGCCTCGGATGGTCATAGCACGAACACATAGCTGTATCTCGTTCCCATCCCGCACACCGGCAGGGATACCGCTTCCAGCCCGGCCTGCCCTCGTATGGCGTGCGGCAGCCATGCTGCCGCGCCAGCCGTACTCACGATCTGGCGCGTGGCATTCCCGTTCCCCATCCTGGTCACGGGGGTGCTGAATGTGCTCATACCGATCATCGAGTCGGTCCGGTATGCATGCGATACCTGCGCGTAGATGTTTAGTTGTACCAGGTTCGTGCCCGCACACCATTGGCCACGGTCAGCACCTGACAGCAGTAGAGAGGAATGCCTCCACGCAGGCTGGAAGCCTGCGCCACGGCGAGCACTTGCAGCCCGACCTAACGCAGCGTGACGTGTGGGTAATGCATAGCCTGCTGGGGGCAGGAACTGCCAGGCCAGGATGACGTCCGCTGTTACACACTGGTTCAGGGGCGATACTACGCTGGAAGCAGACACAATGTGCGGTTTCCGTAGTGCGCCGGAGGTGCGCACTCCCCGGACGAGCCGGAGACGCACGCATAGCAGCACAACGCTCAGGTGTGGTGTCATGGTGATCATTGCATGTTATGACCGCTATTGCACCAGATGTTAGATTACGGTATGCCTCCTGCAACGTGATCGCAAACTGAACTGACACTCCGGTAGTCAACTAACAACCAACTGTGATTGTTCTTTTTTGCACAAACCCTCTTTTATTGGCTATGCTTAGTTCTGATGTGAGGTACCGAACGTGCCTTTCATCCAACGAACGACAATGGCGTCAGTTCGTTGCCCAATAGTCGAGGAGGGCACCTATGGGAGATACCTGGTTAGAATTGGCTGCGGCTGAAATCCACCAACGCGATCTGATCCGTAATGCCGAACGTGAGCGATTAATTCGTATGGCGAAGCGTTCGAACCGCGATGCCGAACGTGAGCAACTGGAGCGTATGGCAAAGCAGTTGTACCATGAGCGGTCGTGGTGGCGTCGCGGGTGGCAGCGGATCTTGCAATGGCTACGGCGTAGCAATGCCTGATCTGATAGGCCCCTGTTCCTGACCATGCCCGGAACAGGGGTGTTCTTTTGCACCACACTGGGATATTGCCCGCGATACGCTGGTGAGTGCATAGTGGGCTATGGTGTGTGCGGAAGCATGGCTTTCGTACTCCCGACCATACGACCCGTTTCCAGCCTTCTGCTATCCACCGACAACTGATAGACCGACACATCCCTTTTGGCAGTGAGGTGTTGGGGCGGTGCAGATTCTGGCTTTAGGGCTCTACAGAATACTGCTTGATCTCCTTGCAGGGTTCTCATCCAATGCACTCCCCTGTAGTTCGTGACGACAGACTCTGCGCAACCATGCACCTGCTCACTTCACCCCTGCGAAATCTGGATCACGGCGGCACCCTGTAACTTCCCCTGGCGGAGTGCGTTCAGGGCTGTATTCAGTTCGGTGAGTGGAAAGATCTGGACGGTTGTCCGCACCGGGATTTGTGGCGCGAGCTGCAAGAATGCCTCGCCATCCTCACGGGTTAGATTGGCGACCGAGCGCAACACACGCTCGCCCCACAGCAATTCGTAAGCGAAGGCAGGAATCTGGCTCATGTGAATGCCACCACACACCACGACGCCCCCTTTCTCGACAGCACGTAACGCATATGGAACGAGATCACCTACCGGGGCAAAGATGATTGCTGCATCGAGTGGCACCGGCGGCAACTCGGTTGAGCTGCCGGCCCAGACTGCGCCTAATTCGCGAGCAAAACGTTGCCCTTCTGTATCACCGGGACGGGTGAAGGCGAAGACTTCACGACCCTGCCAGCGTGCAACCTGCGTCATCAGATGTGCTGCGGCACCGAAGCCGTAGATACCCAATCGCTCGCCAGTACCGGCCAGGCGAAGTGCCCGATATCCGATCAGACCGGCGCAGAGTAGCGGTGCAACTGCGGTTGCGTCGTAGTCGGTGGGTAAGGCAAAGCAGAAACGTTGATCGGCAATGGTATACTCGGCAAAGCCGCCGGGTCGGGTATAGCCGGTAAACTGCGCCTGATCGCAAAGATTTTCGCGCCCATCACGGCAAAAACGACACTCGCCACACGTCCAGCCCAGCCAGGGCACACCAACCCGTTGTCCAACCGTCCAGCGCGTGACCCGTGCGCCAAGACGCTCGATAGTACCGACAATTTGATGACCTGGAATAAGGGGAAGGTTCGGCGCTGGTAATTCCCCATCGATAATATGGAGATCGGTACGACAGACGGCACACGCCTCAACCCGAATCAAAACCTCTTCGGGCTGTGGTGTTGGGACAGGAAGATCACGGTATTCAAGTGGTTGACCAGGTGCGGTGAAGACCATTGCGCGCATGGCATGCCTCCAGAAGAGAACTGAATTAACCGGGATGTTGATCGGTCATACATGATTGCAGTATAACTAAGGTCATCGCGTTCATCCGTGCAGCATGTGCGCCATTTCGCTTTACGGTGCCGCATGGATCGCGTCGTTTGGAGTGCGGGCATGATAATTCTATTGATGCGTCAGCGTGGCTGACGCACGCCACACGACGCGACACGCGCATGACGAGCGGGCAAGACAGCCGATCCAGAGTATGATTGCACTGTAGATGGTTGTCAGCACTGTCCTCTTCTATACCGACAGACTGGGAGCAGGATATGTTGTCGTTGGTGATTGGCAAGCGTTCGCGAAGCTGTGTGATAGTCTGCTGGCCCGACAGTACGGCTTGAGAGATACGTTCTACCGTACTCTATTCCGATCGCATGGTACACGCTGATCGCTGCTGACGGTATGCGGCACTCATGCGAATGCTGTTGTGATCGGGGGATCCGGTATGTGCGACCTGCACAGTCCAGGCTCTGTGCTACGTCAGAGTGATCTTCAATGAAAGGGAGATAACGATGCCCCGCCAAACTACGTGTCCTTTCTGTGGTGCAATGCTACGATCATCGGCCAGATTCTGTAGCATGTGCGGCAGAGCCCTTCATCGTCCAACTGCACCACGGCAACGTCCTGCCCGATCGCGTTTCCGGTTGAGCTGTGGTAGCCTGGTGATTGGCCTGATCGGCTTCATCCTGATCTGCGGCGCTCTCAACGCTCTCTTGCCAGACCGGGCCGTAACATCAGGTACGGCTGATCAAGAGCGGCCACAATCTGTCGGCACGACAGGTAATGATACTCCAACCACACGACCACCAACCCCAACAGCTACGCAGATTCCATCGGCTGCGCCGACCGTAATTGTCGAGCAACCCGCCATTGTCGGGGAGCAACCCCTGGAAGTGCATGTGATTGATGTTGGTCAGGGTGACAGCATTCTGATCCGCACCCCAGAGGGGAAAACGGCGCTGATCGATGGTGGATACGACAACGGCCTGGCACTTGCCTATCTCCGTGAGCGGGGGATCGGCCAGATTGATGTGATGGTCGCCTCGCATCCGCACGCCGACCACATTGGCGGGCTGGTTGAAGTGCTGAGAGCGTTACCGGTCAAAGGGTTCTGGACGTCTGGTGCAACCCATACCACCAGTACCTACGAACAACTCCTCGATGCGATTGATGCGGCAAGGGTTCCGTATTATGAAGTGCAGCGTGGTGATACCATTCCGCTGGGTCGGTTACGTTTCGAGGTGCTGCACAGCGATCCCGAGGCCGACGATCTCAACAACACCTCGGTCGTGCTGCGCCTGGCTTACGGGAATGTCTCGTTTCTATTCACCGGCGATGTAGAGGCGGCTGCCGAGCTGGACATGCTATCAACAGTGCGTGAGCGACTCAACGCCACTATTCTGAAGGTCGCTCACCACGGATCGCGCACCTCTTCAACAGCCGAGTTTCTGGCTGCAGTACAGCCAAGGATTGCCGTCTACTCGGCCGGACGCGACAACAATTACGGTCATCCACACCGCGAAACCATTCAAGCCCTGCAGTGGGTAGGGGCCGCAGTGTACGGCACGGATGAACATGGCACTATCGTTATCGTCACCAACGGCGTTGACTATCAGATTCAAACCGGGTATGATCGGCCACCGACTACTGCACCAGAAACGCTCGGTACTGCTCCCTCATCCAACAACACGACCCAGGGTGATCGTGATTGCAGCGATTTTGCGACCCAGGCTGAAGCCCAGGCATTCTTCCTTGCCAACGGCGGCCCGGCCCGCGATCCACACCGGTTAGATGGCGATGACGACGGGATTGCCTGTGAACGCCTTCCCTAGAATAAGAAAGGAATTGCCGTATGGAAGAGGTTCGGTATGAACAGGGCGTGATTGATCGCTTTGAAGGTGAATACGCAGTGATCCTGATCGGTCAAACCCAGCGACCGCACGATGTGATGCGTACCATGCTCCCGGCGAATGCCCGTGAAGGCGACTGGCTGCGCATTCAATGGCTAGCGGATCAAATAACCGCGATTGAACTCGACCCGGAAGCAACTGCTGCTGCTCGTCGGCGTATCCAGGCCAAATTAGCCCGCCTGCGCCGGGGAGATCATCTGCAGCAGGATGAAACGAGCGAGTAAGGCGGTAGCCGTGTGCTGTTAAGACTTCGGTGTAATAGCAACAGCGCACGGATGAGCGCACTCTTGCCACTGGAATTGCGACCAAACAACAGTGTGATCGGTCGCAACTCAACCTAACCGCTGTCTTCAAAGCCCATGAAGTTCTGCACTCGAAAAGCAGTAACGGTCATCTTATGGTTTCCTCATGGTAAGTTGCAGGCGTCCCTG
>NZ_DAOUBI010000020.1:0-23903 GCF_034432675.1 Chloroflexus sp. | reverse complement strand
CGGTGCATCAGGTCCGGTATATTCAATCCAGATTGACGCCGTCGCAGCACCGGTACAACCGGCCCGGAAGAGATCGTGTGATGCAGAGAGATAGGAGTGAATAAAACCGGCCATGTAGGTATCTCCAGCACCGGTCGGATCGCGGGCATCGGTCGCATAAGCCGGGACAGGAATGGAACGTTCACCATCATCGATATGGGAACCTGCCTCAGCGATTGTCACAATAGCAATCGCGCAACCAGTTTCGCGTAGGCGACGCGCTGCCGCTGCCGGATCGACCCGCGGATCGATCCCGGTAATCACTTTTGTTTCTACCTCGTTTGCCTTAATCACGTGACAGAGCGGCGCAATGGCGGCAAAATCGTCTGGCAAGAAGTGTTCGATCCGCCCATCGGCACCAAATCGCCGGAGGAGGCCCTGCGGATCAAGAAAGATCGGAGCATCAGTTCGATCTCGAATAGATCGGATCAGGTCAAGGGACGTCTCTTGCAAGATCGGGCCAACAATCACGGCTGACGCACTGGTAACAATGTCAGGCACGGTCTGGATTGGATCGGCAACACCGAGCACATCAAGCGTCCGATCTCCGCGCGTATCATAGACCAGCTTAAAGCCACCAGTCTGGGCCGATAATGAGACAAACGGTGTGATACCGTAGCGCAACAGATCAGACTGAAACCGATCAGCATAATCAGGTCCAACCCGGCCAACTAGCGCGGTTGTTCGTCCCAGTCGACTGAGTGCCAGACAGGCATTCGTCGAACAACCAGAGAGAACACGTCCGCCGGTAGACACCACCGGTGTAATAATCTCGTCGTATACCGGATTCCCAAAAGCAACAATCATTGTCATACGATTACCACTAGCTATTCCCAGACAGACGATCATACAAACCCTGTAACTGTTCGTCATCGTACAGGGTAATTGTTACTTTAATCGTGCGCCCGCTACGTGCGATCTGAACTGGCGTTTGCAGCAACTCTTCAAACATCTGTTGCGCCATCTGATCTTCTGGTGAACGAGTTGCGGGTAGGCGTTGGCGTTCTGGTGATGAAATCGTCCTACCTGGAGAAGGCATCTTCCCGCCAAGTGGTTCTACCACCTGCACTAGAGCCATTTCCAGATCAACACCACTGGTGAGTACTTTGCAGAGCCGATCAGTCTCAGTCAAGCCAAGGTGATGGGTGATAATCGCTTCACAAGCGGCGTTTTGAAGCTGGGCATCACCGATCTGAAGCAGGGCGAGAGCCTGCGCCGGCTCAAGCTGCCCAGCGCAAAGTGCATGACGGGCAGATGCTGCCAGGCCGGGTTGGGAGGCAATCTCACACAGATGCTCGATCTCACGCACAGAGAGGACACGCTCTTTGATTAATGCAAGCGCAGCCTGCTGATCCGTTGCGTCTTCGATCCGCAACAGTGCCCGACCATGGCCGGCACTAATTGTGCCATCGAGGAGAGCCTGACGAGCCACGGGAGAGAGGCGCAACAGGCGACGACTATTGACAATCGCCACGCGACTCTTACCGACACGCCGGGCAATTTCTTCATCGCTCAAGCCAAACTCACGCCGCAAGGTTTCGTAGGCCTGAGCCTCTTCCAGGGGGTTAAGGTCGGCCCGTTGGACATTTTCAACCAGCGCCAGTTCAAGAAATTGTTGCGGTGTCGCATTTTTTATGATTGCCGGAATGGTAGCAAGACCGGCCATACGGGCAGCGCGTAGCCTGCGCTCGCCGGCGATCAGTTCATAGCCCCCCTGCTGGTCTTCACTCACGATGATCGGCTGGAGCACGCCATGGGTCTGAATTGAAGCCACCAGCTCAGCGAGCGTGCTCTCATCAAAGGCAGTACGGGGTTGGGCACGGTTAGCCTTAATTGCCGCGACCGGTAATTCCCGCACCGGTGTCTGATCAAGTGATGCGGCAGGAATGAGAGCATCGAGTCCACTTCCCAGTCCACGTTTCCGGCTCATGCGACTCGTTCCTCCCGTCCGATCAATTCTTCGGTTAACAGGGAATAGGCTTGTGCACCACGACCATTGGGATCATATTCGTAGGCGATACGTCCATGACTGGGAGCTTCACTGAGCCGCACACTGCGCGGAATCAGGGTACGACAGATGAGGCGGGGAAAGTAGCGTTGCACCTCATCCACTACTTGTTGCGCCAGATTGGTACGACCATCGTACATCGTCATTACTACACCAAGGATGCGCAGGGTAGGGTTCAGACTCTCCCGCACTCGTTCCAGGGTCATCTTGAGCTGTGCCAATCCTTCCAGGGCCAGATATTCGCACTGGAGCGGGATCAGAACGGCACTGGCAGCACAGAGCGCATTCACAGTGAGTAAACCAAGCGATGGTGGACAATCGATAACGATCCAGTCGTAACGCTGCAAAAGTGGCACCAGGCCATCACGAAGTCGCCACTCGCGCCGTTCTACGCTTACCAGCTCAATAGCGGCACCTGCCAGTTCTTGATCGGCAGGAATGATGTCCAGCCTTTCCCGGCCACTTGAACGAGGAATCGTTTCGGGTGGTGCGCCACCGAGCAGGAGATCGTAGGTTGTCACCGTTAGCGACGTCTTCGCAATCCCAAGGCTGGTAGTGGCATTCCCCTGAGGGTCAATATCAACGAGTAGAACACGCAAGCCTCGCCGGGCAAGTTCGCCGGCGAAGTTAACGGCAGTCGTCGTCTTGCCAACCCCACCTTTCTGGTTGGCAATCGCGATGATATGTGGTTGTGAATGGGTTGGATGTTGTTTCACGTGAAACACCTGCCTCAAGCAGCCACTCTGAGCGCTATTGTACCACAGGCAGGCACAAAACAACATCAAGGAAGATAACGCAATGGATTAACGGCACGCCCATTGACGAGAATGGTGAAGTGTAGATGAACGCCGGTTGAATAGCCGCCTCCAGCGCGATCATAGGTACTTCCCATATAGCCAATTAGTTGTCCGGCACTCACTTCCTGTCCTACCCGCACAACTGGCTGGGCAATGAGATGACCGTAGATCGTCTCGATACCGCCAGGATGCCGAATCTTGACGCAATACCCGTAACCACTACACCATCCTGCCTCACGTACCCGTCCACTACTCGCTGCAACGATTGGTGTCCAGGCACGATTGGCAATATCTATCCCGTTATGAAATCCACCCCAACGTGGCCCGAAACCAGAGGTCAACACCCCTCGTGCAGGCCAGACCCAGCGCGGTGGAGGAGGCGGAAAATCGCGGACTTCCGGGAGTGCTGCGACTTGCGCCGGATCAACCTCTAACAAATCACTCCGAATCCAACCGGTAATATCGCCGATTTCAATCTTCACCCAATCATTGTATCGCCCTCGTAAAGCCACTTGCCGACCGGCTGCCAACTGCGCCTGCCGTGGATGATCAGTGCTTGGGCCAGATCGAACATTTGTTTCATCTACCAGGACAATGCCAACCGGCTCGACACGACGCTGGGCAAACGCAGCCTCCTGTTCATTTGACCACGGCAATCGACCGCCGGGAATAAATATTTCGCGACCTATGACCAATTGACCACCAGGCAACCGATTCGGCGCAAAAGTGGCTATAGCTTCCGGTGCCACACCGTAGCGCTCGGCCAGACCCACAAGTGTCTCCCCTTCAACAACCGTATGTGTTACCCCAGCCAGGCGTGGTATGCGTAACGGTTGCCCAACCCGCAACGCATCGCCACGATCCAGTTGGTTTGTCCACACTAAGGTACTAAGAGGAATCTGATAGCGCTCGGCTACCTCAGCCAGCGTTTCGTTCTCAGCCAGCATGTGTGTTGTTTGAAAAGCGGTCAATACCGGCTGGGGCGCTCGTAGCGCCGGCGCAATTGGTTCTGGCTCGACTGTCTTTGAGGGTGTATGACGTACCGCCGGCGCAATTCGTACTATCTGCTCTGCCGGCACTGCTGAAGACAATTGCGTCACTATCGCGTCAGACGCCTCACGGGGATTTGTCAGCAATTGAAGAGGAAGCGTTCGATCAACGATTAAAACGCCAAGTACCCCAACTAACAGCAGGATATGAGCTAACTGCCGGGAAAGGCGGAGCTGCCAGCGTAACGCTCGTGACCGTATCGAACCTTCGACAGAGGGTTGCGTAGCAACCCAGTAGCCATCGCGCACATGGTGAACAGTCCGTCGTGCCGCAGCCAGCCGCCGCTTGCTGCGCAACCATCGCTCTAGCCATGGAGGATGATGAAAGACTACGTGCATGCTTCTATTCTCACCTTCTTTGTAGAGCATACACGTAGTAGACTACTTTGTCAATCTTGACGGCATCTTTCATCGCATGATAAGATATAAGCGTAGAATTTTCCGCTGCCCAGTCCGGCGTCGCTTTGGCTTCCGGCGATGGGCGTTCCATGAAAGGCCGGCTAATGATACGAGTCGTTGTCGATAGTATCCGTGTCAGCCTGTTGACGCAGAGCCGGGTCGTCGTTCTCCGCGAAACCGAAGGGAATCGCTACCTGCCCATCTGGATCGGCCAGTTTGAAGCCGATGCCATCGCGATGGCCATTCAGGGTCACGAACCGCAACGACCGATGACCCACGACCTGCTCAAGGCTGCCATCAGCGAGTTAGACGGACAAGTCCGTCAAATCTATATCAGCGATATTCGCGATAATACGTTCTTTGCACGTATCCTGATCGATCAGGCCGGGCGGACGGTTGAGCTTGATGCGCGACCCAGTGATGCTATTGCACTTGCTGAGCGAGTACAGGCCCCTATCTTTGTTGCTGCTCATGTGCTGGATCAAGCAGGGGTCCTCTTTGATGAGGAAGAGCAGTCAGATGATGCTGTTCCTCCTACACCAGTATCGCGCAACGAGGAGCCTGCGTCAGAGGCGTCCTCTGAGCCTGAACCTGAGCTGAATGAAGACTCCCTCTCCATCTTCCGCAATTTCATTAATACTCTTGATCTCAATGACCGTGACCGGCCTGGTGAGAAGTCCTGAATTCTGTTAGATGGTGTTTAACAGAGGGCGGTTAAACCGCCCTCTGTTATTTTGACCGGCTTGTGGATAACTTGCGATATTATGTGGAAAACTTGGACTGTTTGTGGATAACCTGCGGAACAAGTCGTTGATAGCTCGTGGAGGATTTGCGTAAGACGCTTCGTACATTGTTTTGAACGCTCCTTTTGTGGATAGACGTTCACAAGTCATCCACATGCGGTTTGAGGCATTAGAATAAGCTGGAATGACTACTTTCCACACTTTCCACAAGCCTACGATCATGACGATTCTCTTCTTGTGCTTTATCATTTTGACATTAAGGGAGTTACCTGTTTATAGTGGTGTGGATATATCCTATGCAACTGGTTGAACGCTCTTTGTGCGAACCCTTTCCTCCGCTTGCTCAACGTATCATCCGGGAGGGTGTTGTCGTTAATGATCGTATCCTCAAGATCGATCACTTCCTCAACCATCGGATTGATACAGACCTAATGTCTGCTATTGGTGTTGAACTGGCAACTCGCTTACAACCATTTGCCGCTGAGTTAATTCTGACCGCAGAGGCGAGTGGTATTCCACCGGCGCTGGCTACAGCCCTTGCCGCCCGGTTGCCTCTCGTGTATGCGAAAAAGTACGATCCCGATGTTCCACTGCCGGCATTGACCCGCCACATCCATTCACCAACCCGTGATCGTCAGGTTCAACTGGCCATCTCAGCCCGCTTTATTCCTGCGGGGAGTCGTGTGGCGATTGTCGATGATTTTCTGGCTAATGGTCGTACTGCACTGGCTTTGGCCGATATGGTGCACGAGGCTGGAGCTACTGTGGTTGCCGCAGCATTTGTGGTTGAAAAGCAGTTTCAAGAAGGGCGGTTGTTGCTGCAAAAGCTAGGAGTCCCTATCATCTCGCTGGCACAGATTACGCGCTTTGTTGATGGCAGGCCTCTTATTTATGGCTGGCCATCATCTGTGCCGGGACAATCAGACGGGTAGGTTGTTCCTATCGGAAACCTGTAGTCCCGCGGGCGAATGACAGAGATATTGATTGGCTTACCCTGATACGGAAAAAGAGCGCACGGTCAGTTTTGCTTCTGTTCAGGCACTACCAAAATAGCGTAATGCCAGTCGTAAGCGCTCTTCCAGGGTTGGTGGGGCATCTCCCGGTAGGGCCGCGATTGCTGCGGCTGCTTCTGTAGCGCTGTATCCTAGACTGATCAGGATGTCGGTCAGCTCACGGTCGAGAGTGCTCACGTTGCCTGGAGTCGTGCCGGATAGCTGGCGCAAATCGATCTTACCCCGGAGTTCCAGCACAATCCGTTCGGCAGTCTTTTTGCCGATTCCCGGCACTCGTGCCAAGCGTGCTATATCGCCACCGGCAATACTCTTTTGTATCTCATTGGGAGAGCCACTCGATAGCAGGTTTAAGGCGATTTTGGGGCCTACTCCGCTGACACCAATCAACTGCTCGAACAGGTTGCGTTGAGCTGGATCGCTAAAACCGTATAATGTCAGAGCGTCTTCACGTACAATGAGCAGGGTGTAGAGGAACGTTTCACTACCGATCTGACCAACAGCATTCAAAGTGGAACGCGGAGCGTAGATGAGAAGTCCCACCCCACCGGTTTCGACAATCAGGTGGTCGATACCGATGCTCTGAATGATGCCGCGGATTGATGCAATCATACTATGCAGTCCTTACACACTATTGTTTGAAGAGAGGATTCGGATGAAGATGCGTTCGCCATTCTACTCAATAAGTCTGGTGCTTGCTCAGTTTGGATGTTTGGGTGTTATTGTGCTAAGTGGCCCCCTTATCCCAACGTCGCTACTCCCACTGTGCTTGCTGGTAGCCGGTTTGGCTTTAGGCCTGTGGGCTTTGTTCACAATGCGTCTTCGCCGTCTCTCGGTCTTCCCTGATCCCTTGCCCCACACCGAACTGGTAAGTTCCGGCCCTTATCGTCTCATTCGTCATCCAATGTACACTAGCCTGCTCCTCGTCACCCTGGGTTGGATACTGGTGTTGCCTGTATGGTGGCGCTGGGGATTTTGGTTTGGTCTGTTGATTGTCCTCATCACTAAGCTGACGTATGAAGAGCAGTTACTCCAGTCTCGGTTTGCTGACTACCAGACGTATCAACAACGCACCTGGCGACTGTTTCCATGGATCTGGTGATGGTGGTCGTCATCAACGATATGCGATCTTACCATGGCCAGAGCAGTCCGACCAGCATGGCAATATGGGCGCCATGGTCTTTCGTAAGAGGCTCGAACCACCACCAATGACAATGCCACTTTTCACCAGGGTGTTGGTCAGGACGGCAGTACCGATAGCCCGCGCTGCGGTCTGCTCGTCAATTCCGTTTCTTACTGTTGCCAGCTCGCTGAGTGAGAGGGTTATCGCATCCACGTCAACTAATCCGCCAAAGATGCTGGAGAGATAAATCCCGGCATCACCAAACCAGGTTCGTGCCAGGTTTGCGCCGACCAGGATGGCGGCGTACAGTAAGCTGAACCCGATAGCCAACCGTAGCTCCAGCGGATTGCTCAGCGTCAGACTGCTCGAATCGTTGCCCTGCGCCTGTTTTACCAACCAGAGGCTCCCAATCAGGCAAGCGCTGCCGCCAATAGCAATGATTGGCCATAAAAAGGGAAGGACATTCGGTGCAATCGCACCGGTTAGGATCGCCACTCGTAGGAACATAATACTCCACGCCAGAAGAATGGCCAGCGCATACGCCCGACTCAACGCTGGTTCGCTGTGACTACGCTGTGTATTACCCAGGGTTACTGCTGTTGATGAGACGATTCCGCCGATGATGCCGGTTAATGCAATACCGCGGGTTGACCCAATGATCTTGTGTAGCGCATAGCCGCTGAAGTTGAAGGTCGAAATGAGGACAACCAGAAACCATATCTTCTGGGGATTGATGACATCAAATGGCGCTGGAGCTACTGATGTGCTGGGCAGGATCGGTAAGATGATCGCACTGATTGCCGCCAGGGTTAGGGCCGCTTGCATGTCTTGGGTACTGAGCCGATGCGCGAAATCGTGTAGGCGACTTTTCAATGCCAGTAAGCCCGCAGTTGCTACCCCTACAGCCGTGGCTAGTGTTCCGTACCCCCAGGCAATCAGGCCACCGCACAGGAGTGTAGTAATGAGCGCCATCTCACTGGTTAGTCCCAGTCCTTCCTGACCACTGCCTACAACATACGCGGCAATTAATAGTCCTCCTACGATGACTATCAGAGCAGCAAAGATGATCGGTGCCTGTAGTGTAATACCTGCTAACCCTCCGGCACAACCGATGAGACCAACGATGGCATACGTGCGTACGCCGGCAAATAACTCGCCAACGCCGGTGTAGGCATGCTCGCGTTGTAAGCCGATCAATGCCCCGATGAGCAAGGCCAGGCCAAATTGATAGAAGAGTTCGGTTGTGGTTCGACTGTCGAACATAGCCTATCCCTGATTGATCGGCGCTGCTGGGGTCTTTTGTTCGTACCAGTATGGGGTAAAAATTGCCCCACCGTCAACTGTGCCGAAGCTGCGACATCTCGCTGCTCCCCAACGATGACCATAGAGCGCAATGTAGGCACATAGTACCGCATCGGCTTCGTCTTCGATAGCTTTGAGTGCCGTTGCACCTGTATCGCTCAGATCAACCTTCTCCCAGATACGGTCAACGCCAATCAGCGGCGGATCGGCGTGGATCAAACTGCCCAGCAGGTCGAGATACCGCCGCAGCTCGTGTCGCCGACTGACTAAGGAACGTCCCTGGCGCACTTTGTATTGCAGAATCCGGGGCAACCCGAAGAGTACGATGGTTGCCGGGTGTGGAAAGACTTCAACAATCAATCGCCCTCCAACCCCGCTCTCAATCGTTGGTGTGTAGCAGAATCCATCACTGGCCAGTGCAGCGATGATTTCCTCGCCACGCAAACCGCCATAACGTCGCAGCAACTGTCGGTTTGCCGGGTGTGGCCCGGCGTGATACTGACGAAACGCTGCCGCTAACTCGGCTTCAGCCAGACGCCGACCGGTCTCATTCGGTACGAGGAGTGGAGCGTCAATGGCCAGGATGGCCGGCGCATCGCCACAGGTAGCGCGAATTGTCGCCACAATCTCTGCGGTCGTCTTCAAACGGTGTGGACGAACTATCAGATGTGCGCCACTCGGCGTACCGCAGGCTGCCGCCAGGCCACTGGGATTGCGCTCTGACCACGCCAGGTCCAGGCCGAGATAGATGGTTGTCGGTGGAACGTTCATTGCTGGTTGCCTGATTATAACGCCGGTAGCCGGTTATTTAGAGTACAGTATAGTCAAATCTGAATGACAGGGAGGTCAATGTGAGCACAATAAATCCCCCCTCAACGACAATGACCATCGTTTGCCGGATTGGAAGCCGGTTTGTTGCACTGCCAATGCAGACAGTAGTTCATACCGCCCGTTTCGCTGAACTAACTCCTGCCAGCGATGTGTCGGCAATCGTTTGTGGTGTGATCTCGGTGCATGGTGCGACAGTACCGGTTATCGATGGCCGTTCGCTGCTTGGTGAGCCTCCTGGCTACGATCTCGGTAGCTACATTCTGCTGGCTGCTTCAGATATTGATCAGCCGCCAGAAATCGGTCTACTGGTTGATGAGGTGATGAGCATCCATCGGGTGGGTGCCGATGGTCTGGTACCGGTGGATCACATCGACGGCATTTCATGCGGTGTGATCCGTGATCTGCCGCAGCCTGCGTTACTGCTTGATGTCGATGAGCTGTTTGCACTGGCCCACGGCAGTGCCCGCGATTAAGGTTTTGAATGGATGGGTGCCGGGCGTTGCCCCGGGGCAACGCCCACGCTGATGACTGGCAGGCTAATGGGCAACCGCGGTTGTCTGGTGAAGCGGTAGGTCTTCACCGATAAAATGTACTGCACTCTTCGCGGCTTCCAGAATGGTCATCAAGCCACTACCTGGATGAACTGCCCCACCGATCCAGTAGAGGTTGCGTGCGCCATTGTGGCGGATATGCGGGCGAAGTGGGCCGAGTTGACTCCAACTGTGAATCAAATTGAAGACTGCACCCAGATAGGTGTGGTGCTCGTCACGCCACGTCTCCGCAGTGTACCGTCGTTCAACGACAATGTGGCGCTCAACGTCTTCAAAGCCGAGTTTGGCCATCTGCCGGATAATCAGGTCGCGATAGCGCTGCTCAACCGCTGCCCAATCAACCGGATAGCGCAGGTTGGGAACCGGTACCAGCACGAAGAGGGTGCTGTGTCCGGGCGGGGCGTTGGTTGGATCAACAATGGTCGGGTTGCATACATAGAATGATGGGTCATCTTCATCCAGAACGGCACTCTTCGCCCACAAAGGATCGTTGCGACGAATATTGGCCGACAGGTAGAGTTGATGGTGTGGCAGTTGATCCCAACGCCGGTTAACGCCCAGGTAGAGCATAAAGGTCGAGCATGAAAACTCCATCGAGTTGAGCTTCTGGTCGGTGTATGTGCCGCGTGCGTGGGGCGGAATAATATGAGTGAGCGCGTGGCCAAAATCGGCATTCACGACTACTGCATCAGCCTTTATCCGTTCGCCACCGACCAGCTCAACGCCGCAGGCTCGTCCCTCTTCTACCAGCACTTGCTTCACTGGACTGTTGTAGTGAATAACGACACCCAGGTCGGTTGCTGCCTTTGCCAAGCCGGTGGCCAGGGCACGGAAACCACCACGTGGGTGCCAAATGCCGTCGGCAAATTCGAGAAAGGTTACCAAGCTGAACACGCTGGAACACGCGGTTGGGTGCATGCCCAGATATTTGGCCTGGTATGAAAGAGCGTAGACGACCCGTTCATCGCGGAAGAAGCGCTTGAAGTGGTCGTATAAACTCTCCCAGGGGCGGAAGGCCAGCGCAGCCGCGACCTCGCGAGGTTTCAAGTAGCCGAGTGGACTGCGCACCGGTGTGCCCAGGTATGGTTCATAACCGACCACATTCTTACGGATATGCTCGATATACCAGCGCTCAAACTCTGCCGGCAATGCTGGATCAAAGCGGGCCAACTGTGCTTTGAAGGCTGCAATGTTTGAGGTCAAATCAAGATACTCGCCATCCCAAAAGCGAATGCGGGTATTTGGATCGAGCCGGATGAGCGTGACATAATCGCTGAAACGTAACCCGGCACTGCTAAACAACTCATCGTAGACCCGTGGCACTTGCAAGATCGTTGGCCCCGTGTCGAAATGGTAATCACCGAGTGAGAAGCCGCGCATGCGTCCACCCGGACAATCAACGGCTTCAAAGATTTCAACCTGATAGCCCTGACCGGCTAAGCGAATGGCGGTAGCCATCCCACCAGGGCCGGCGCCGACAATAACAATTCGTGGTGACACTCCCTACTCCTCTATGTGATGATGAAAACATGTACTCCTGTTTGAGTATACACCGCTTTTGATAGCCGGTCACGCTCGCTATTGGGTGTTTCTGACGCTGCTGCGAATACACCGGGGTGACTCTTGACAACAATGGCTCGTATCAGGATGGGGCAGCAGTGGGGCGGGTTATTAACCTCATCCACCAGATTTCCACAACTCCTGATAACGGTGCCTCTGGGGGAGGTATTTCATCGTATCGTATCCTGCCACGGTATAATGTCCTTCTCTGCGGATGTTGTTCTGATTGGGGTAGTTGATCTTCCATCTCACCAGTGAGGCCCCAGGAGAGAGGTTGTTGAAAACAGTCCTCCTGGTCTGTCTTGCTATGCATTACCCATAACTATTTTGTCAACCTCTTCACGCATTAGCAGCGTCTATCTCATCGTGCGTGATCCCGGACAGTATCGTAGTGTAATGCTGTCGTGTGGGTCTCACGTCACGAATGGGAAATGGATGGTCGCAGTGGTGGCGGCGGTAGACGGTGTATCAGATCGCGAGGTAAGCTTCCAGCCTGTCAGTGGGGTTAGCACCTGACAGCGGTGGAGAGGATGCCTCTCTACGCAGGCCGGAAGCCTGCGCCACGGGAAGCGCTTGCAGTCCGGCTTAACGCAGTGTGACATGTGGGTAATGCATAGGTCTGTCTTGGGAGAGATGTACTGTATCGCAAAGCTCTTCGTCTCTTGTTGTAACGAGATGGGTATAACGTTCATTCACGCCACATTTGTCTGGCTTCTCAATGCCTTCCCCTGCTGTACCGGGAATGCACAGGGTTATCGGCGAATAAATCCTCACATGTTGAGGAGATTGTGGATAAATGGTGGAATTTGTGGATAACATGAATGCTGATCGTTGATTCGTTGGACGTTAACACATATCTAATGCCTGGTTAATCCAGAGCTAATCTGTGCAAGCTACAATACGATGCGTCAGGCGATCCGATTTGCGGTGGTCGTCGCCGGGCAAAAATCTCCTAATCTACACACCGTCCCCCATCCCCCTCTCTCCGGCCACCAATGTGTGGGTGGCCGTTTGCAATTCATGCAGGTATCGCATTGGGCATGAATATCGTGAAATGCAAGGCGTTTACGTTTTCCACGATCATGAATTGCGAGAAGGGAGCATGAATTGCATCCTCCCTTCTCGTTGTGCATATACAGGTATAGAAGATGTGGCAAACTCAGGTTCGGAGCCGGTTCATAGCCTCCATAGGATTGATCCGTCTGGAGCTGTGTGGTACGGTGATGAGAGGATGATCGCCTGATCAGGCAATCACGTCGGTTTCGTCCTTTGCCAGAGCCGCACGCACGTGGTCAATGAACGTTCGGGTAGCAAAGATGATATTCCGTCGCGTGACACCACCAGACACGACGAGATAGCCGTCGAAGCCAATGTCGCCACTGCGATCAACGTAACTTCGTACAATGTGCAGCTCGTCGTTGATACGATTGACGTACAAGAGTCGGTCTGCCAGATCGTGTTCAGGGTTGGCACGAAACTGAGACATAAAGCGAATCTGCTCGCCCTCACGGATCGGAAAGACCCAAACCTGGAAACCCTGACGGAGACAAACATCACCATCACTGTCCAGTTTAACGTCAAAATAGGCGTCGTTGTAAAGCTGGAATAGCCACTTTTGGTTGACGTGTGCCGGATAGATAAGCTCTTCAGGCTGGTTGCCAGTCATAAGATGCCCCTTTCTCTGCATTAGAACACAGTTCACGACAGCATTGCCCGTTGCCGGTCTGATGAATTGCAGAGGGCCTGGATCAATATTCTGGCACTTCGCTCTTGAGCAATTCAGACAGGAGTATGGTTGCGGACATACTGTTGCTTGCTATTATAGCAAGCTGGCTTGTTTTTGACTATAACTATCAGTGCTGGCAACTCTCCGATCCCATTGCGCGTGAGCACGGTGGCAGCACAGCAGGTAACCGGCATTGACACTCCCGAACGTGAATGGTATACTACGGCCACGTAAAAGAATAACCGACGTTGATCAGGAAGAGTAGCGAGTGTGGCGACAATCCAGCGAGCCGATGATGGTGTGAGATCGGCACGTTCGGCGCTCGTGAATGGGCCTGTGAGTCGCACGGCGAACCGGGTTTGTCCCGCAGTAGTCGCTGCCGGAGACGCCACCGTTATCAGGGAGCTAGGTGTGAAGCGGCTTTGCCGACAGCACCTGTAGAGTGCGTCGCTTGCGTGAGCGGCGGCGAACGAGAGTGGCACCGCGGTTTTTCCCGTCTCTCGACCAGTTCGGTCGAGGGATTTTTTATTCGTCTGTTGCAGCAAGGAGAGGTGTCTGTGGAAACGGTCAAGTATCTACTCAGTGAAGATCGCCTGCCGGAGACCTGGTACAACATCGCTGCCGATTTGCCATCGTTGCCGCCGCCGCCATTGCATCCGGCGACGGGTCAACCTATTGGCTCCGCCGATCTGGCGCCACTCTTTCCGATGGAGCTGATTAAGCAAGAGGTGAGTACCGAGCGCACTATCCCAATCCCCGATGAGGTACGGGCCATCTATCGACAGTGGCGGCCAACACCGCTCTTCCGTGCGCGCCGGTTAGAGAAAGCCCTTGATACGCCGGCTCGTATCTACTACAAGTACGAAGGGGTTAGCCCTGCCGGTAGCCACAAACCGAATACCGCGGTGGCTCAGGCGTATTACAACAAGCAAGAAGGAGTCCGCCGCCTGGTCACCGAAACCGGTGCCGGTCAGTGGGGGTCTTCCCTCGCCTTCGCCGGTGCGCTCTTCGGGCTTGAGGTTGAAGTCTTTATGGTGAAGGTGAGCTACAATCAGAAGCCGTATCGCCGGGCGCTGATGGAAACATACGGCGCACGGGTGGTGGCAAGCCCCAGCACCGAGACGGCTGCCGGACGGGCTATTCTGGCGCAAGACCCCGACAGCACCGGGAGTCTTGGTATTGCGATTTCTGAAGCAGTAGAAGTTGCTGCGCAGCGTGATGATACGCGCTATGCGTTGGGTAGTGTGCTCAACCACGTGTTGCTCCATCAGACGGTGATCGGGCAGGAGGCAATGATCCAGATGGAGATGGCCGGTGATTATCCCGATGTGGTGGTTGGCTGTACCGGAGGTGGTTCAAACTTTGCCGGCATCGCCTTCCCCTTCATCGGTGCGAAGCTGCGCGGTGAACGTCCGTTGCGCGTGGTCGCCGTTGAACCGGCAGCCTGTCCGTCGCTGACTAAAGGGAAGTATGCATACGACTACGGTGATACTGCTCATCTAACCCCGCTGGTAAAGATGTATACCCTTGGCAGCAGCTTTGTGCCGCCCGGTATTCACGCCGGTGGCCTGCGTTATCACGGCATGGCACCGCTGGTTAGTCATTTGCTTGAAATCGGGGCAATTGAAGCGATTGCTATCCAGCAGCTTGAAACCTTTGCTGCTGGCGTGCAGTTCGCCCGTACCGAAGGTATCTTGCCCGCCCCTGAAGCAAACCACGCAATTGCCGGTGTGATCCGCGAGGCGCTCCGCTGCAAAGAAGAGGGTAAGAGCGACGTGATCCTCTTCAATCTCTGTGGCCATGGTCATTTCGATTTGCAGGCCTATATGGATTATCAGGCGGGTCGGTTGCGCGACTACGAGTATTCCGACGCCGAGGTGGCAATGGCGCTGGCCGGTTTGCCTTCAGTCGGGGCCTAGGTTGACCAGCCGCGAGGCGCATGGTTGTGCGCCTCGCGGTAGCAGTGGTACAACGGGTACTATCGAAGGGGTTTCAGCGTGGCCACGACGTTGATGATTGGGCCGGTCGCATCAATGACCAGATAACGGCTAAACCCGATCTGCTCGATCTGCACCGGCAACGGTGAGCCGTTCAGTAACACGATGCTGGGTTCTGTGTTGGATGGTAAGAGCAAACGTAACCGAAATGATTCACCACTGCCGGTTGCTGTCAGCTCAATCCGTGCCGGTTGAAGATCGTTTGCCGGCGTTAACTGCCACCGGTAAGCGACATACCCATCACCGGCGGCGTAGCGGGCAACAGCGTATACATCACGAATTTCGTGTATCGGATCGGCTGGCCAACGTGGGGAAAGAGTGACTGACTGAAAACCGATATAGCGGTCTTCGATGCCGGCGGCGCCTTCGATCAAGGCTCCCAGCATCGCACTGGAACCCCAGCCGTCGGTTGGTAAAAATTCGTTGACCGGGGCGATACCGCCAGTTGGGTAGTACCAGAGATATGTGGCACCAGTGCGTTCGATCAGGTCAATGTAGCGCTGCAAGATGTTGAAGCCATACGCTTCGTAGCCATAGCGAAACGCGCCGCGTGCCAGTTCGCCGCCAACGAGCGGCATAACACCACCGTTGACATATTCGCCGGGTCGCTCACCCAGGCGTCCATTCATACCGAAGGCGCCTGCCGGGAAGGGAGGATCGATGCTATACCATTCGGCAAAGGCAATCCGGTTGGGGTCATTCAACCGACGTAGATACTCGGCAATGATCGCCCGCCCCTGCGTCTCGCTTAAAACGCCGCGATTGAGGGCAATTGCGTTCGAGAGACTTAATTGATTGGCTTCATCAACACCAGGTACATCGTAGGGGACGAGTTTCACATGGTGCGTGTAAAAGCGTCCATTCCAGCTCAGCGTATTGAGGCGCGTCATCAGATCGGTAGCGATAATCCGGCGCACTGCGGCCAGATCACGCTGTCCGGCAGCCTCTTCCATCAGCGCCAGGGCATGCAGCGCCGCCGCCAGACCGGTATTGTCACCGTGGAAAATGCCCCATTTGGTCTGCTCATCGATCCAGTGGCGCGGCCCCAACTCGCCGTTGTTCGGATTAACCATCGGCGGGCCGTATTCAAAGTCCCAGGTGTCGATGGTAAAGGGGCGCTTGACCAGGCCCAGGGTTGCCTCCCAACGCAGCGGATCACGCATCGTGTAATCAATCGCGCGTTGAGCTGCCGGCAACATACGCAACATCCAGCTGGTGTCACCGGTTACTTGCCATGTCTCGAAGATCAACTGAACGAACAGATATTCAACATCGGCTTCGACCGGCGTGCGGAAGGCAAGAATCCCCCATTCCGGGCGGGCCAGAAAGTCCGGCAGACTACCATCTTCGGCCTGGACGCGAGCAAAGGCTTCAGGCAGCGAGCGCAGATCGTTCTCAAAATAGCGAAAAGCCCGGTTTTGGTAGTAGTGATCGCGCAACCAGAGCAACGGGCTGTCGGGCGAACGATAGCCGGCTACGGCTTGTCCATCAAGCAGATAGCTCAATCTGTCGGCTGCCATGAATTGGCGAACGGTCGGGTACAACCGGTCGTAGCCGGCCACGCCACTGCGCAGTGTGGTCTCGGCCTCAAGTCGGTAGAGCGTTCCATTCGCTACCATCTGACCATTGGCAGTGAAAAGCGCCGCCCAGTGCGTACCCAGCGCACCGCGGGGCGTCACCTCAACCCATCCCTGCCCATCGATGATTGTCAGGGGAAAAGCACCGACAAAGCGCGCACGGCTGTCGAACACAACAAGATGGGCTGGACCTGTATAATCACCAATCCGAATTGCAACTGGTGCCGGGATCAATGGCTGTACAGTTGGATTGAGGCTGGTAAAACTGGCACCACTCTTGGCCTGTACTGGCGATGTAGGTGTACTCATGGTGCCAAGTACGACGATCAGTAGGAAGAGGAAGAGAAATCGTTTCATTGCATACCTGATATGAAAGCAATACCTGACATTGCCTGGTAGTATAGCATGCTTCACATTGTAGCCTTATTGTAGCCTTAAGGAGAGAAACTCTATGACGCGCAAACCTCGTGTCTTCTCAGGCATTCAGCCGTCGGGCAACCTGCATATCGGTAACTATCTGGGTGCGATCCAGCAATGGGTTGCCGGGCAGGACCAGAAGACCAATTTCATCTGTATCGTCGATCTGCATGCGATCACTGTACCGCAAGACCCGGCCGACTTGCGTCGACAGACGCGCGAGTTAGCCGCCTTGTTGCTGGCTTGTGGTATCGATCCGCAGCAGACGACGCTCTTCGTGCAGAGTCACGTGCGGGCGCATGCCGAGTGTTCGTGGGTGTTCAGTTGTATCACACCGCTTGGCTGGCTTGAACGCATGACCCAGTACAAGACGAAAGCGCAGAAGCAAGAGAGCGTGATGACTGGCTTGCTCACCTATCCGGTCTTGATGGCGGCAGACATTCTGCTCTACGATGCCGACGAGGTACCGGTTGGCGAGGACCAAAAGCAGCATATCGAGCTGACCCGCGATCTCGCGCAGCGCTTCAATTATCTCTTTGGGGAAACCTTTGTTATTCCCAAACCGGTCATTCGCGAGAGCGGCGCCCGCATTATGGGTCTCAACGATCCGACCGTCAAGATGAGCAAATCGGAAACAACTCGTGGTCATGCGATCCGCATTGTTGACGATCCCGACGAGATTCGCTGGGTAATCAAGCGGGCGGTCACCGATTCCTACAACGAGATTCGCTTCAGCGATGATCCTGATCGTGCCGGGGTGAATAATCTTTTGCAAATCTATGAATTGCTGACCGGGCGTAGCCGACCAGAGATCGAAGCACACTTTGCCGGTAAGGGGTATGGTGTGCTGAAGCGTGAACTCACTGAGGTAGTGGTTGAGTCGTTGCGCCCGATCCGCGAGCGCTACTACCGATTGATGAACGATCCGGCAGAGCTTGATCGTATCCTGGCGATTGGCGCCGAACAGGCGCGTGCCGTGGCTGAACCGAAGATGACGCTGATCCTTGAGCGGGTAGGCTTCGTATTACCCAATGACCGTAGATAAGGAATTGTATGTACTATCCAACCCTCGATCAATTACAGGAGTTACGCCAGCAGGGTAATCTCTGCCCCATTTATCGCGAGATTATGGCTGATCTGGAGACGCCAGTATCAGCCTATCTCAAGATCGCTCAGGGTGGGCTGGGCTTTCTCCTCGAAAGCGTGACCGGTGGTCAGAATATCGGTCGCTACTCGTTCATCGGCAGCGATCCGTATATGGTACTGCGTATGCACGACGGTGTGGCTCAGGCGACCCATGGTGGTTACAAGCAGACCCTCACCTACACCGATCCATTGATCGTGCTGGAAAGTTATCTGAACGCCTACCGCCCGATTCGCCTGCCCAATTTACCAATCTTTGTCGGTGGTGCGGTTGGCTACCTCAACTACGAGTCGGCGCGCTATTTCGAGCGTCTGCCGGTACCTCCAGTGCGCCCATACGATATGCCCGATAGCTGGTGGATGTTTGTTGATACGCTGCTGGCCTTTGATCACATACGTCACAAAATCATCGTTATTTCGCACGTTCATCTCGATGTCGAAGATCTTGCCGCTGAGTATCAGCGTGCCGTGCAGCGGATCGAGACCCTGATCGCTCGCTTACAGCGTCCACTCCCGCCGGGTATTGGCTTGAGCCTGCGCAACTACGAACCGCACAACACACCGGCGCGGGTCATAACCAATCCTATCGTCTCGAATCGGACCGAGGCCGAATTTAAGGCGGCCGTGCTGCGGGCGAAAGAGTACATCATGGCTGGCGACATCTTCCAGGTGCAGATTTCGCAGCGCTTCAGCAAAGCCACCAGCGCTGATAGCTTCACCATCTATCGGGCATTGCGCACGATCAATCCTTCGCCGTACATGTTTTACATCCGTACCGGTGAAGGTGATCTGGTTGGTGCATCGCCTGAAATGCTGGTGCAGGTCCGTGGTGGGAAGGTGACCACGCGTCCCATCGCCGGAACCCGCTGGCGTGGTCGTGATGCGGCTGAAGATGAACAACTGGCTGCCGATCTCCTGGCCGACGAAAAGGAGCGGGCTGAACATCTGATGCTGGTTGATCTGGGGCGCAATGATCTGGGACGTATCAGCCAGCCCGGTACGGTTCAGGTGCCGGTGTTTATGACCATAGAGAAGTATAGCCACGTTCAACATATTGTGTCAGAAGTGACCGGTCTGTTGCGGGCTGACTTGAAACCAATCGATGCGTTGCGGGCCTGCTTCCCTGCCGGCACCGTGACCGGCGCACCGAAGATTCGGTCGATGGAGATCATTGCCGAACTTGAAGGTGAGCAGCGGGGGATTTATGCCGGTGCCGTTGGTCATCTCGGTTTTAACGGTGACCTCGATACCTGCATTGCACTCCGCACGCTGATTGTCAAAGACGGTATTGCCTATGCCCAGGCCGCTGCCGGTGTGGTAGCCGACAGTACGCCGGAGTATGAGTTTAACGAAAGCTGTAATAAAGCAGCCGCTTCGTTGCGGGCTATTGATCTGGCCGAAGAGCTACAGGCCGGTGGCTAGAGGCGGGCTCGCAGCTTAGAGTGTTGCACCAGATGAAGGTACGTGCCGTAGCTCACGGGGGTGAAAGCGCAATCCTCGCCCCCGTGAGCTGAAGGCATGATGCGCTTGTCTGGCTGACGATGGTTGACTACGTGCCGACGATATATCGCGCAGGGTTACAGTCGGGTGATGCCGGCAATCACTGATCACGAAGTTGCCCCCATGACAAATCACAATTCTCAAGCACGAGATGATAAACGTGTTGCTCGTGTCAGACCGATACGAGAGGTTGCATATGCAGATAGCCCCCTCGGTCGAGTGTTGGTAGCTGCGACCGATAGCGGTCTCTGTGCGGTCTATTTAGGTGATGATGACGCAGCACTGCTGGCTACACTCCACGCCAGCTTTCTGATAGAGGGCACTGCCACTGGTGTTCTGGCGGAGACGGCGGCATCGGCAATTGCAGCCTATCTGCGCAACGAGGCACCGCTCCCGGCCTTCCCACTTGATCCAATTGGCACCCCCTTTCAACAACTGGTCTGGCAGGCGCTTTGTACGATCCCGCGTGGGAGCACCCGTACCTACGGTCAGTTGGCTCAGGAGCTGGGATTACCAACCGGCGCTGCACAGGCAGTCGGACAGGCCTGTGCGAGCAATTCACTGGCGATAGTGGTGCCCTGTCATCGTGCCCTGAGGAGCGATGGCAGGCTCCATGGCTTTCGCTGGGGGATCGAGCGCAAGCGTGCGTTGCTGGCCCTTGAAGGGGTATTCCTGCCGCTTCTGTAGTATCGAATCTGGTGTTATAGCGGTCATAACACGCTATACCACGATCATGCTGGTACCGCACCTGATCACAGAGGTGTGGAACCAGTGTGATCGCTGTACATGTCGTGGGATCACACGCTGGAGTGGATACCGTTACCGAGAGGGTTCCCCGTATCCGCCTGGTTTGGAGTGCGGCAGCCATGCTGCCGCAACAGCCGCGCTCACGATTAGATGCGTGTTGCAGTGGTGCCCCTGATGGCAATGGCGCTACGAGCAATCGCGTCGTATGGAACCAGACTGACCAGACGTGAATCTAACGGTGTGTGAGGGGTGCGCGGATCGGAGGGAAGGGGTAGATGCCCCAACGACGATTGATGACCCCCTGTTCATGAAAATTTGACATAAAAGAGCAGTAGGCACGACATATACATTGCCTGGCGCTGCCAGAGGGAGTGATCGGCGACATTGCTGAAAAGATATAAGCCCACCATATTTGGTGGGCTTACTGGCGACCCCGGTGCGATTCGAACGCACGACCTTTTCCTCCGCAGGGAAACGCTCTAATCCACTGAGCTACGGGGTCGTATTCCGTTTGCCGATGCATTATAGCATAGTTTGGCTCATGATGCAAATGCCTGCTGAAGGTTTTCCGTCCATGCCAGAACCTGTTTTACGTGCTGCGAACGATGCGTTCCATTGAATGACACCCTCACCTGATGTAGAAGTCATCACTTGTGAGCACACCATCATACCGGCGGCGACCGCAGATGCGGAGAACGGCGTTTCGGCTTGTACACACCGTGGTATGACCTGCCGGTGTGGATACGGTGTTCAGGTTGGGTTGCCGGTGACGCGTAGTTTAGAGTGTGGAAGCCACGCTGCCGCATCCACTGCGCACCGGCAGGTGCAGATCGCAGCGCATACCGGTGCCGGTACGTGACTCTTGTTACACCAGATTTGAGGTCATTTCTGGCACTACCACCCTTGCTGAGCGCGACCAAAGCCAGAACGCTCAGCCAGTATACCTCACGTTCGGTAGAGAGTCGTGTCGCTCCTGGCATATACCAGACGACCTAACGCCACTTTGATGAAATGAAAGAACTCACGTTTTGCATACATCCACTTATCACCCTCCTGCGTAAAGAGAGGTGAAGCCAGAAATTGTGCAATCCATTGTCAAAAGATTGGCAATTCTGGGGCAAAAGGGAATTATACTTGTACAAGGAGGAGTGTTTCATGGCTCGTAAACTGTTCACCGCTCTGACCACGGCGTTACTGTTCGCTTTGTTGATCGTTCCGGCAGCCTTTGCCCAAAGTGGCACTGCCAAAGTTCGCGTCATTCACGCTTCACCCGATGCACCCGCAGTAGATGTGTTTGTCAATGGCAATGCGGTGCTCACAAACGTCGGCTTTTTCGCTGCCAGCCCGTATCTTGATTTGCCGGCGGGCACCTACCGGGTGCAGGTTGCGCCAACCGGTGCTGGTGCTGGTTCGGCAGTAATTGATGCGAACGTAACCATCGAAGCCGGACGTGCTTACACGGTTGCTGCGGTTGGGCCGGTGGCCAGCATTCAACCACAGGTCATTGTCGATAACCTGAGCGCTCCTGCGGCCGGTCAGGCAAAAGTGCGCGTATATCACTTCTCCCCCGATGCGCCAGCGGTAGATGTCAAGCTGGCGGATGGTACCACGCTGATCAGCAATCTGGCCTTCCCCAATGCCAGCGACTACCTCGAAGTGCCGGCTGGAACATATGATTTGCAGGTAACGCCGGCAGGTGGCAGCGCAGTCGTTATCAACCTGCCGAGAACCACTGTTGATGCCGGTCAGATTTACAGTGTCTTCGCCACCAACTTCGTGGCCAACATCACTCCTCAGCTTGCAGTGACTGCACCGGTCACGACGGCTGCACCGGCAGCTCTGCCGACAACCGGTGGCGATACCCTGCCGTTGGTTGCTCTGTTGGTGATGGCTCTGGCATTAACTGTCGTGGGTGGATTGGCTGTGCGCCGCAGTATGCGCTAATCTGCTCTACGTGCGTCTGGTTGTGAGAGAGTAACGTCGCCTGCACCACTTGGATCAGTAACCTCACATCTCGATCAGGAGCGATGTAACAGTCGCTCCTGATTTGTACTTTACATCACATATATATTAGTGTATAATTGACAATAATAGGTTGTCGAACACCTCTTTCTTTTAGCGGGATAAATAGTATCAAAATAACACTTTTAAGGAGGGACGCTATAATAACCCTTGCTCTGCCTGGTCTCATCGTATTCGTGGGCGCAACGGTGGTAGGGATAGCGCTCCCTCGCCCTGTATCGCCGCCGGTTATCTATGTGCGGACTGAAGCACCGCCTCATAACGGGGAAGGAGATGCAGGTTTTGGGTTGTTTATTTTTTGATCCTGGCTGTCGTTGTAGCACTTGCGGCGCAGTAGGACTTATTTCATAAAAGCTGCGCTATCATGCTATCCGACCATCACACAGGCTCATGAACGCTTGCCAATCACCGACGACAGTATATCCTGCTCCCAGTCTACTGATATGGCAGCCATGCTGCCGCAGCAGCCGTGCTTACGATCCGGCGCGTGGTACGCCGTTAACCCGGCTGGTCACGAGGATGCTGTGGGTGCTCGTCACGATCATGCGTGGAGGTGGTCAGTAATGAGTGAGATAACTTCCATTAGCAGTTTTTTGAAATAAGCTCTGGTGTCACCGGGCAAAACTGAAACTTCAGGCTCTATCTTAACTTGTTGGTAACAACTTCGTAACACCGAGTCACTATCCTGATACCAAGACTTGTCCTAGGCACTCGATGGAGCCTGCAATGCGCACTCGTCTCAAACTGAAACCCGGTCAGCGTGGTACCAAGAAGCTACAGGCAATGTATGGGGATCGTCTCGTCTGTGTCCGCTATCGATATGATATCGAGACTGGTCGCCGTTTCAAAACGATTGAATTGATCGTAGATGAAAAAGCTTGGTCACCGCGAGATCATGACGAGGAGCAGTTTGGTCGCATTGGGGACGTTGCGGCCGATTGATTCTCGATCTATTGTTTACCAGCGGTATGCAGCCGTTAAATATTAAATAAGGGTGTGCCCTCTGCCTGGGGTAGGGTGCGGCACCATGCATGTGTGGGGTTTTTCGGGGTGTGATACCAGCTCTTATGTAGAGGTGTGCCTGGTTAAGGTAACACCTTTGGGCTGAACTGTTGCACTACCGATACGCCGAACCAGAGTTCCCGCTTCGCACGGAGTGGGATTACGTTTCGGTGTGGATACCGGTGCCAGGCAGGGTTTCCCGTGTCGCGTCGTTTGGTGTGCGGCAGTCACGCTGCCGCGCCAGCCCTGCTTGTGCTCTGGTGCGGGTCGTAGCTGCTGCTCCGTGGGCAGGCAACACTGTGCGGACGTTATCTAAGATGTGACGAGCACATCTGACAGTAGCGGCATCTCAGCCCAGGG
>NZ_DAOUBI010000019.1:0-20037 GCF_034432675.1 Chloroflexus sp. | reverse complement strand
GCACACCCGGCATCGGCGTGACCAGCCGGGTCAACGACGTGACACGTGCCAGATCGTGAGCACGGCTGGCGCGGTAGCATGGCAGCCACGCTCCAAACGACGCCACACGCGGATGATGAGCGATCAAGGCAACCTTTTCAGCGCGTGATGGCACCGGAGATGGTTATAAGAGCGCGACAGTACAGCTTTTTGAAATAAGTTCTAGTCTTCCCCCAAACGATTCATCATTGCCTGTGCCGCATGGCGAAAATAGCTCTCCATCACCGAACGGGCCGGCTCCGGAACACCGGCTTCATTGAGCGCAGCCAGCATATGTTCCAGCCAGGCATTGCGCTCACGCGGCCCGATGGGAAATGGAGCATGCCGCATGCGTAACCGCGGATGGCCACGGCGCTCGCTGTATGTGCGCGGACCGCCGAAATATTGCATCAAGAAGAGACGCTGATGCTCTTTGCCCGGTTCGAGATCGGCCGGAAAGAGATGGCGCAAACGTGGATCGGCTTCCACCCGCGCATAAAAAATATCGACGATCCGCCGAAAGGTTGCTTCACCACCTATTTGCTCGTAGATCGTTGGCTCATTCATTATGTAAACCTCTCCATAGTGTGGTTGAACGTCATGCACGATTGCATGCTACCATGAGAAGCCGATTCGATTCCGATAGCGCCGAGTTCACCTGAAACCTGCGTGCAGAGAGACACCTGTATGAGCTATGAAACCCTGACGATCACGTCACGCCGTTTACGTCTGACAGTCCTGGCAGCCGGAGGCCCACGTATCCTCGCATTGCACCTCGACAACGGCCCAAACCTGCTGGCCGAAACACCAAACGCCCGCTGGGAGACACCGTGGGGCGAGTTTGTTCTCCTCGGTGGGCATCGGCTCTGGCATGCGCCTGAAGCTTTTCCTCGCAGTTACTGGCCTGATCTCAATGGTCCTACGGCAGAACAGCTCGATCACGGCGTCACGCTGCACAGCGCCGTTGATCCGGGAGGTATCGCGAAGAGCCTGACTGTAACCCTTGATCCTGAACAACCACGGTTACACCTGCAACACACTCTCACCAACCATGGGCTGTGGCCGGTGGAACTGGCGCCGTGGGCGATTACCCAACTGGCACCGGGAGGAAAAGCGATCTTACCATTACACAACGGCCAGCCCCCTGCCAATCCCTTGCTTCCCAACCGCCAGATCACCTTCTGGCCCTACACCCCTCTGCCCGATCCACGACTCGCCTTCTGCGATGACTTCATCCTGATCAACACCGCGATTGCCGGGCCACCGGCCAAAGTGGGAGCACATAGCGCTGCCGGCTGGTTGGCCTATCTCCACCAGGCGACCCTCTTCATCAAACGAACGGTGTACCAGCCTGCTGCCCATTACCCGGACAACAACTGCAATCTTGAAATCTATTACGACCGCGGCTGTACCGAACTCGAAACACTGGCCCCGCTCTGCCGCCTCGATCCCGGCGCCTCGGTGAGCCACACTGAAATCTGGCAGGTTATTCCCTGGACGGACAACCTGGATCAGTCTGATCTGTTTACAACACTCGCCCAAAGAGCAGCAGAGATGGTATAATGTCAGTATATAACACGTCAAAATTGCAACTGTGATGCAACAGACAGAACATCCCGACAGAGCGCTGATCGCGCTCTGTTTCGTATGCTCGTTGCAAATCATACTACGAACTCTATCGCAGACGTGATCAGAGACCGGCCAGCTTCCTGTTATTATATTGCAACGAACCGTCAAACTCTACTGCGTTGACAAACGTCAAAACACGGCTTACACAGTATCAGAAAGGCATCAGACTGCAATACGAGCCTGATGCATATGAGAAAAATTTATTGACACATGCGGATATTCGTGCTACTATTGCGGTACAGGCCAAAATCAGCGGGAGGAAGAAGGGTTTTGGCTTTTAAGCAAAAACGTCATGTCGTGTTCGATTGCAGACCTCATTAACACCGTTTTGTGGCGGTCGTTACTAGCCGAGCAGTAGCTCCTGGAAAGGCCCTGATGCGCACTCTAATCTTCACCGGCAAAGGTGGCGTTGGCAAGACAAGTGTCGCCGCAGCGACAGCTCTCCGGGCCGCAGATCGAGGCTTGAAGACGCTAGTCATGAGCACTGATCCGGCCCACTCGCTGGCTGACTCGCTCGATCTGGAAGGGCCACTCGGCCCGGAACCGGTTCGGATTACCAAAAACCTCGATGCGCTTGAAGTGAGCATTTATCACGATATCGAGAGCAACTGGGGTATCGTGCGTGAGCACTTCGCGCAACTGATGGCCGAGCAGGGCGTACAGGGCATTCTGGCCGACGAGATGAGCGTCCTGCCAGGTATGGAAGAGGCTTTTCCGCTCATCCGCATCAAGAAACACAAAGAGCGTGGCGACTACGATCTCCTGGTGATCGACTGCGCACCAACGGGAGAAACGCTGCGCCTGCTCTCAGCCCCAGAGACGTTCAAATGGGCAATCAACATGCTGCGCGGTGCCGAGCGCTACGTCATCAGGCCGTTGATCCGGCCCATGAGCAAGATTACGCCCGGCCTCAACAAAATGGTTGCCCCACCCGAAGTCTATGATGCCGTTGATGAGATGTTCCGCCAGATGGAGGGGGTAACGGCAACACTGGCCAACCCGCGGGAGACATCGATCCGCCTGGTGATGAACCCGGAAAAGATGGTGATTAAAGAGAGCCAGCGCGCCTTAACCTACCTGTCGATGTACGGTATGACCGTCGATATGGTAGTGGTGAACAAGATTTTGCCCCTCGATCAGGATAGCGGCTATCTTAACCACTGGCGCGATGTGCAACAGCGCTATCTCCAGGATGTTGAACATGCCTTCGTGCCATTGCCTATCCGTCGCGTACCGTACTATCCCGAAGAAGTGGTGGGCCTGGAGAAGCTACGCCAGATGGGAGATGACATTTACGGCGACATGGATCCGACTGCGGTGCTCTACGACCGGGCACCGCTGGATATTGCCAAAGTTGGCGATAAATCGTACCGGGTCAAGATCCGCCTGCCATTCGCTGATGTATCACAACTCGATCTGTATCAGAACGGCGACGAGCTGGTGATACAGATCGGTGACTTCCGGCGGGTCATTACGCTGCCGACCAGTCTGGCCGGTCTGGAAGCCGGTCAGGCCGAGATGGAGGGTGAATGGTTGATTGTACCCTTCATGGCGCCGCAAATGGCGCAACGTTGAGGCAGCCTGAACTGTGGGGTTTCTCGGAGGCTTGCCTCCGGTGACCTGAATAATGGAGTCCGTTTGATAAGGAGGTGTGTGCATGGCGACGAGAGGCTGGTTCTCGGAGTCGTCGGCGCAGGTGGCGCAAATCGGCGACATCATGTTCCAGGGCCACTGGCAATGGGTCTCGAATGCGCTACAGGCCACCGCGGCAGCGGTTGACAACATCAACCGCAATGCTTACCCGGGCGTGTCCCGGAGCGGCTCGGGCGAGGGAGCGTTCAGCAGCAGCCCGAGCAACGGCTTCCGTCCGAAGCGCATTCGCTCGCGCTTCAACCGCTAGGCTGGCGGGCAGGCGTGAGGCGTGCGTTCTGTTGCCTCACGCCGATCCCTCGGGAGCGTTATGATTAACCTGCTCTACTACAGTCATACCACCGTACCAGCTCATCTGGAAGAGATTACGCGACTGGATGTGCTCGATCCTGACGAGCAAGTGCTGGTCGCGATAGATGGCGTTTTGGTCGATCAGCAGGGACAGCGGTTGAGCGGCCCAACGCTGCACGATTATTGTCTGATCACCGACTTGCGGGTGATTCTGTGGGCACGCGATTACGGACGCCATTTGTGTTATGCCTTTCCATTGCATGAGCTGACATTGATTGATGGACGTGGCATTGATCCGCTCCACGGCGCAGTGACGATGGGCTTTAGCGCGCCAGAGGCCGATGATCAAGTTTTTACCCTGACTTTGATCCCACAGGTGTATGTACCGGCATTGATAGTGTTGTTGCGTACAGCAGCCGAAACGGCAAGATCGGCACTGGCTGCCGGCATCGATGCCCGGCAAGCTGCTCCTGATGTGATGACCGCGCTCGGTGCTGCTATTTATGGTTCCGAAGATGCGTTGCGCATAGATGAAACTCCATACCGCTGGCCGGGAGGTGCTGCACGTACCCCGGCAGCGCCAAATGCACTCTTTGCGATTGATCCGGCTAGCCTGCCGCCAAATCAAATCTTTACTGCTGGTCGCCTCGCTCGTTCGGCATGGGATACGCTGCGGCGCACGTTGCGCGAGGCGGATTTGCCATTTGATTTAAGTCCGACCAGTATTCGTGAATTAACCGATGCTATTCGTGCTGTCAATGATTTGGTTCAGACTGTCGCAAATAATCCGGCAGCTCAACAGATTGCGCTGGCGTTTCTTAACCGGCAGATGGGGAATCAGCAGTCAACTGCGCCTTCTCCACCGGTTGAGCCGCCAACACCTGAAGCAACACCAGCACCACACCGCTACCACGAGATTCCGTTGCGCCGACGTGCCTCACCCTCTCGCGAACCGGCAACGACTCAGCCGGCTGCAACGGCTTCATCTCCATTGAATATCACGGATCGGCGCGAGATTCCGCTCCGCCGTCGGACAACCCCTCTTCACCGCACGTCGCTGGCAGCGTTGAGTGGATCGGGTGATGCCGATCAAGATCGAACGACATAAGTGTTGCAATCATCGGCGGTCGCAACCGCCCAAGGAGCAGGTATGAGACCATTTCTCGGTGTTAATGTGAGTATGACCAGCGTCGAAGAGATGCAGCAGCGCGGTTTGCTTGAAGAAGGCGAGACCCTGCTGGCACTGTTCGATGGTACGCTCCTCGACGAACAACGACGTCGCATTGGTGGCCTCGCGCTCGCCGATTTCGTTGCGTTGACCAACCGGCGGCTGATTCTGTGGGCGCGTGGGTTTTTCAATGATACTGTTGATGGCTTTCCGTGGAGCGATGTTGATGTGGTTCGCGCCGAGATCTGGGATCCGTGGCACGGGCGGGTGAGCTTGGCCCTGCGGATACCGGCAACACCGCCACGCAAACGCCGGGTGGCCCTCGGTGAAGTACAGGAAGCCGGTCAACCGGAGCGCGTCATTATCAATACGCTCGATTATATGCCGGTTGAGGACGTGGATGTGCTGGCTAAAATGGTGGCCTGGGTTGGTGATCAGGTAGTAGCCGGTGTTACCGATGAAGAACTGATCAAGGCATTTGAAGCAGAATTTCCGGCAGTTGAGCGGAAACCGCTACCGCCATTTTTCCTGGCTTCTGAACCAGCACCACCACCGATGCCGGAGCCGGCACCGCAACAACCAAAGCAGAAGCCATGGTGGAAGTTTGGCGCGACCGATAAGGATGACGCAACACCAGCATCGCCGGGAAACCTGATTGCGGCTTACGAACGTCAGCGCAGCGGTAGTGGCGTATCACCAGAGACACCACCGGCACCGGTTGGCCCATTGCCAACCCTGCCCGAACAGCCAAATATGTACGAGGTGAGTCGGTCGTTGCGCCTGATGCTTGAAGTCCCGCGTGGTCTTGTGCGCGGGATGCGGCGAGCAAGTGAAATCCTGAGTGGCGCAACCGAGTTGATCAATAACATGCAAGACCCCCGAGTACGGCGCAATGCGATGCGCGGTCTCTACTACGCTGCGGCACAGCAAGAGGCTGAAGGTGGTCCACTGGCACCGGTTGGACCGGTTGTGCGGGCAGCAGTACGGTTTGTCGAACCCACGGAACAACAATCGGCTGCTGAATCAACCCAACGGCGAATCGCCGTTCGGGCAGCGGTCCGCCAATCATCACCTGCCCCTGTGCCAGAGCCGACGGCAACCGCTCCGGCTGCCGCAGATAACCCGGCTGCCCCGGCGAACCAACCGGTACGACGGGCCATCAGTATCCGTCGTTCGGAGACACCTGATAGTGGACAGGAGGGGTCTATGCCGGTGCGACGAATTGTTGTTAATCGCACCGACCGCCCGGCAACGGTGAGTGGCAGTGGGACAGGTATCACGCCTGAAACACGTAACGGACACAACGATAGCGATGCGGAATAAGGTAATGGGGTTGGGGTATCACAACACAGCAGGCACATGAGGAACTATGACGCGCGTCATTATCTACTCCGGGAAAGGTGGCACCGGTAAGACAACCCTCTCGGCGGCAACTGCGGTGATGCTGGCGCAGGCCGGTCGCCGAACACTGGTGCTGTCGAGCGATCCGGCACACTCGCTGGCCGATGTTATAGGGATCGCGATTAGTCGTGATCAACCGACGCCACTGGCACCTCATCTATATGGCCTTGAGGTGGATACCATTTACGAGTGGCGTCAAAATCTGGGTGGTTTCCAACAATTCGTAACTGCCACCTATTCGGCCCGAGGGATCGAACGCTCAACAGCTGCTGAGCTGGCTAATCAACCCGGCCTCGATGAAATCCTGGCTCTGCAACGAGTCATGGACGAGGCCCAGAGTGGACGTTGGGACGCGATAGTGCTTGATACAGCGCCTACCGGTAATACTCTGCGGCTCCTGGCATATCCCGAAATGATTATCGGTGGCGAAGCCGGCAAACGCCTCTTCCGAGTGTATCGCGGAATAGCGAATGTTGCGCGTCCTTTCCGCCGCGATCTGCCCGACGACCGCTTCTTTGAAGAGGTTGGTAAACTGCTGGAGCGGATGGATCAACTGGCCAATTTTTTAGTCAGCTCGAATGTATCGGTACGGCTAGTATTGAATCCTGAACGATTACCCCTGCTCGAAACCCGACGGGCGTACACCTTTCTGAGCCTGTATGGCTTGCAATTGGATGCCGTGTTGGTTAATAAGATTTTGCCCCATCGCACCGATCTCGGCCCGTACTTTGACTACTGGGTGAATCTCCAGCAGCAGTATCTGGCTGAAATTGAAAGCAGTTTTGCCCCGACACCAATCTTCCGCACGGTGTTGCAGGGCGGCGAGCCAATTGGGGTTGAGGCGCTGCTGCACGTGGGCCGGCTGACGTTCGGTGAGGTTGATCCGGCTGCGCTGTTATACGACGAACGTCCGATCTGGCTGGAGCAATGGAGTGATGATGGCGAGCCTGGTCAGTACGATCTCTGTCTGCGGCTGCCATTTCTTGATCCCGGTGAGGCAATTGAGGTCAGCCACAGTGGCCCCGACTTGACGATTGTCGTTGGCCGCCTGGAGCGTACCATCGCCTTGCCGCGGGTTTTGTACGACTGCACCCTCGGTGATTATCGGTACGAAGATGGAGTGTTGCGCCTAGCCTTCTACGAGGCAAATGTCGTGCGCACCGCCAATAAGCAGCAAGTTGAAGCAGCCTGAGCAAACTGGCTTGCTCAGGGTCGTATGGTTGATTATGCCGGTTGCCTTGAGCGCCGGTCGCGAGCACTCGCATGCGCACACTGATCTTTACTGCTCATCATCAACTCCAACAGAGCGCGGCTGCGCTCGCAACAGCCTGTCACGCCGCCCGTCGCGGCTATCGCACCCTGCTGGCGTCGAGTGGGCCAGGACACCTGATTGGTCATCTGTTGCACCAGAGCCTCGGTGCCCGCCCACTCGAACTTGAACCGAATCTCGCGGCAATGGAAATTCATCCCCACGAGGAGGTCGCACGCCGTTGGGAACAGGTGCGCCCCTCGCTTCGGAGTGGGTTGGTTGCCCGTTTGCGTGACCTCGGCCCCGATGAATTGCCCGCTTTTCCCGGTATTGATGCGGTGGCAGCAATGCTGGTAGCCGAACGTGCCCGGCAGTCAGGGCGCTTCGACCTGTTGATCCTTGATGGCCCGGCACCCGATGCACTGATCCGGGCACTGACCCTACCGGATGTGTTGCGGTGGGCAGTCCGTCTCATTTTCGGCCTCGACCGGGGGCCGGGAAAATCACGTGCTTCTCAGGAACAGGCAATGATCCCGGCGGCTATTCTGGCCCCAAGCGCCACTGCCCCCCTGCAGGAATTGCGCATTGAGCTGGAGACCCAACGGGCACGGCTGGAAACCGAAAGCGGTGCACGGGTGCGCATGGTTGTGCTGCCACCAGAGTTGCGCCTGCCGCCACTACGCTCGGCTTTAACCGCCTTTGGCCTTTATGGAATGGCCAGTGATGAAGTCATTGTGAATGGCTTGCCCGACCAGGTTGATGATGAGAGCCGCCACGACTTTAGTCACGAAACCAGCCGGGCCAGACCGTTGCTGCGGATTGGACAGCTTGATCTAACACCAACTGATCGGGATTCATGGGCTTTGCGCGGGGCAGCACTCTACCGCGATGGCGACATCTTCGCGACTGAGCCGCCGCGTCCACAAAGCAGCGAGCGAGACATGCGCCTCCTGATTCCATTCCTCGATCCCAAAGCGCTTGACATTGCTGTGGCCAGCGAAGAAGTCGTTGTCCAGCTCGAACAGATGCGTCGCCATGTACTCCTGCCTGGCCTGGTGGATGGTGGTCGGTTACGGGCCAGAGTTGAAGGGGAACAGCTTCGGTTATGGGTAGAATAGCGAAGGGGGCGCATATGTCAGTCCTTGCCCAACCTGTTCCGTTTGAGCGACCGCCGGCGCGACCGGTTGATGCGCCACCAACGGCAAAGTATGTCGCCTACGCGAATGAAGTGGCAACCCGCCTTGCCGGTCGCCTGAGTGGCCGTGAGCGGCGACGACTGGAAGGCGAACGAGCACTCCTGGCCCGTGCCCGATTTATTGAGTTGAACGGTGTTGTGCATCACTATCAAGAAGTTGGTCCTTCTGATGGTCAGCCACTCGTCCTGATCCACGGTTGGGACTGTTCGTCGTTTTGGTGGCACCACGTGGTTGATCCGCTGGCTCAAGCCGGCTATCGCGTGATCAGCTACGACTTAAAGGGCCATGGCTTTTCGGATACCGATCCAAACCAGAATTATACGGTGGCCGGCTTTAGCGCCGATCTCCAGGCGTTAATCCGCGCACTCGATCTCGGTGCGGTGCATCTGGCCGCTTTTTCGCTCGGTGCGTTCGTCGGGCTACACGTCGCCGCACATCACCCGGATATGGTACGCTCGCTCATCTTCTTCAACTTCAGCCTGCTACCGTACAACAAACTGGCATCAGCGTTTGTGCCGCGTCTGCTCGATGTCGTGTTTAATCGGGTGTTACGGCCAATCGAACGGCGAAACCTGTGGTGGCTCCCGTTCATCTACGCACGACTGGTCATGGCGCAACATACACCGTCAATCAGCGACATTCGACTCGGCACGCTAGGGCTACGCTACTGTGATCCGGCAGCAGTTCGGGTATCGGCAACCGAATTGTCGCGCCCGGAGATTCTCAATGCAGTGGCCGAACAGGCACGCATGATCCGCCAGCCATTGTTGCTGGTAGCCGGCGCGAATGATCCCATTATGCGTCCGGCTGATGGCCGCAAATTGGTTGCATTAACACCAAACGGCTCGTTCCTGGAAGTACCAAAATGTGGTCATTTGATTTTATTTGAGTTGCCCGAACAGGTTATTCAGATTATGCGCCTCTTTTTGAAAAGTGTTCGCTAGGGAGGGTCGTCTATGCAATTGTTGCTTCGTTCCGGCGGTCAGCAATTGATCATTGATATGGAACGTGCCGATGACCGTCCGCTGACGGTGGGCCAGTATACGTACCGTCCACGCCGCCTGGCCGGTAAGGTGCGACGGCTGGCGACCAAAATGTGGCCCGATCTGCCGCCGACAGTGCTCGCCGAACGGCTCACCTTCGAGGCCATGGATACCGTTCGCGACACTGCCTGGAGCGATAGCGGGAGTTTTTCACCACGTTCCGGTTCAGTAGTCTTGCTGGGTCGCTGGGACGAAGATGGGAGTGTTGGTATTGCGCTCCACGAACTTGCCCACGAGATGCATCTGTACCACGGGGGATACGATGATAGCGACGGTGTGGTACGTGAAGCCGTAGCAATGCTGGCCGAACGAGAAGCTGGTCTGCGCCGTACCTTTGAACGCGAACCGTACCACTCGGCCTGTCAGTTAGTCGAGCAGTTGGAGGCGTTGTCTGCTTTCAATCGTCTCTCGTTCCCCAAGCGTTGGGCAGAGGTGATCAGCGTAACCTCGGTGGTTGGATTGGCCGATCTAGTGAACTATTACCTTGATCGGAGTGAACGCCTGGGACTTGCCCGCTGGCTGGATCGGTTAACCAAAAATATTGACGTGCGCGATCAACTGCTGGCCCGGTTAGCAACCACATCATTACGCTACAGTCTGGCATTACGCCGGGTATTGATCAAAAAACTCGTGCGCTGCAAGCCCGAAACACCGGTTGAACAACTACTCTACGTGCTCGACTCAATTGCGACCCTTGATCGTCGCTATCCCAACGATGATCTGGAACAGATTATCAACTTCTGCTTTGCACCCTATGTGCCGCAGCGTCGCCGTCTCTTTGCCTTTGGCTCGTGATAGAGAGGAGCGGGTATGAATCGCTTCAATGAGGACAACGACACCGTTCGCTGGCTACCCGGATTTGTCCGCCGATGGTTTGGTCTGACCGATGAAACGCCACAGCGCCGAGAGGCCGCCGGCCCCGGCTGGATGCCCGGCTGGCTCCAACGCTTTTTTGGGCTGACCTACGAAGAACCGGTACGTTACACCGATGAAGGGACCCCGTCGGTGTCATCACGCACAACCTACACACCACCGCCACGCTCATACACACCCGGCACCCCCTCGTTTACACAGACACCACGCGGGTTTGCGCCGGCAAGTTACCGACCAACGAGTGGCGAAGGTACGCCTTCGCCACCGACACAACGCAGTCTGGCCGGTGATGAATTACCAACCGATATTCAGCCCATCGGCTATCTCTTACGGTCATATGCCCGTGGTGCTCTTCCGCCGCAAGGACTGGAAGCCTTCACCCGCGAAGTGCGTACCACCACCGAAAAGGTCTTCAACTTCTACGGCCACTGGCTGCGCTTCCAGACCGAGGAACTGTTCCGTATCGGTGGCGATCTGTGCAACGCCGTCATCAATGCCTTGCCCGGTGAACCGGCCAAACCGCAGAACCAGACGATTCGTCGGATCAAGGTCGTAGCTGATAACGGCAACGGCAGCAGCAACGCCACATCGACTGCGCAAACCAGTTCAGCCGAGACCACGACTGAATCAGAGCGCTCTGAGGATAAAGAGTAAGCTATGACTCGTCCGGTGGTGATCATGGGCGGGTGGCTATCGTCACCCGCCGATTACTTCGGAATGGCGCGCATCCTGGCTGCGCCACCCTACAATCGCATCGTCTACGTTGTCAATTTCAGTCGACTCGACTGGCTGGCACTGCGTGACCCTAACTTTGGCCCGGCACTCGATGCTCTGGCAGCAACGGTGCAGATTGCCTTAAGCGAAACCGGCGCCGATACAATTGACTTAATCGGACACAGCGCCGGTGGCCGGATTGCCCGTGCGTATCTGGCCGATGAGCCATACCAGGACGTTCGTTATGCCGGACACAAGGTGGTAGCAAGTTTGACAACGTTAGGTACTGCCCACGCCACCTCAGAGGTATGGGTCAAGCAATTTGCCGACTGGCTCGAAGCCCGTTATCCAGGTGCGGCATTTCCCCACATTAGATATCGGGCTGTTGCGGGGCGTAGCGTGCGTGGGCGGCGCTTTGGTTCACCGGAGGAGATGATTGCCTATCGTTCCTATGAAGTCTCGTTCGGCAACGGCAATCTCATCGGCGACGGTATCGTGCCGACCGCAGCTTGCTACCTGGCCGGTGCCGACAACCTGATCCTGGAAGGTGCCCGTCACGCACCGTACAACGCACCGGCAACCTGGTACGGGGCACGTGACGTGATACCACTCTGGTTTGATGCCGGATGAGGGTAGGTATGGTTCGTCCATTGGTCATCATCGGTGGGTATCTGACCAGTCCCAACGACTTTAGCGCCCTGGCCCAGGCGCTATCGCAGCCCCCATTTGATTTTCGGGTCTTCGCGACCCCCATCGGACGCCTGCGCTGGGCCTTGACCCGCGACTGGGATTTTCGCCCGGTATTGCGGATTGTCCGCGAGACGGTCGCGCAGGCTCTGCGCGAAACAGGTGCCGAGACCGTCACGATTCTGGCGCACAGTGTAGGTGGAACCGTCGCCCGCATGTATCTTGGCGATCAGCCCTACAAAGGCGAGATTTATGGCGGACACCGCTTCGTTGATCACCTGATCATGCTCGGTACACCACACCACAGTCAGGAATTCTGGACCCGGCAGACTGTCGGCTTCACCAATCGCAGTTATCCAGGCGCATATTACCGTCACATTCGCTACACCTCGATCATTGGGCGAAGCATTCAGGCCAATCGCAAAGGACGCTGGATTGAACGGATGGCCTACAACAGTTATGTCATGATCGATGGTCCTGCCGGCGCTCAAGCGTGGGGAGATGGAATTACAACGCTCCGTTGTGCAGCGTTGGCTGGAGCTGAATATCTGGTCGTGCCCGGCCTTCATCACTCACCCATCCACGGCCGTCCCTGGTACGGCGACCCGGATGGGTTGCGAGAGTGGCAACGCGTGTTAATGAGATCATCACCACTTGTTGTTTGAAATGTCGCCAATTTGTACTATAATACAAATTACATGAACTCAACGCACTTTGACCGAATTATTCTGTACGTCATGGCCGCTGTGTCGGGGGTGTCGCTCGCATGTTACACCGCAGTGCTCTATCTCTGCCGGCAGGAAGCTCGTGGATCGCAACCAACACAAGCAACGCTGCGCACCCGTCTTGCCAATCTGGCGCACGCCCTCGATTGGTTGATGAACCTGCTGATTGCATTGGTTGGCATTGGGCGACTCTTTCGCGAAGAGCAATTTGGCGGACAACACCAGCCGCGCTGGTTGAAGATCTATTTTATGATCACCGGCCCTCTACCGACTATCGGTATGGTCGGCGCGATGATCACCGGACATCGCTGGGAAAAAACGATGCACCATCATCCGCATCAGCGACGGTTACATCGCATCTTTGCCTGGGTCGGCTATTTCAGTTGGTGGCTCAGCTTTATTCCGATCTTCTTCCAGCCCTGGCTCAACCGAATGGCTGCCAGAACCAATGACTCGACTTCAGTTCTTTCATAGTGGCACACATCTGTGCACGAGGGGGAATGCATGACGACGGTACTATCAGTGGATGCGACAAAAACGAACGGGACTGATCTGACCCAGCACGATCTGTTTGCGGCGACCAACCGCGCCTACGATATGGTGTTTAGAGGCACGGTTGACTTCTTCGTGATTAAAGCCGCCAAAGATTTGGGATTGTTCGACCTGCTGGCATCTGCCCCGCGCACCCTGGCCGACTTAGCAACGCTTACCGAGACGGTACCTCCGCGCCTTGAGAAGTTTCTGATTACCATGGAACAGATTGGTCTGGTAACACGGCAGGGTGACGCCTGGCAGTTGACGCCGTTCGCCGATCAATTTTTCGCCGATCCCGAACGCCATCGCAATATGACGATGGTACCATTCGTTGATTACATTGCTGATTTGATCGAAAATTACTATTTGCGGCTTGCCGATGTCGTGCGTGGCAAGGTCGATTTTACCAGCATCGTGCCACACCCGCCCCGCACCCGTGAAGACAGTCTGTTCTACGAAACCTTACACCGCTCGAACATTCAACTGTTTACTGAATTGTTGATCAAGCGCGCCCGGCTTGCCGATGTGCAGACCTTAATCGATGTTGGTGGCGGCATTGGTGACATTGCTGCCGCACTCTGCCAGGCATTCCCCCAACTCAAAGTGACCCTGATCAACCTGCCCAGCGCCCTTGATCTGGTACGTGAAAATGTGGCGGCCAAAGGACTGGCCGACCGCATCACTCCCGTCGCTATTGACATGTACCGCGAGCCATACCCACCTGGCGACGCCGTCCTCTTCTCGCGCATTCTCTACCCGATGAATGCGCAATTCTGCACGATGTTGCTCAGGAAGGCTTACGATGCCCTGCCCAGCGGCGGACGAATTCTGATTCTGGATATGGTGATCAGTGATCCAAATCATCCCAACTACGACTACCTCACCCACTACCTGTGCGCGATTGGGATGGGCTTCTCGGTACTGGAATTCAAAGATCACGCCATATATCCCGATTTGTTGCGCCAGGTTGGCTTTACCGATGTCACTCTCGATGAAGGGTACGAACACGTATTGTATCAGGCGGTCAAGCCGTAACGCGGAGTCGTGGTTTTGTGACCGGTGCAGATTCTGCCCGGCAATGCGGTAAGCAATTATGATTTCGACTGAACAACGTGTCTCGCTCAGCCGAAAAATCCGGGCACATGTTGAACTTGCCGATCCGGTGACATGGATCTCGCCAGTGCTGGTCTGCTTTTGTGGCGCCCTGGCATCAGGCTACGAGCGAGGTTTTGATTGGACACGACCCGATCACTGGTGGCTTATGCTACTGGGGGCATTAATGACCGGCCCGTTGGGGACCGGCTTCAGCCAGAGTATCAACGATTACTTTGATCGTCATCTCGACGCGATCAACGATCCGCAACGACCCATTCCTGCCGGCATCATCTCACTGAACGAAGCCCGCTGGAACTGGATCATACTCGGTGCGGCCACCCTTCTCGTCTCACTGGTCTTCGGCAATCCACTCATTGTCCTGCTTGCCGTGGTCGGGATCGTGTTGTCAGTGATCTACAGCATGCCGCCAATCAAGCTCAAGAAGCACTTCTGGCTTGGGCCGCCGGCAGTGGGGCTGGGCTATGTCAGTATGAGCTGGATGGCCGGGCATCTAATCTTTGCCCCACTGACCTGGCAGAGCGTAGTGGTAGCGTTGATCAATGGCGGTCTGGCAGCCGGCTTGCTCTTCCTCAACGATATTAAGAGCGTTGAGGGTGACCGGAAGCTTGGTTTACAATCGCTTACGGTAGCAATTGGGGTGAAACGCACCCTGATCGTCGCCTTCGTCACCATTAACAGCTTCGAGGCAATGCTGATGATCCTGGCGTTGATTTGGGGACAGTACTGGGTAGCGGCATTTATGTTTCTGGCCCTGGTGGCACCGATCTACAATCAGATCAAACTCTACCAGGAACCAACCCAGCAAAACTATGTTCGCTATCTGCTGGCCTCAAATCCATTCGTCGCGTTGATTCAGATTATTTCGGGTTTTCTCGTAGGCGGCTATTTTGGCTGACCGTATCTAAGGAGGTGCGATGATGACAGAGAGTGAAGGTGAGGTGCGGGTACGCAGCGTACCGGTGCGACGCAACGACAGCTTCGTTGAGTCGGCGATGGAATTCGGAGGTGGGATTGTTCGGCTCGGTTTCTCGGTCTTTACCCTCCCCCTAGCTCTGCTGCCGCCGGAGTCGCGCCAGCACATGCACAATGCTACCAAAGAGTTGATGTACGCCTTTGCTTCACTACCACGCGATTTCGCCGAGATTGCGGGCAAGAGCATCGAGAAATGGGCAGCAGAGGGTGAAGAGCCAAAAGGAGAGGCGAAGTAGGGCCATTTGCTCTCTTCAGAGCAGAGGAGGAATGTAGTATGAGCAATGAGACAACAAACGAGCGCGATGGGCTGTTTGAGATGGCAGCCGGCTTCGTCGGTGGTGCTACACGGATTGGATTGACGGTAGCATCCGTACCGCTGGTCTTGCTGCCGCGCAACTCACGCCGCCGGGTACGACGGGCAATGGCTGAAGTGGCAATGGCCGTTGTAGCTTTTCCCAAAGAGCTGGCCAATGTCTCTGAACGGGTGGTTGACGACATCTTTGCCGCCGATCCACCCCAGATCAACCTGCCCAGCCCGCAGCGTGTCGGCGAACAGGTGCGTTCGTTTACCGAGCGCCTGGCCCGTGCGGCAGAAGAGTTGGGCACCAGCTTTAGCCGGGCTGCCGGTCGTGCCGCCGATGCCATTGAACAGGGTGCGGCGAAGGTTGATGAGTGGGTCGAAACACCACCCAAGACACCACCGGCGCCGTGATCGTTTACCGCTTGCTGAGTGACGCAGAGGTGTAGGATGGGCAATTGAACATCCTGGCCTCTGCGTTTGCCACTCTGAGAGGAATGTCGCTCTGTTACAAGGTTGACCGGCAACCAGACCGTGGTATGCTGTAAAGAGAGGGATGCGATGACGATACCTCTGCAATCGCGATTGTTCCACGGAGCATTGTCACTATGCGGATCGTGATTCTTGGTGCCGGTTACGCCGGTTTACGGACTGCGCTTGATCTGGCCCGTCTACGCCGGGCATACGGGATGGAAATAACTATTCAGGTCGTCGATCAGAATCCGTATCATCAGTTGGTACAGTTGCTCCATCTCACGGCAACTGCCGGTATTACCGACCAGAAGTCGATTTATCAGTTAGATACCCTCTTCCGGGGGCACGAAGTCGAACGGATCGAAGGTCGCGTCGAGGCTATTCATCCGCTTGAGCGGCGAATCGTGCTTCACACCGGTCAAACGCTGGAATACGACCGGCTGGTCCTCGCTTTAGGGAGTGAAACTGCCTTCCAGGTACCCAGTGCTCGTGAATATACGCTCCCCCTGCGTACCTTTTCTGATGCGCTTAAGCTGCGCAAGCACCTGATTGAACAGTTCACCCGTGCCGCATCGATCACCGATCCCACTGAATTGCGGATCACGATGACAACAGCGATTGTCGGTGGTGGTTATACCGGTTGTGAGCTGGCCGGTGAACTGGCGGCCTGGGCCGATGATCTTTGCCGCCAGACCGGCGCTCCCCGCAAAGAGGTACGGATCGCCCTGATCGAGCGTGAAGACCATCTGCTGCCCCATCTCGGCACCTGGGCAAGCAACGAGGCTGTACGTCGCCTGGAACGTCTCGGTGTTAACATCTTTTTGCAGACACCGGTTGTGCAGGTTGAACCACAACGTCTGCGCTTCGCCGATGGTCGCCTCTTGCGGGCCGGCACGATTGTATGGGGGGCAGGTGTACGCGCCCCGGCCTTGCTCGCCGAGGCCGGCTTTCCTACCGACCGCCTCGGACGGGTGCTGGTTGATCGCTATCTGCGCGTGCAAGGTCACGCCACTGTGTTCGCCATCGGTGATTGTGCAGCAGTGCCCGATGGGCGGGGTGGCACCCTGCCACCAACGGCATCGTATGCCGTGCGACAGGGTGAACATCTGGCCGAGGTATTGGCTGCCGAAGCTCGCGGTGAAGCACCTCGCGCCTACGAGCCGGTTGAACTCGGCGAGGTGGTATCACTCGGCCCAAATGATGCTGTCGGCAACCCCCTGGGCGTGCCGATTACCGGCTATCCGGCGCTTATGCTGAAACGAGGCATCGAAGAGTATTACCGCGCAACGATTGAGAGTGCTTAGTCACAGGAGAGACGTATGATTGTCCAGGAACAGTTTGTCTCGATTAAAGCGCCACCCGCTACCGTCGAGCGCTACCTGACCGATCCGCAACTGATGATGGAGTGGCGATCACCGTTAGTCGTACTTGACCCGATTGAAGGCGAATTGATGACTCTGGGGAGCAAGCACAAACTGCGCTTGAAATCGTTGGCCCTAGCCGGCTCAACCTATACCGTTACTGAACGCGATAGTAACCATATCTTGCTCACCATTGATGGCCTCTGGCGTGGGCAAGAACTCTGGCGCTGGTTTGCCGATGGTGACCGCACGATTGTGCAAAATCGGGTTGAGTATGAAGTGCCCGATCCGAGTCTGCGCGTCTTTGTTGTCGGTCTTGGGCAAATCTTTGCTTCACTGGACATGCGGATTCAGCTCGACCGTCTGCGCATGCTGATTGAGGGGAAGGGCCAGCCCGCAGCGCAGGCTCGCTAGACTGTACGGGGCGACTGACCGTTGCCCCTTTTTGATTGGACACCTTTGACATAAAAGCACAGAAATTGCACAAAAAGTGCATAGTTTCACCTACTACCATCCGCCGGGCGCTTGTGCTAGCATAGACGTACAGGTTTGGCAGCTCCTCACAAGACGAGGTATACCTATGGCGCGAGAGCAACGGTTCAGTCCACGGGATGAAGTCTACCTGACCAGCACCAGCTTTGAAGTGTACATGGCTGCCGGCGGAGTATTTATTGGTCTGTTCGGCCTGCTGTTTGCGATTAGTATCAAGATCAGCTTTGCGTGGTTGGTGTGGCCGGCACTCTTCGTATCGATCCTGGCCGGTTACATTACCCTGAATCGCCTGGAGAAACGTGAGCGCAAGCGCAAACTGGCCGAGCTGGAAGCCGAGTACGCCGCGAAAGAACAGATGGCGAAGGGTGATTAAAGCGTCATTTGTCTGCATTCTGTCATCTTGCCCGCTGCACGATTGTGCTATCTTCAAGCTAATCGTGTTGTTGCAAGAGGACAGGTATGCAGACACTTCGCTCTATTCGTCGAACCCGTGATCTGACGTTCGTTGATCTGGCTCTTTTGAGTGGTATTCCTGCACGTGCGATTGCTGAGGCAGAGTACGGTCTGCGCCGCCTCAGCAATCACGAAGTCGAAGCAATTGCACTGGTGTTGGGGCTTTCGCCGGCAACCCTTTTTCCTCCGTTCCAGCAACGTTCTTCATTACCTGATTTAACCCCGCTTCTACTCACAGCCGGTCTGGCAACGTCGCTGGCACTTAGTCCGCTGGTGATGACCGAGTGGCAACGTGCGCAGCAGCAACTGCTTAGCACAACCATACACTACGTCGACGTGGCAATCAATGCCTCTGGCCGTCAGCCAACCCCTGACATCATTCGTCCATCACCAACTGCTTCGCAGGCCGGTCGCTCAATACCTGCCACGCCAACTGCTGATGCGCTGGCCCCCCTGGTCGCGCCACTCCCGCCACAGACGCCTACCCCCATCCCCCTCCCCAGCTTTTACCTCGATGAAGCCGGCCCGCACGGTTGCCCGGTCCAACCCACAACGGGACAGGTGGTCATCACACAGGGATACAGTGTGGGAACCCACGCCCCAGCCCATACGTGGGGTGCAGTCGATCTGGCAGTTGATGGCAATGGCGACGGGATTGCCGAGCCGGGAGCAAGCTGGTATACCCCGATTGTCGCCACCCACAATGGTGTTGTTCGCGTGACCCTCGATAGTTACCCAGCCGGACATCACGTCTGGGTCATGGCGCTGGATGGCATCTGGCGAACCAGTTATGCCCACCTCGCGGTAGTTACAGTTATCGACGGGCAATACGTACAGGCAGGTGATGTGATCGGCCTGATGGGCAATACAGGCTTCGCCAGCGGCCCCCACCTCGATTACCAGGTCTGGCGTGGTGAGGAAAATATCGATCCTACTACGCTGGTGGGGTGTAGTACTATCAAACCCTGATTGACACAGTATGCAGGTTGTCAGACTATACTGGAGTGTTGCCAGGCATCCACAGCAAGCCGCCGGTGAGTTGTCACCGGCGCAGGTGCATTGATACTATGCATCACTATCGATGAACTTATCACCGTTTATCAGTCCAGTAATGGCAGTTGATACGCTCCGCAGGGAGGACTTACTTCCTGCACTCGTCAATCACCTGTACCACCGTCACGGGACAGCAGACCCACCCCCACCCTCACCTGCTGGGCTATGCATTACCCACATATCACGCTGCGTCAGACGGGCTGCAAGCGATCCCCGTGGTGGCTCCCCGTGGTGCAGGCTTCCAGCCCGCGTGGAGAGGCATCCTCTCCACCGCCAGCAGGCGCTGGCCCCGCTGGCAGGCTTCCAGCCTGCCCCACGGTCGGATACACTGTCTACCGCCGACCACTGCGACCATCCGCTGCCCATGCGTGACGTGAGACCCACGCGACAGCCATGCAACGCGATAGTGCCCAGGATCGCGCACAATCAGATAGGCGCTGCTCACGAACGAAGAAGGTGCCAACCTGGGTATGGGTAGGGCATAGCGCTGCGCGGTAGCGGGGAGCGTAGTGGCTGCGATCACATCTGAACAACCATTCACGGCATGCGATGCAAGACATTCCTATTCACCGCATCCCGTGGATGGTCAGGTGAATGGCACAGGCACCGTCCGTAGGGGCGGGTTGAGAACCCGCCCCTA
>NZ_DAOUBI010000018.1:0-3929 GCF_034432675.1 Chloroflexus sp. | reverse complement strand
GGCTGTGGTCATGGGGTGTCTCCTCGGTGTAGTTTCGCAACCTTGAGGATACCCCATAACTCAACTAGTACCAATGGTTATATCTAATATCAGCGCATAACACTACCGACGAACACTGTTTGTTCAAACGTCCCGTCTGCGCTCAAGTTAAGAGAGGTGTGAGCGGCATGAATTTACAGACGAGATGACCCACCTAGAACTATGGGATTGCCCAAACGACAATCCTAATCCTAGCAATTGCAAGCAGCGTATGGCGTCAGATCGGGTTTGTCAACATCACCGGTATACGTGTCATATGCTCATTCTCAAGCTACTCGTGAAACAATGCTTGTGTATACTTCATTTCCACAACTCGCCCAATATGGGTAGTGCTAGATAAACTGACCCGTTTGGATCATTACTCTGACCCCTTTGGATCTTCTCTTTTTCTAAATCGCTAAGTTATATTGATCATACCAAGTAAGTAATCAGATTGCATTACAAAGATGTGTGAGGAGGTTCTATGGAAGACCGTGAAGTCAGATCGTTGGAAGAGGATTCTGACCACAGCCAGAAGTCTCGGCTTGATCGGCGTAGTTTTCTCAAGTTAAGTTCAATTAGTGGTGCAGCAGCCGTTTTGGCGGCTTGTGCGGCACCGCCTCCTGCACCAACTGCCGTTCCGCCAACAGCGGTTCCTCAGGCCTCTGTGCCGACCGCTGCACCTGCGCCATCACCGGTGGTTGTTACTGAAACGGTTGAAGTACCGGTAATTGGTGCAGTACTACCCTATCCACGCCTGAAGATCGCAACACTCAACGATCTGCAAAGTGGTGCATTTGGTGCAAGCTATCCCGATCAGTTTTCCCCTATTCAGATATTGAAGATTGGCAAGAAAGTTCCCGGTGGTGTTGGACCGGATGGGGATATTGTTGCCTATAGTGGTCTGTGCACCCATATGGGATGTCCGATGAACTACGATCCTGCCACGAAAATCTTTGTCTGTCCGTGTCACTACAGCTACTTCGATGCTGCTGCTGACGCAATGTTGATTAACGGCCCTGCTACTCAGAATCTACCTCGCATCACTCTTGAAGTTGAAGGTCAAGATATCTATGCCGTCGCGGTGGAAGGTCTGATCTACGGTCGGCCTCACAATCTGAGCTTGACAGAACTATAGGAGGAATCAATATGGCTGCATATCGTCCGGCGGATCGTATGGTGTTACCGCCAGTTGATGCTGAAAAATATCAGACTGTCTGTCACTACTGCATTGTTGGTTGTGGCTATCACGTGTATAAGTGGCCAGAGGGAAGGGCGGGAGGATTATTGCCCGATCAGAATGCGATGGGTGTGGATTACACAAAGCAGATAGCGCCATTAAGTGCCGATTGGATTGCCCCAGCCCACCACACGGTTGTCACTGAGCGCGACGGTCGGCGCTATCATATCGCGATTGTGCCCGATAAGGAGTGCGTGGTAAACAAAGGGCATCATTCTGGCCGCGGTGGAACACTCGGTTCTAGTTTGTACCGTCCAGATGGACCCACTCACGTACGCTTGACGCATCCGCTTGTCTACCGTTCAACCGAGCAATCTCCAACGACGTGGGATGACGCTATCGATCTTGCGGCGCGAGTGATCTATGGTAGTATTGTGCGCGATGGCAATGACTCAATCTTCATGAAAATCTTTGACCATGGAGGTGGTGGAGGTGGTTTTGAAAACAACTGGGCTGTTGGTAAGTTTTTCTTCAATGCGGTGCAGACCATCAATTGCTCAATCCACAACCGACCTGCCTACAACTCCGAAGTGCATGCATCGCGTGATATGGGTGTGCCAGAACTGAATTTTGCCTATGTTGATGCGGAACTAGCCGATACCATTGTTCTCTGGGGGGCTAACTCCTACGAAACCCAAACGAACTTCTATCTGGTTCACATGCTCCCTAATCTGCAAGGGAGCACGGTTAAGGATAAAGAGGCTGCTCGTCCCGGCGAGCAGGTAGGTCCAGGCCGTATAATTATTGTCGATCCACGACGTACAGCGACCGTTGTGGTTAGTGAAAAAGCTGGTGGTAAAGATAGGGTGCTCCATCTCCAGCTTAATCCTGGCACCGATATTGCCCTAGCAAACGCTATTGCCCGCGTAGTATACGAACGTGGATGGTACGACAAAGACTTTGTCGCAAATCGAGTCGAAGCCGAAACGGTGCAACCCTTCCTTGAGCAAAGTCTCCAAATTGGGAAGAGTCTCGATGAGGTTTTAGCCGAAGCTGAGAGCATTACCGGTCTATCGCGGGCACAGATTGAACAGGCGGCCAGTTGGATTGCCGAGACGAAGAGTGATGGCAGCCGGCCACGGTCAATATTCTTGTACGAAAAAGGTATCATCTGGGGATTGAAGAATTACCAAAACGTGGGCAGCATTGTCAACTTGACCCTTTTAACCGGCAACTTCGGCAAGCCCGGTACCGGTTGCGGCCGTCTCGGTGGGCATCAAGAGGGCTATGTGCGACCTGATTATAGAGGGCCGCGCCCTGCACCCTACATTGATGATCTACTAAGTCAGGGACAGGGTAACGTATTCTATGTAGTGGGCTGTAATCCAGCCGTCACTACGCTTAACGCCCAGCGCATGCGCGAGACTCTCCAAACGCGCGGTAAGCTGATCCGTGATGTAATTGATGCTAACTTTGCCGCCGATAATGCAACAAAGGCGCAGGCCATTCTAGAGGCAACGCGGCAAGGTGGGTTGTTCATCATTGTGCAGGATATCTATCCAACGGCAACTGCACAGTATGCTCATGTGGTGTTCCCAGCCGCAGCCTGGGGTGAAAGTCCAATCACCTCGATTAATGGCGAGCGTCGGTTGCGTTTGTATGAGAAGTTTATGGATCCGCCAGGTATTGCCGAACCAGACTGGAAAATCCTTGGTATGCTGGCGCAGCGAATCAAGGCGCTTGCCCAGGCCGATGGCAACACCGATATTGCCCAACGATTCAGCGGGTTTGAATGGAAAACTGCCGAAGAGGTATTCCTGGAGGGTGGAGAATCGTTTGCCGATGGCGTGAAGGCCAGTACTGAACGGTACAAAGGGGTAGACTATGCCTTCCTCAAGGCTGCCGGTAACAACGGCATTCAAACGCCGGTGACAATTGTCAATGGCAAACCTCAAGGTCGGGTACGCTACTTCGAGAATGGCGAACCCTTCTACACCGAGAGTGGTAAAGCCAAGATGCTGCCGACACCATGGCCTGGTTTCCCGGCAATCGTTCAGGAACAGATTAATAAGTATCCATACTTCTTGACTAACGGGCGCAACAATAACTGGCAAACGCTGTACAACGATATGAATATCCCCTCCTTGGCCGAACGGACGCCAATGTCCTACATCGAGATTAGTCCGGAGGATGCCAAGAAAGAGGGTCTCCAGGCGGGTGATCTGGTACGGCTGTTTAATGATTATGGTGAAACAATGGCCTACACCGTTATCAGTACTAGTGTGAAGCCCGGCGTGATCTTCATGCTGTTTGCACACCCGAATACAACGGCGAATAGTCTTACTACTCCTTACGTTGATCCTGAAGTCATTATCCCTTATTACAAAGGAAGTGCGGTAGGCTTGCAGCGCATCGGTCGTCTTGCCGACTTGGATGCCCGTCTTACCTATCAGCCAACCAATTTTGAGACGGTTGTCTAACCTGAAGCGAGGAGTACTGTAGTTATCGCTTAGGATGCTGTAGGAGTGCATGACCAAGCACTCCTACACATTGTTTCATTGCCGTATTTCTCTTTCTCGAGGCAACTATCCGAAAGTTTCATTTGGATTTGGGAAAAAGGTTAAACACTGGCACGTTTTTCAGAGCAAGAGTGTCCTAGTGTAATGCTCCCCAAAAGTCAAACCACTCGGACGCCTTCTTTGGACGGCACATAGGGGCGCGGCTCCGCCGC
>NZ_DAOUBI010000017.1:0-12004 GCF_034432675.1 Chloroflexus sp. | reverse complement strand
CCGCACGCCAAACTGCGCGACACGCGCATGACGAGCGGGTAATGCAATCCATCCAGCACGTGCTGGCACGGCTGGCGCGGCGCACTGTCACCGGGCCAGTCGCCCAAAACAGCACCTATGGCGATCCTCCTCGCTGATACGCACGTGGTTGACACCAGTTGTGGGTAATGCATAGCCCGTTAGGGGAGTGGGGAGTGGCAAATGGGCGTGCTCCAGATGGCTTCCGATCACCTCGATCCTGCCCCCTCACAACATCTCCCGCTGAGGGAATGAGTCGAGGGAAGAGCGGACAGAACCCGCGAGCGCGGGCACGGGTTGCTCTGTACCCTCCGTGGCTCGGTGGTGCGTTTTCCCAACCCTCCTACCCACACCCACCAACAGGATTGTATGAAAAAAAACCTTCCATTCACGCATTCATACGAGGTATATGTATCTATAGGCGTCACGCTCTGGTGTCTGAATCTGGTATACTATCAGTACAGGGTTGTGTGAACGTGAAGAACCCTGCCCTGGCAGATTTATCATCATTGCAGGGAAGGAGGAACTCCCGACAATACTGCAGAAGAGACGGCTAAAAACGAAAAACTTATAAAAACATGTTTGAAAAGATCTGAATGTCTAAGGTTTTAATGATATGACAACAGCAAGAGAAGAGCGCAACGAAATGCGCTGGATTCGGGTTGATTTGCATCTACACACACCTGCTTCTGAAGATTACGCTGAACCAAACGTTTCGTACCTTGATATTCTCCAGGAAGCTGAACGCCGTGGTCTTGAGATCATTGCATTTACCGATCACAATACCGTTACCGGTTATGAGCAGTTCCAACGTGAACTGGAATTTCTAGCCACCCTAGAAAAAGCCGGTCGGCTAACCAGTGAAGAAGCTACCCGCCTGGCTGAGTACCGGCGTTTGCTTGAGAAGATTACTGTTCTGCCGGGTTTTGAATTCACGTCGCATTTTGGGGCGCACATTCTCGGTATCTTTCCACCGAATCGCCCGCTCAGTTTGATTGAAGCTACGCTGCTCCAGCTTGGTATCCCGGCTGAAGTACTCAAGCACGGAGTGTGTAGTGTTGCCAACACCCGGCATGTCACCGAAGCCTACGAGATCATTCATCGTGCCGGTGGGATTGTGATTGCTGCTCACGCGAACGGTCCGAATGGTGTTATCACCGAAACTTTGCGCATGGGCACGAGCGGACAGGCGCGTGTGGCCGTGACACAAAGCCCCTATCTGCACGCTCTTGAGTTTATCAATTTCTACACCGACCACGAGAAGTTTACCTCGCCCGGTTTTTACAACGGCAAAACCGAACACTACGAGCGCCGCATGTTCTGCATTCAGGGAAGCGATGCCCATCGGCTCCGTCGCTTAGCCGAAGCAGAAGCCCAGGTCACGCATCGCCACGGCATCGGTGATCGCTATTTCGAGGCGTTGCTGCCTGATCGTAGTTTTGAGGCGTTGAAAGCCCTTTTCTCAAGTCAGGATTTTGATCGGGTACGGGTACCAAAACGCGATCAAAAGCAGTGGTCGCTTGATGTTGCTCGCTTCAGTGGTAGTACGGAACGTCAGGTACTGCGCGCTGTCAACGATCCATCGGCAACTGCTTCGCTCTGGCCTGATGTGGCTGCGTTGGCGAATATCGGCGGTGGTGTGCTGATCATTGGCTGCGATCCCGGTGGTAAAGTAATCGGTGTTGATCGGCCAGACCATGCGACCGAATCGTTGCGGCAGAGTGTCGCCGAACATCTTACGCCCCAACCATATCTATCATTTGAACTTATGCACTACGAGGGGCGTGACGTGATCCGCGTTGAGGTCAAAGCCCAAGACCCGCCACCCTACGTTGGCAGCAACGGCGCAGTCTACATCCGCCGTGATAACGAGACGGTGGTAGCGAATCGCAGCGAGATCATTCAGCTCTGTCGCCAGGCAATTGCTGCCGGTGAACCTTCCCCGCTCGACAATGGCGAAACCCTCGAATTGCCGCGTTCGGGGGTCGAGATTGTTAGTAGCCAGCGTCGCGGTAGTTCGTGGACCTATGAGGTTCGTGATCTCCGCACAACCGCCGGTGTCACCCGTGACCGGGCCCAGGGCTTGTGGGCGTATGCCATTAGCCGTCACGAAGATTTACGAGAAGGCCGGATCGATCTGCAAAGTCAGGTACGCTGGCGCGGGCGACTCGGTCTCTGGCGCGCCTATCGCCAGGGCGCTCGCGTCAAATACGATCTCGTTCACCGCGACCAGAACGGTGTCATTGACCATATTTTCTACGGGGTTAGCGATTGGGGACTCGGCGAAGCCTGGATGAGTCTCTTGAACGAGGCCGGCGCCCGGATTGAGACCGACGCAGACGATTTTGATCAAGAGGGAACGCTCGACCCAACTCCACCTCCTGACATTGAAGCCTGGGGTGAACGTCGGGTGCGCTGGCGCGGACGAGGCGGTATTGTGCGCATCACCCTTGATCCCGAAGGTCAGCCACGCTTCGATCTGGTGATGAAGGACAAAGACTCAGGCGCAATCCAGGAATATAACAACGTGCCACGCGAGAAACTCTCAGAGGCCTGGCTGGCGCTGATTCGGGTTCCGCGTCCGCGCACCGGCATTGAGGTTGTGAATGCGACACGCTCTGAAGATGGTGAGTGGTTCTATGCTTTCCGCAATCTTCGTACCGGTGATGTGAGTAGTGCGCCGTGGCGCTTGCAAGACATTGAACCGGGGACGGTGCGTGAATATGCAGCCCGGATGTACCACCAGGATATGCCGCTCGACGAAGAGAAGGTACGTTGGTGGGGAAACATCGGCTACCTGCGTCCAATGCGTTCTCAGGTAGACCTGGTGTACATTGATGATCAGGGCGTAACCCACGTTTATTACGCTGCCCGGCGCGATGAACTGGCCGGTGAATGGCGCGAATTGCTCCAACTGTACGGCGAGTAGGAGCGGGTTCTGCCCCCGCTCCGTCCGTATGGTCGGGTTCCGAACCCGCCCCTACGACGGTTCCGACATTGTAAGCCAATGCAAAACATGTTCGGCGCGACGCGTCAATCAATGGCGCGGCATGGTGGGGCAACCGGATTGGCAACGCAATGATTACGAACACATCATCCGCGGTGGAAAATCCATACAACGCATCCGGGAACATATCGCCGCCAACCCGAACCAATGGGCCGCGGATCACGAAAACCGTAAGGGTGGGTTCCGAACCCGCTCATACACGTCTATACGTAGCGGGCAGTAGATACCCCGGATCACCGCAAATGTGATGGATAGTCCGGTTTGCCTTATATCCGGTGGCCGTTGCTATCGGTGCTCGTAGGATAGACGGCTGCACGCTCCTAACTGATGCGTTGATGATGCACCTCTCCCTCACTAGCACCACGTCATGTCAGGGGTGGTCAGAACATATACCTCTCCCACGATGCGTGAGAGGGCCGGAGGTGAGAGCGGTCGGATCGCCCTTAAGCTTGAACCCCAAACTACCTCCAGAAGATCGCCGCAACGGTCACCACACGGATTATCGATAACAATCCTGTCCGTTACTGTCAAATCGTGATAAGATGCATGTAGTAACACCGACGTAACGTCCGGTGATGGCGTCATCGCATCAGTCCTACGGTCAATCATCATCGTGCGTATCTTGTCGTACCTGCGACCGGGAAAGAGAGCGAGACCGATCACGCATCACCGTTGTTCTTCCAATGGAGGATGTATGAGCAATCCAATCACCATCCTTATTGCCGATGATCACACCATGTTTCGGCAAGGATTGCGCGAGATTTTAGAACGCAAAGGCGGCTTTCAAGTGGTGGCTGAGGTGCGTGACGGGGCAGCCGCCGTTGAAGCGGCCAGCGCTACCAAACCTGACATCGCGCTGCTCGATGTCTCGATGCCGGTCATGACCGGTATCGAGGCAGCACGCCAGATTGCACAGGTCAGCCCGCAAACGCGCTGTGTTGTGCTCACTATGCATCGCGATGAGCAAACCGTTCTCGAAGCACTCCGTGCCGGTGCCAATGCCTACCTGTTGAAAGATGCCGATGCCACTGAGTTAATCGAAGCGATTCACGTCGTTTACCGTGGTGAAGCTGCCCTGGCCGGCAGTGCTGCTGCCCGGGTACTCGATCTGCTGCGTCGTAACGACACCTCACCGGCGCTCAGCGAAGTGCTTACCCCCAGAGAACGCGATATTCTGGCCCTGCTCGCGCAAGGTGATGACAATCGGGCAATTGCGCTCAAGTTGAGTCTGGCCGAAAAGACAGTTGGTAATCGCTTGAGCGAGATTTTTCAGAAACTCGGCGTGAGTAATCGTACTCAGGCGGCTATCGTCGCAGTTCAGCGTGGTCTGGTACCACCCCCAGATCTGCGTTAGCACGCCTTAGTTAGAAAGTTATCTCAAACAATGCTTCAACTTACAGGTATTCATCACGTCACCGCAATCTCTGCGCACATTCAACAGAACTACGATTTTTATACCCGCGTGCTTGGGATGCGCCTGGTCAAGCGCACTGTCAATCAAGACGATACCAGTGCCTACCATCTCTTCTACGCCGATGGTGCTGGTTCACCCGGTAGTGATCTCACCTTTTTTGACTGGCCATTACCCCGTGAACGACGCGGCACCCATAGCATCGTGCGTACCGGCTTGTGCGTCAATGGTGCTGAGACGCTCCAGTGGTGGGCCGAACGCCTGCGCACCGAGGGTGTTCTCGTTGGTGAGGTTGTGCTGCGCGATGGCCGGCTCACCCTCGACTTTGAAGACCCGGAAGGTCAGCGTCTGATGCTCGTTGATGATGGCGGTGTCGGTGAGTTTGTTCCCTGGCAGCAGAGTCCGGTGCCGGTCGAACACCAGATTCGTGGGCTGGGACCGGTAATGTTAAGCGTTGCCCGACACGGTCTGACCGATGCCGTGCTCCGTATGGTTATGGGCATGGAGTTACAGCGTCGTTATCCTCACCCTGAATACCCTGACGACACCGTGTACGTTTACGCTATGGGGACAGGTGGCCCGGCAGCCGAGGTACATGTCGTTGCCCAGCCCCACCTCCCCCCGGCGCAACCCGGTGCCGGCGGCGTACACCACGTCGCATTCCGGGTGCCAACGTTTGCCGAACATCAGGTCTGGGCGCAGCGCCTCCGCGAATTACGTATTCCGAACAGCGGTATTGTGGATCGCTACTATTTTCGCAGCCTCTATTTCCACGAACCAAACGGTATCCTCTTTGAACTGGCTACCGACGAGCCGGGTTTTGCCGTTGATGAGCCTGCTGATGCACTGGGCGAACGGCTGGCATTGCCCCCCTTCCTCGAACCGCGTCGGGCACAGATTGAAGCGGGACTGAAGTCGTTATAGCGGCAATGCCTGCATCTACCCGCTGTCACTCTCGCCTCCTCATTCCCTGCTATCAATCAAAGGTGAAGAGTGGATTGGGAAGCGGGAGATAGCTGGATATACCCACTCCCTGCCCCAACCGTTCAGGGTGCGGGGCAGGGATATATCTCCCTGTTCAGAGGCTGGTATAGCGATTGAAACCCGCCGTACAATAGCGTCCCTGCTACCGGATACTCTGTGCCCTCCGTGTCTCTGTGGTGCATAACCCCTTTCCCCTCTGTGCCCTCCTTACCTCTGTGGTGAAAAAAACCTTCCCTGTGGGAACTTCTCCCCAATGTAATAGGAGAGGCCCCCCCTTTGGTCGAACGTTGTGATGCAATATACTAACGATGCGAAAACAACATCCTGTGCAGGGTAGTATAGAGTGGAGGAACTGCCGTGACGATGCTGGTAAATAGCTTGAAGACCGTTGGTTTGCTTGGATTGCTCACCGGTCTCTTTATCGTGATTGGTGGCGCAATTGGTGGTCAGATCGGCATGATCATCGCGCTCGTTCTGGCCGTCGTGATGAATATGGGTGCCTGGTGGTTCTCCGACAAACTGGCACTCAAGATGAGCGGTGCGCAGGAAGTGACACCTGATCAGGCACCTGAGCTTCATACGATGGTGGAAGAGCTATCACGGCGGGCTGGTATTCCCAAACCGCGCGTGTACATCATCGAAACCGACGCTCCCAACGCCTTTGCTACCGGTCGTGATCCGGCGCACGGCGCAGTGGCCGTCACCACCGGAATCGCACGTCTGCTCACGCGCGAGGAGCTGGCTGGCGTTATCGCGCACGAGTTGGCACACATCAAGCATCGTGATACCCTGATCTCATCTATTGCAGCCACTATTGCCGGTGCTATCGGTATTCTGGCCGATATGGTGATGTGGAGCATGATCTTCGCCGGTTTCGGTGGTAATGATGAAGAAGAAGGCGGTGGTGTTGCCGGATTGGTTGGTGGCATTTTGACGGCCATGCTGGCACCAATTATGGCCCTTATCATTCAGATGGCAATTTCGCGTTCGCGTGAGTATATGGCAGATGCCGGCGGTGCGCAGATTCTCGGCAATCCATTGCCGTTAGCCAGTGCCCTTGAGAAGCTGGAGTGGGCTGCCGGTCGGATGCCGATGGATGAAGCACGTCCGGCGACGGCACACATGTACATTGTCAATCCGGTGCTGGGTGGCCTGGCCAGCCTCTTCCGCACCCACCCCGAAACTCACAAGCGCATCTCGCGCCTGCGTGCGATGGCTAATCGCAGTGACAACACCGCAATGGCGGCGTGAGTCACATCTGCGCAGCGCGTTGACATAGATTTCCTCCCCAACTCCGGGCATCACTCAATGGCGAGTGGTGCCCTTTTTGCGGTAGAATACTCTTGTCTGGAACAGGCACGCTCTCGTTGTTTGCAGTTCTGTCGTCCTTACACAACAAGGTTGTGCCGTTTGCGTTAGCCCATTATCAGCGAAGTACTTGCTCGACAATCCCTTGCGGCAGCCCGCCACCACCTGATCAGGTTGCAGATGAATGTCTTTGCCCAACCATTTTCCGTTCCTCGGCAGGATACCTGTCAGTGTGAGAGAATAACCGGTCTGGCTGCAATAGCGGCACCGACGCCAACTATTCTGGCTAAACGATCTACTCACAACAAAACAACCTTACTGGCAGCCCTGCTATGCTGAACGTGGTTATAAAGGAAAGACCTCTCTGTTACTCGGTTTTAAACTATGGAATCACCCAAATACTGATTGTGTATCACTATGAAACGAACCTCGCTGATAGTTGTTATAGCGCTCGTACTGCTCAGCAGTTGTCTGTCGCCAACTGAAACACCGCCCCCTACCCCAGCCACAGTTATCACGCCGGTCACCGAATCGACCGCCGTACCACCCCAGCAACCAATCACGGTCGTCCCGGTTGTTGGATCGACCGATGCGCCACCCCGACCACCAACTACCGTCAGTGTGACACCCATCTCTGATCAGGACGAGATAGTCCTGCTCGATGCAGTCAATCGCCTGCCCCGTGATCAGGTAGAGCTGGCCCGCCAGCTCAGTGCCTGCCGGCCCGTCCCTGCCGAGTGTCCCTACGTGGCCCGTACAGAGCCACTTACGGTACAGGTCGGGGAACGGCGTTCGTTCTTCGTAACCGATTTCAGTGACGACATCCAGTATGAGATCACCGCCGAGTTGCGTTATGCTGGGCCAATTGTCTTGATGTATGTCGAGGAGGGGGTACCGTACAACCAGGCTGCCCTCGAACGCGCTGCCCGAACCTTTGAAACCGAGATCTATCCGCGAACACGCGAAATTTTCGGCAGCGAAGTTCAACCCGGTGTCGATGGCGATAATCGGATTACCATCCTGAATGCCGTTGAGCGTAGCCGTCAGATTCTCGGCTACTATTCGTCGAGCGACTCGCTACCGCGCCAGGTAAATCGCTATAGCAACGAGCGCGAGATGTTCTTTATGAACATCGAGTTGATGCCGTTTGACAGCAATACCTACCTTGATGTACTGGCGCACGAGTTCCAGCACATGATCCATCAGAACGAGCAGCCGGGCAGTGCGTTGTGGTTCAATGAAGGAATGTCACAATTGGCCGAAGACCTCAACGGCTTTCAGAGCGAGGGCTTTATCCCAGTGTACCTGCGCAATACCGACCTTCAGTTGACCGGCTGGGGTTTTGCCCCTGGTCAGTCAGGTGCGCATTACGGTGCAGCCCACCTCTTCATGCGCTACATTTATGCCCAATATGCCGGCAAGGAGCAGTTACGATCGTTGATCCGCGCCAACGCCGGCAATAACCTTGAGGCGTTTGTCGTGCTAGCAGCACCCATCCGCCCCGACATCACCCACTTTCGCCAGTTGATGGCCGATTGGGCGGTTGCCAACCTGATCAACGATCCACGGGTTGCTGATGGACGCTACACCTACGACACCGGCACCGAATTGAATAATCTGTTACCGGCAAAGGTTCGCCCCACGTCAATCGACAATCGCTATAGCGACGATATTGTCCAGTTTGGTGTTGATTACCTCGCTCTTCCCCGCAATACCCGCACAGTGACCTTCCGCGGCGATCAGACGGTGCGTATCGCCGGTCAGATGCCACGCGGTCGCTACGCCTGGTGGAGTAATCGCAGCGACGATAGCGTCGCCACGCTCACCCGTTCTGTCGATCTGCGTGGTGTGAATACTGCGACACTGACGTTCGATACCTGGTTCGAGATCGAAGATGATTACGACTACGCCTTTGTGACCGTTTCAACCGATGGTGGGCAGACCTGGGAGACGCTGCCCGGACGCTGGACGACCGATTACGATCCACAAGGAGTCAATTACGGTCACGGCCTCACCGGTGTCTCAGGCCGTCCCGAGGCAAACGTTGAAGACGGGTTGCGCGGACGTTGGGTGACCGAGCAGATGGATCTGACCCCCTTTGCCGGTCAGGAGATTCTCCTCCGCTTCTGGTCAATTAACGACCAGGGAGTCCATGCACCGGGCATCCTGATCGACAACATCGCCATTCCCGAAATCGGCTTTCGTGATGATGTCGAAGCCGTCACCGGTGATTGGGAAGCGGCAGGATTCGTTCGCATCGACGGTGATCTGCCCCAGTTGTGGGAACTACGCCTGGTGCGCACGGCCGCCGATGGTCAGATGTCAGTTGATGTTGTGGCACCAGATGCCGACGGAGTCGCAACCGCAACCCTCAATCCCGGCGAACGAGGCGTCCTGGTCGTAATCGCAGTAACACCACACACCAGCGAACGGGCAAGGTACGAGGTCATCAGCGAATAAGGAGCGTGGCCTGCGCCACTGATAATGCAATGAGTTGGGGATCACGCTGGATCACAATCTCTCTCTGTCTGATCGGCCTGGCGGCGGCGATTATCGTTGTGCGCATGCAACAACCACTGCCGCGCCTGGCCCCCCTCGTTGCTGAAGCCAATGTCATCGCTGCGGTACCAGTGCTCAGCGGTGTGGCGCAGCCGCAAAACACTGAATTGCTACGCATCACGGTCGCACCGCAGGCACTGCCCGCCAGCGTCAGCATTGAGACCATCACCGCTGATCTCTATGCCGCATTGGCGTATGTCAGTGAACGCACAGCGATCAACCCAACCGCACCGATTGCAGTGCGCATTAGTGCTTCACCGGATTGCGCATTGCACGGTGTGGCCTATACCGATATTCGGGAAGTGCAAGTGTTTACCTGCCCTGCCCTCCCACCGGCCCGTGCTGTCAACATCCTTGCCCACGAGTTCGTACACCAACTGGCCCACGACTACTACGGTGCTGCTCATCTCCGGAGCGATCCGATCTTGCTTGAAGGCTGGGCAACCTGGGGGGCAGGGCGCTACTGGCTGGGCCAACAGCCTGACTTTCGCACATTTGTTGGTACCCGGCCATCGCTCCCCCTGGTTGCCGGCCACCTCGGGCGACCAGCAGCCGAGATGAATACCCTCTATTACCAGTGGGCCAGCTTTGTCGAATACCTGATCATCATATATGGTCGGGCAGCTTTTGATGATCTCTACCGCAGTGGTGCAGGCACACCCGGTAGTGCCGACTATCAGGGGGTCTACGGGATCGATCTGCCAACGCTCGAAGTGCAATGGCGCACTTGGTTGAACAGTAGCGGGTCATAACCTCGCTACACCCAACGATGATCGTGGCGCGTTTTGGTGTGCGGCAGCTCGGCTGCCACACGACACCATGCTCGATGTCGGTCGCACGTCGCATCGGTCAAATTGTTAATCACCTTGCATGTGCGTTCGTCGCGCCACCCCTTCGGCAATCGCTGCCTGGGCCACAGCCGTGGCAATGGCCGGCACAACCTGCTGGTTAAACACACTGGGTACGATGTAATCTTCATTCATCTCTTCCGGTGGAATCACTGTCGCCAACGCTTCGGCAGCAGCAAGCCGCATAGCCGAGGTAATGCATCTTGCGTGTACATCGAGTGCACCACGGAAGATACCGGGAAAGCTGAGCACATTGTTGATCTGGTTTGGCTGATCACTGCGGCCGGTCGCAACCACACGCGCATACTGTCGCAACATATCGGGATTGCCTTCGGGGATCGGATTAGCCAGTGCAAAAACGATCGGGTCACTGCTCATTACCCGAATATGGTCGGGCGTCAGGATATTGCCCTTCGAGACCCCGATGAAGACATCGGCATCACGCAACGCAACCGCTAGATCACCACGCCGTCGTTCACGGTTTGTTTGTGAAGCAATAATCCGCTGCATCGGGGTTTGGCGGGCATGATCACCTTCGACCAGAATCCCGAACCGATCCACAGCAGTAATTTCGCCGATACCAGCTTCGATCAGCGTGCGGATGATCGCCGTACCGGCTGCCCCAATCCCATTCACAACCACACGCACATCGGTCAGTCGCTTGCCGACAATCCGTACCGCATTGCGCAGTGCGGCCAACACTACCACCGCCGTCCCGTGCTGGTCATCGTGCATCACCGGCAAATCGAGACTCTCTTCGAGCCGACCCTCGACAATGAAACAATTTGGTGCAGCAATATCTTCGAGGTTAATGCCACCAAAACTCGGCGCAATCTGCTCAACTGTCTGCACAATTACATCAGGGTCTTGCGAGCGCAGACAGATCGGCACCGCATCGATGTTCGCCAATTCTTTAAACAGAATCGCTTTGCCCTCCATCACCGGCATCGCCGCTTCCGGCCCCAGGTTGCCCAGCCCCAAAATGGCCGAACCATCGCTCACGACGGCCACACTGTTGCCTTTCCAGGTCAGCGCATACACCTTCTCCGGATCATCGGCAATTGCCCGACAGACACGGGCCACACCAGGAGTGTAGGCCAGCGAAAGATCATCGCGCGTCTTCAAAGGTACGCGACTCTGCATGGCCAGCTTGCCGCCGAGGTGGGTAAGAAAGACACGGTCACTTACCTGAAGCACTTTGATGTTCTGCAAGGTGTTAATCGCTGCTACCAGTTGCTCACCGTGTTGCTCATCTTGTACGCGCACCGTAATATCGCGAACCAGAATGTTCCGTTCAGCGCGCACAATGTCAATCGCACCGATGTCACCGCCGACTTCGCCGATCAAGGTGGTCAACCGCCCCAGCATCCCAGGGCGATTTTCAATCTGGCAGCGCAACGTCAGCGTATAAGCCACCCCAACGGACATAGCCCTTACCTCGTTTTCTGAAATAAGCACACAAAAATGCCCGTCACCACGACGGGCATCATCGCCTTATCATGGTATAGTACCACAAGTCTTGATTTGTCAGATTGATGAATGTGGCTCAGCACCGCCAACCACCTCGCTCAACCGGGCGTGGTGGCGACAGCCCGGCTTGACAGTTGCGAGAGATCGCTGGTGCGCCATTACGCCCGGGCTACCCCCGGTGGGGGATGTGGTGGAGTGACTTGATGGATTTCGTCCAGCACCGCCAATCACCTCGCTCAACCGGGCGTGGTGGCGACAGCCCGGCTTGACAGTTGCGAGAGATCGCTGGCGCACCATTTCAAGGGCTACCCTCAGTAGTTCCCGCCCCAGCGGGGCGGAGCAGGGTGGGGGCAAGACCCTGGGAGCGCACGCCTCCGGCGCACCCTACCTGCACCAGCG
>NZ_DAOUBI010000016.1:0-21258 GCF_034432675.1 Chloroflexus sp. | reverse complement strand
ACGGTCAAACCGTGACCTTTACTCTGGTCAGTGGGCAGGTTGATGAGCGCTGGGATGCCGGGGCGTATCAATTGGTCAGCGTGGGTGATCTGGTTTGGTTTGATCGCAACGGCAACGGTGTGCAGGATGCGGGTGAGAACGGGATTGAGAACGTGACGGTCACGCTCTACCGGGCCGATGGATCGACGGTCGGTTCAACCACGACGGCGGCAGACGGCTCGTACAGCTTCACCGACTTGCCGCCCGGTGAGTATCGCTTGCGCTTCACGGACATTCCGTCTGGATTGACGTTCAGTCCGGCGGATAGCAGTGGTGATGACGCCACTGATAACGATGTGACCGCAACCAATGGTGAGACAGACATCTTCACCCTGCTCAGTGGTCAGTCCGATACGAGCCGTGATGCTGGTGTTTATCCGTTGCTCAGTCTGGGCAATCTGGTTTGGGAAGATGCCAACAACAATGGGATTGTTGATAGTGGTGAGAGTGGCGTTGGTGGTGTGCAAGTCCGCCTCTACCGTGACACTAATAACAATGGGACGTGGGATGCAACTGATCAAGTGGTGAATTCCACCGTCACCGATAGCAATGGGGTGTATAGCTTCACCAATCTGCCCCAGGGCGACTACATTATCGTGCTGCCGGGCCGGCAATTTGAGGCTGACTCGCCATGGTACAACTATCGCAGCAGCACCGGCGCACGTTCGCTGAGCAGTGGACCCTATGAACCGGGTGCTGCGGCGAACGATGATCTCGATAATGACGATAATGGAACGCGACAGAGTGATGTTGAGTCCAACTTCAACATCGTGAGTAGCCTGATCACGCTTCGACCTGATAGCGAACCGGACACGGCAGTTGATGGTGACAACCGCAATAGCAACCTGACTGTCGATTTCGGTATCTTCCGTCCGGCAACGGTTGGCGATTTGGTCTGGAATGATTTAAATGGGAACGGTATCTATGAGAGTACTGAACCGGGCGTTGCAAACGTTCTGGTCACGCTCTACGACGTCGGGAATGATGGTATTGCCGGTACGGCCGATGATCTGATAGTCGCAACCCAGCATACAGACGATGATGGCTTCTACCTGTTTGAGGATGTACCGCCGGATGAGTACTACCTGGTTTTCAGTGGTCTGCCAGATGGGGCTCGCTTCACCAATCCAGATCGAGGCGGTGATGATGCATCAGACTCGGATGCTGAACGAGGGAATGGGGCTACCGCTACCTTTACGCTGGAAAGTGGTAGCGTAACCTTTGACTGGGATACCGGTATCATACTGCCGGCCAGCATCGGGAATCAGGTGTGGGAAGATCGTAACGGTAATGGGGTGCAAGACGATGGCGAATCGGGGATCGCAGGCGTCACTGTACAGTTGACCGGTACAGATAGCGATGGCAATAGCGTGGATGCGTCGGTTATTACAGATGATAATGGTATATATCGATTCGAGGACTTGCTGCCAGGGAACTATACGATCACGGTAGTTCCGCCCGCCGGTTACGTCTTCACCGTTGCCAATCAGGGCAGCAACGACGCGCTCAACTCGGATGCTGAGCCGAATACCGGTGTAATGAGCGCTACAGTACTGGAGTCGGGTGAAGTCGATCTGAGCTGGGACGCCGGTCTCTACCGTTTGGCCAGTATCGGAAATCTGGTGTGGGAAGACCGTAACGGCAACGGGGTGCAAGATGCTAGCGAGTCGGGTGTAGCAAATGTGACTGTACTTTTGAACGGTACGACCGGCGCCGGTATGGTTGTGAACATGACCACCACTACTGATAGCAATGGCTTCTACCGGTTTGATAATCTCGTGCCGGGCACGTATACGGTGACGGTGCAGGTACCGGATGGCTATATCTTCACTGTTGCCAATCAAGGTGGCAACGATGTGCTTGACTCGGATGTCGATCCGGCGACCGGCGTGATGAGCGCCACGGTACTGGAGTCGGGTGACGTTGACCTGAATTGGGACTCCGGTATCTTCCTGCCGGCTACGTTGGGCAATCGGGTCTGGCATGACATCAATGCGAATGGGATTGCCGAAGCGGGAGAGAGCGGCGTAAGTGGTATCACGGTCAGTCTCTACCGGGCTGATGGTACGCTGGTGCAGACGGTCGTGACTGATAGCAGTGGTGCCTATCTATTCACCAATCTGACGCCGGCTGACTATTATCTGACGTTTAGTTTACCGAACGGATGGGTGTTTAGCCCCGCGAACCAGGGTGGTGATAGCAGTCGCGATAGTGATGTCGATCCAGACACTCAGCGCACGCAGGTCTTCACGCTCGGTTATGGGCAGACCGATTTGAGCTGGTGGGCTGGCATTCACCAGCCGGCACCGCCAACGGCAATCACGCTCCTCAGCTTCACCGCTGAGCGTCAGGCGAATGGCGTACTATTGCGCTGGGTCACGGGTAGCGAGCGTGATACACTTGGCTTCCTGTTGCTGCGCAGCAGCACCGGTAATCGCTCTGATGCAACGCCCATTCTGAGCACTCCAATCCCGGCCCAGGGCAGTGCCGGTAGTGGGGAGAGCTATCAGTGGTTTGATCGCACAGCACAGCCCAACGTGAGCTACCACTACTGGCTGGTCGAAGTAGAAGCCGACGGTGACCGCCACGAGTTTATGCTGAACAGTCCGGCAGTGCAGTTTACCTATCGGGTACTGGTGCCAATTATTCAGCGCTAACTGGTAGACTTGCCGGCATTGTTCGTTGGAACCAAATGCCTTGCCACACAACGGCGTGGGGCGAGGCATTTGATTTTTGGGTGTCAGGCGAGGGGATGTCTGCGGAGTACGTGTAGTTCAAATCTGATGCCATCCAATGCGTAGTACACAATCCAGGTCATATTCCTTTCGCCATCCCCTCGTTTGTTGTATCCCGCGTATGGAATGTGAACGGGCATATGCACCATCCGTAGGGGCGGGTTCTAAACCCGCCGCTACGGAATCCATACATCCGTATTGTGCCGGTGATCCCCACGGATTGCGTGCAGGGAACGGCTAATCACGAATCACCGTATATCCAGTGCCGGGCAGTGATGCCTGGGTTCGTGTAGATTTGCCAGTATGCCCGTTTAGCGCAATGCAGGGTTGCGTACACAATATTTATACCGAAACATAGCCTGTGGGCTGGGGTGCAGAGGAAGATCATCCGGCGGCTTAACCAATGTCTGGTGGCTGCAGGATGTACGTCTCCTACCACGGAAGGCAAGCGTTTTTCAGGCAATTTTTTGACTATCAAGCAAAAAGTCAAGACAAAATAGTTTGAATATGTTATAATAGGCAAAACAAATTGAAATCTATCCTTATTAGCAATGGCCCGACGGGTGACGACAGGCTACTGCGTTTGTTGCAACTCATAGCGGAATCGGTAAAACGGTTATTTATCAAATGGAACAGCCAGTGCACCCTGGCTTTCCTAATCATCCCTACAGGAGGCGCGCCATGTATATCCGGTGGGTGGTGCGCAAGCATAAGAACGCCGAAATTGCCAATACCAACTTTTACGATGCCTACCTTGTTGAGAGTTACCGTGATGAACGTGGACAACCCCGGCAACGTATTGTGGCCTATCTTGGCAACATTCGTCAGATCAACAATGAATTTCCAACCATTGAGCGCGAACTCTTTCTGTTGCGTGCTGATCGGATTCTTGACACGCTACCTGAATTAACGGAAAGTGATCGTCAGGAAATTCGCGAAGCGCTGCGACGTAAAATACCGCCGCTCAATCGGGATGAGGTGATTCGGGCGTTTACAGCCAATCTTACCTGGTATCGCCAGTGGTGGGAACAAAATGGATGTCCGCTGACTGATGATGAGCTGCTCAGTATTATTCGGGCTACTCGCGGTGGAATGGAAGCAGTCTAAACATCTGTCTGAACAATCGTAGACAGGCGAGTGAGGTTCTGCAGATAGGTTCTGGTGTAGTTTATCCTGACAACAGTGTGCAGCGTAGCGTGGTAGGCTCTTCCTGGTCTGGTGCTACTCCGCTGTCTGATAGGATACCCCAATTGTTGCAAACCTATCCGTAATCTCGTTGCCAAAGTGAACAACTTTGTGACATCATTCTTAATCGCTCCATGGTAGGATATTACCATGGAGCAAAATACGATTTTGATCGTTGATGACGATGAGCTGATGCGTTCATTGCTCATCGAAATAATAACCCCCTTCAATCTCCGCCTGATTACTGCGCAGCGCGGTGATCAGGCGCTGCAACTCGCACAGCAGCATCTGCCCGATCTCATCCTGCTTGATGTTATGCTGCCGGATATGAATGGCTTCGAGGTGTGCCAGCGCTTACGTGACGATCCGGCAACAGCGCAGATACCGATCGTCATGATTACCGCGCTAAATGATCGTGAAGCGAAAATTCATGGCTTCGAAGCCGGTGCTGATGAATTCATCACCAAGCCGTTCGATTCGGGGGAGTTACAGGCTAGGATCAACACGGTCTTGCGCCTCAATCGCTATCGGTGTCTGCTGCAGGAGCAGGCCAAAGTAAACGCCGAACGGGCGCGTTTCGAGTGGGTGATCGAGACATCCGATAACGCTTATGTCATTATTGATCACGATGATCAGATCCGTTACGCCAACCGCCGTGCACGCACGTATCTTGGTCTAACCGCCGATGAGCAACCGGTCCGGTCATTCCGTGAGCTGGTTATGCAGCGATATCGTTTGGTACCCCCTGAAGCCTGGGAACAATGGCTGATAGCAGCGCCCGAACCACTCTATCTCGTGCATCCTGAGACATCAAGTAGCCCGGAACAGTGGCTTCAGGTCGAGACTGCGCTTATTCATTCATCTGATGATCAAATTGTGGTCACGTTGCGTGATGTGACGCAGCAGATTACGTTACAGCGCGATATGTGGACATTCCACACGGCAATTTCACATAAATTGCGCACCCCGCTCGTTAGCTACTTGGGTGGACTAAACCTTTTGAGCGATAATATTGAGCATATGGATCGTACTATGGCGCGTAATATCGCGTCGATTGCGCTCAGTGCTGCTAAACGCTTACAGCAGGTGATTGATGATATTTTTCTGTACGTTCGCAGTCCGGGTGATATACATTATGATAACTGTACCGTGTTTGATTTTCCGGCTATGGTGAGCACGCTCAATCAGGAACTTGAGATTCCGGCGATTAGTCTGAGTATCGATCCGGCGTTGGATGCACGCCGGCTGCGTATATCGCGGCGCAGCCTGGAGATGGTGCTACGCGAGCTATGCGAAAATGCGCGGAAGTTCCATCCCCAACAGCGGCCAATGGTAAACATTCGGGTTGATGCCGATCTGGCGCAAAATCAGGTGCGCCTGGTGGTGTGTGACGATGGCGTGCATTTACCGCCGGCTCACTTACAAAAAATCTGGCAACCGTATTATCAGGCTGAGCGTAACTTTACCGGCCAGGTTGAAGGTATGGGTTTGGGGCTGGCACAGGTGGCGCGCATTATTCTGGCGGTTGGTGGGAGCTACCAGATGCAGAATCGTTCGGATCGTCCTGGGATTTGTGTCGAATTGCGCATTCCGTTCGTAGAGGAAGACTCTTCTGATCAGGTTATCGGTTAGCAGGTTCAGGTTAGATTAGCCTGGATGCACATACGAACATCGGCAGAGGCATCTTCGTTAACTGCTGGAACCGCTCATTGTTGGTGGCTGTAACCCGACACTGGTAATACGCTTACAGGCAAGCTACTCCTGCACCTGTCGGGTCTATGTGCTTCCTAAAACAGTCTATCGTTTGACGTTGGTGTGCTCTTCTGCTACTCTGTGTAGCCGGTAATTGATTAAGAGCCTATCCGAAAAGTGGGGCGAGATGGCATCTTGCCCTACGAAAAGTGCCTCAGAAGCGATTTTTCAGATAGGTTCTAAGTCGAGGAGATACTTTGTGCGGATTGCTATTACCGGAGCAAATGGGCAGTTAGGACGGGCACTGATCGCTACATTGGCCGATCAGCATACGCTGGTGCCGCTAGGGCACGATCAGTTGGAGTTGACCGATCCGGTAACTGTTGAGCAGATCGCAGCGACTGCTGCTGATGTGGTAATCCACGCAGCAGCTTATACCAATGTCGATGGATGTGCACGTGATCCGGAGTTAGCGTATCGGGTGAATGCTCTGGGCACGCGCTATGTGGCGCTCGGTTGTCGGCGAATCGATGCGGCGCTGGTCTACATCAGTACCAACGAGGTATTTGCCGGTGATGCCCGTCGACTCTACTTTGAAGATGATCCTCCCCGTGCGATTAATCCGTATGGGCAGAGTAAACTGGCCGGTGAACAGGCGGTTCGTTCGCTTGTCGCCCGGCATTTCATTGTGCGGGTAGCATGGCTGTTTGGCGGTGAACGTAATTTTGTTCGTACTGTCTTACGGCTGGCAGCCAATCCGCCCGCTCATGGTTTACGGATGGTGGCCGACGAGATCGGTAATCCGACCTATACCTTTGATGTTGCGGCGGGGCTAGCCCGGTTGATCACAACCGACTACTACGGCACCTACCATTTTGTGAACGACGGTATCTGCTCACGGTATGAATTTGCGGCGGAGATTCTTCGTCGTGTCGGGTTGAATGTTCCGCTTCAGCCGATCCGGCTATGCGATTTTCAGCGTGACAGTACGCCACCTCCATACACGCCCCTGGCTAATCTTGCTGGTGCCAGCCTGGGCATCACCTTTCGTCCATGGCAGGATGCGCTCGCCGACTATCTGGGACGCCTGCCAAATGAAGTGTTGCCGACATGATTGACGTTATTGTTCCTAACTACAACGGTAGTGCACTGTTACCGACCTGTCTTGACTCGTTACGTGCCCAGACCCGTCGTGATTTTACGGTGACGGTGGTTGACGATGCGAGTACCGATGATTCGGTTGCGCTGATAACTGCCTGTTATCCGGAGGTGCACGTTCTGCGTTTGCCGCAGAATCGAGGGTTTGCCGCAGCAGTCAATGCAGCATTCGCGGCAACGCGACAGCCGTTTTTCGTGTTGCTCAACAATGATACGGAAGCCGATCCAAACTGGCTGGCAGCGTTGATCAGTGCGCTCGAACGCTGGCCGCAGTTTGCCTTTGCCGCCGCTAAATTGCGTCTGTTTGATAGCCGCAATATCATCCATTCAGCCGGGGATTTCTACCGGCCAAACGGCGAACCAGGTAATCGTGGAGTATGGGAAGAGGATCGTGGCCAGTATGATGCATTCCACGAGGTGTTTGGGCCGTGTGCTGGTGCAGCCGCCTACCGACGTTGTGCGCTAGAGCAACTGGCAGAAGATGGTCGGCTGTTTGATGAAGCCCTGGTTATGTACTGTGAAGATGTTGATTTGAACTTACGGGCACGGCGCAAAGGATTGCGCACAATCTTTGTCCCGACTGCGGTGGTATATCATCGCCTGAGTGCCAGTGGCGGTGGTGTGCTGGCCAGTTACTACTGTGGGCGTAATTTTCCACTGGTATGGGTCAAGAATATGCCACCGGTTGTGCAGCGGCGGTACTGGCCGGCACTCCTGGTGTCGCAATTGCGTTTTGCGCTTCACAGTCTGCGTCACTTCCGCGAACCGGCAGCACGGGCGCGTCTCCGCGGCCAACTGGCCAGTCTCCGTGCATTGCCGCACTTTTGGTCGCGTCGTGCATTCACGCCAGAAGAGGAAGCAGCCCTTGTCGCTGCATTTGAACTTTCACAACCACCAGCACAGAGATTCGTATGACGACGAACAATGAGCCATTCCTATCCATCGTGATCCCCGCCTACAATGAAGAGCGGCGCTTGCCGGCCACTCTGGCGGCTATCAAGGCGTTTCTGGTCAACGAACCGTACACTGCCGAAGTGATTGTGGTTGATGACGGCAGTGAGGATCGCACGGCAGAGGTAGCAGAAGCAGCCGGTGCCACGGTGTTGCGCTGTGAGCATCGTGGCAAGGGATTTGCGGTACGCACCGGTGCTCTGGCAGCGCGGGGTGACATTATCCTGCTCTGTGATGCTGATCTGGCAACCCCAATCGAAGAATGGCCGCGCTTGCGAGCGGCAATTGAACGTGGCTATCCCATTGCCATCGGTTCGCGTGAGGGGATAGGGGCATCGCGTGAGGGCGAACCCTGGTATCGTCACGTGATGGGGCGGGTCTTCAACTGGATTATTCGGCTGGTAGCACTGCGGGGGATTAACGATACCCAGTGTGGTTTTAAAGCATTGCGGCGAGCGGTTGCCCGTGATCTCTTTCAGCGTGTGCGTATTTATGGCGATGATGCGCCGATAGTGCGTGGGGCAGCAGTGACTGCTTACGATGTTGAACTGCTCTTTTTAGCTCAGCGTCGAGGCTATGCCATTTGCGAAATTCCGGTGAAATGGCGTTATGGCACCGAGACAAAAGTGAATCCGCTCCGTGACTCGTGGCGGAATCTGCGGGATGTGCTGCGGGTGCGGATCAACGATTTGTGTGGAAAGTATGATGTGACATCGAACCCAATTGAGGAGGTTGCTCCACGATGAAACCTGCGCAACGTGCATATTTGCGTCGGCTGGCCCATCCGTTGCCGGTCACGGTGATGATTGGCAAGAATGGCTTGACGGAGGGTATCCTGGCCAAGATTGAGCAAGAGTTGAATGCCCATGAATTGATCAAGGTGCGGTTTCTTGATCACAAGGACATGAAACAGTCGCTGACCGAGACAATTGTCAGCGAAACCGGGGCTGATCTGGTAGGGATCATCGGTCATACTGCGATCCTGTTCCGTCAGCACACCGATCCGGCGCAGAGGAAGATACAGGTATGAACGTCAAAGCCTTGCAACGCGGTTTCTGGCTCTCTTTTTGGTCGGTTGTGATATATATGACCGTGCGCGGGGCATTGATTCCGGCCCGGCTCCGCCATCCACGGATCACCAGCCTCAGTGGGATTGAGCCAATGTATGTAATGTTGAGTTGGGGATACGGGCCTGGTAGCCGACCGGTCAATGTGATTTTTGATGTGCAATTCGCCGGGGGGGCGCAAGGCAGCGTTACCGTTGATGGCGAGGCGCTGGAAGCCGAGGTGCCACTGATTGGTAAGGCTCAGCCCGGTGAATCCTACACCATCATGGCAACGCTGTTATACCGCCAGTTGGGGCGAGCGTTTACCCGCCAGATGCAGGTGTCGGCTCAGATTGAGTAGCCTGTTGCTCTAACTCGGCGATGCGGGCGCGAACTTCGGCGGCCAGGCGCTGAAGTTCGCGATTGACGACATATTGCCACTCGGCAGCCTCGTGATCCTCAAGTGCCCCACCACCGTATTTCAATTCCATCGCCAGATGCCAGCCGCGCCGCTCGGCAAATTTCTCTAGTTCGGCGCAGCGACTGGGTGGCCAGCGCCGGCGAATGAACTGGCGAAACGCACGTTCCATGCGTCCCGACCCGTCTGGATTGAGTGATGGGAGCGGGAAAAACGGCTCCTGATCGCGTGGATCGGGTGCAGCGGCTTTGCTGAAGTAGATAGTACGTTGGGTGATTGAGTAGCGCCATTCGCCATCGCCATGGTAATTGCCGGGATTATTGGCAATAGCACCGGTTAGCATGCGATCGGTGATCGTCATAGTTGCACCTGCTCTCCAAAAAACCGATCTTACGACAGTATACCGTTTTGTACAGCATAGCACAGAGCGGCTTGAGACACAAATGGTTTTGACCAACGGTTATATCACATCTGCTCTCATCGCGGTCATAGGACGCTTGATTACGTCGGCAGTGCATCTGATCGTGGATGCGCACAACCGGTGTTCCTCCTGCACACACCCTGGTATCACAAACCGGAGTGGATGCCACCCCGTCCGGGGAATGCGGAAGCCACGCTTCTGCATCAGCCGTACTCACGATCAGGTGCGTTTTGCAGCGGTACCCCTGGCAGTCCGTGGGTGATGAGTGCATGTAACGACTATGTTGCCGCACGCTATGCAGTACCAGGCTGTGGGATGTGAGCCGTGCGTTCTGTGTTGGGTTTTTCCTGATGGCAGCGGAGATAGTTACGAATCATCACCAAATCGGGTGTATACTTATAAAAGGAAAAGGTTTTAAAAATGTTTGAGACGCATTATGTCCATTGATCCACGCGAGTATCGCTCTACGATAGGACTGTTCGCTACTGGGGTTACCGTCATTACTGCCAGCGATGGTGATCACATCCGTGGGATGACTGCGAACTCCCTCACGTCAGTATCGCTCGATCCGCTGTTGCTGCTGGTGTGTGTTGATCGGAAAGCCCGGATGGCTCCGGTCATTAGTGCTGCCAGTCATTTCGCCGTCAATATTCTGCGGGCTGACCAGGAAGCGATTGCCCGTCATTTTGCCGGTCGGCCACAGCCGGATATTGAGGTGGCGTTGGAGGAGCTGGCCGGCGCACCGGTCCTGGCTGATAGCCTCGCGACGCTGGCCTGTTCCCGTGAGCGAATTTTGGATGGTGGCGATCATCTCATCGTGCTGGGTCGGGTGATTGCCCTCCGGCGAGCAGCAGAAGGCGATCCCTTGCTCTATTTTGCCGGCGCATACCGTCAGTTAGCCGAGATGTCAACCACGCTAGCATAAACAGTTGCACCATGCTACGATACATACTGGTAGGGTTTGTTGTTTCTCACACTACCAGGATGGATACGCATGGCTCAGTGGTCGCGCAGGGCGCTCATCAGTTTTGGGGTGGTATATGCCGTCTTGATTTGGGCGGGTGCTCAACCACTGCTGGCTAATCTTGGCATTCCTTTATTATGGGTAGCCGGAGGATTTGCGGCAGGTGGTGTCTTGCTGGCCGGCAAGCGCCTCTTGCCGATTATTTTCATTGGAGCATTCATTGCCTACACGGTGGTTTTCCGGCAACTAGGGCTGTCGTCCGAGCACCTGCTTGCTGCGGCCCTCGTCTTTGGTCTGAGCGCGATCATCCAGGCCTGGTTGGTGAATTGGCTGGTGCGTCGCTTCGGGAGAACCTTACCCCCTTCCTCTATCCGCTATACGCTGGTGGTGTGTGGTTTACTGGCACTGGCTGTATTACCGGCACCGTTTCTAGCTGTGATGGTGCTGGTGGTTGTGCAGCAACCTCTGGTAAGCAGTCCGCCAATAGTTGCTCTGCAATGGTGGCTCAACCTGGTCGCCGGAGTCTGGCTCGTCACACCGTGGATGGTTGTTGGCGAATACTACCGGCAACGACTGCCAATGCGTGAACCATGGTTGTGGCCGGTGAGTAGCCTTTTACTGGCGCTCATGCTGTTCAGTCTGCAACTCATCTGGCGTGATGCCAACCGTCAGTTTACGACACAACTGCAAGCAGATGTCAATGAGGTGGTGAGTCTGATCAATGATCGGCTGACGATCTATGAGCAGGCGCTGCTAAGCCAGAGTACGCTGTTTCTTTCTTCACAACGGGTTGATCAGCATGAATTTAGCGTCTTTAGTCGTACCCAACTGGCGCGTTTGCCGGCATTACGGGCGGTCAGTTGGATACCTCGGATTCCATTGGAGCAACGAACAGTTTTTGAACATGCAATGCAAGAGACCGGACTGCCCGATTTCAGGATTCGCGAACCCGGTGCAACTGCCAGACCAGCCGATACCCGTGATGAATACTATCCGCTCACCTACCTGGAACCGTTTGCCCGCTGGTGGGCTGTGTTAGGGCTTGATCTGGCTGCCGATCCGGTGCGGCGGGCCGCTATCGAACAGGCGCGTGATAGTGGTCAGGTGGTGATAACAGCACCGTTGCAATCGTATCTGAACAGTGATCCGGCCCCTGCGGTCTTGTTGTTCGCACCGCTATACAGTGGTAGCCTGCCACCACAATCGGTGGAAGAACGACGACAACGCATTCGCGGGATGGTTGCCTTCTTGATCGTGCCGGGTGAGGTGGTCGAGCAGGCGTTACGACCGGTGACAACACCTGATCTCGAATTTGTCCTGCTCGATGCAACTGAGGAGTCACTACAGCCATTAGCCGTCTTTACCGGCGGTAGAGCTGTTCCTACACCCTACATTTCCGATCTGGATATCTTCATCCGTGATGCAGTGGCAATATTTGATATTCCCCGCTACGGTAGGGTCTGGTCAATCGCCTTCCGTCTGGGAATAGGCTACCCACCGTTCTGGTGGTTGGCGGATGCCATCAGCCGAACGGTACTGGCTATTGCCAGTGTCGCAGTTTTCTTCCTGTTTGTTGCCATTCGGCAGCGCCACGAAGCGCGGCAGCGTCGTTTGACCCGTACCTATGCGTTGTTGAGTGCGATCAATCAGATGATTATTCGTGAACGTGATCCGCAACGTATCTTTCAAGAGGTGTGTCAGGTCGGGATTGGCGAGGGTGGCTTTCGGTTGGTGTGGATTGGTCGTCATAACCCGGTAACAAACCGATTCGAGACCATCGCTGTACATAGTGTGATTGGATTCGATCCATCACTTGCACAAATGCTAACCGGCGAGCAGTTCTCAGAAACTCTTTCATCGGTATGTCAGGGTGATCGAGTCATTATCAATAACCTTGCCACCGATCCACGTTGTGCAGCGTGGCGTTCACCGGCTGTAGCGTATGGTCTACGGGCAATGGCCGCTTTTCCGCTGGTAGTGCCTGATGAGTCTCCTGCGGTGTTGTGTTTCTATATCGGTCAACCCGCAGCTTTTGACTATGATGAAATACAGTTGCTGGACGAGCTGGTGCGTGACATCATCTTTGGCCTGCGGGTAAGCAAACAAGAGGCTCAATTACGTGCCAGTGAACAGCGTAATCAGCTGATCGTGAGTACTTTGCCTGATCTGGTGTTGCGGTTACGTCCTGATGGGTATGTCATTGATGTGGTGGCAGCCGAGGCGATGGTGTTGCCGGTGGCCCCAACGGCGATGATCAACAGCACACTCGAACAGCTCTTTCCAGCCGCGATTGCAACCCAGTATCGACAGGCGTTAAGCACTGCGTTTACCTCTGGCGAACTCCAGACATTGGCGTACCAGTTGGTGGTTGATGATAAAGAATATTTCTTCGAGGCACGGATTAAGGCTGCACTGTTGGCAGAGGAAGCGATTGCAATTGTGCGTGATGTAACGGCGTGGCGCAACGCTGAACTGGCCTTGCAGGTAGAACGTGATCTCCTGGCGCAGCGGGTTGCTGAACGTACTGCTGAGTTGCACCGGGCCAATGCGGAGCTGCTCCGGGCTGCCCGCACCAAAGATGAATTTCTCGCCAACATGAGCCACGAGCTGCGCACACCACTCAATTCAATCCTGGCTTTGAGTGAGAGTCTGCTGGAAGAGTTGTATGGCCCTTTGCGCGAACAGCAACAGAAGGCAATCCGGGCCATTGAGGCGAGTGGACGGCATCTGCTGGCGCTGATTAATGATGTCCTTGATCTGGCGAAGATTGAAGCCAACCGGATTGAACTGGTGAAAGAGGTAGTCGCCGCCAGCGATGTCTGTGAAGCAAGTATGGCCCTCGTCAAAGAGCAGGCGACAAAGAAACAGATTCACCTTTCTATTAAGCTTGACGATCCCCATGCCCGGTTCGTTGCCGATCCACGTCGCCTGAAGCAGACACTGGTCAATTTGCTGAGTAATGCCGTGAAATTTACGCCGGCAGGTGGTGCGGTGAGCTTGCAGGTGACAACAGATACTGCGCAGGGAACGATTGCGTTCACGGTGAGCGATACCGGCATTGGGATTGCGGAAGAGGATTTGTCGCGTCTGTTTCAGCCGTTTGTCCAGCTTGATAGCGGTCTGAGTCGGCAGCACGAAGGTACTGGATTAGGGTTAGTGCTGGTACGTCGCCTTGTCGAACTGCACGGTGGAAAGGTGGAGGTTGAGAGTATGCCCGGTGTGGGTAGCAGGTTTACAGTCACGCTGCCGTATCAGCCCGTGACGCACATCGCAGCATCCTCGTCTGCTGATGAACTTCCTCTGGTGCAATTAGCCCTGATCATCGAAGACTCGGCAACGACTGCCGATCAACTGGCCCGTTATCTCGAAGAATTGCAGATTCAACCTGTTATATGCTCGTATGGCAAAGGTGCGGTTGAGCAGGTACAGGCGTTACGTCCCGATCTGATTTTGCTCGATGTGCAGATGCCGGATCGTTCAGGATGGGAGATACTGGCCGATCTGCGCCGCGACCCCGATCTGCGACAGGTTCCGGTGATCATTGTGTCGGTGGTTGATGAACCAGAGCGTGGATTGGCTGCTGGAGCCGCAGCGTATCTGGTGAAGCCAATCAATCGACTTATACTTCGGCGTGCGCTAAGTCAGATTACTGTCACAAAAACGACATCCTCAACCGCTCCGCGGTGCCCGCTCAGCCGACGAATATTACTGGCAGAAGATAATGAGGTCAATCGGGTTACCCTTAGTGATTACCTGGTTGCCCAGGGGTACGAGGTAAGAGTGGCGTGTCAAGGGCAAGAAGCATTGCAGATTGCTGCTGAATGGCGTCCTGATCTAATCATTATGGATATGCAAATGCCGGGACTTGATGGTCTGGAGGTGATACGACGGCTGCGCGCCGATGTGATATTTGCTGCTACGCCTATCATTGCGGTGACGGCACTGGCGATGCCGGGTGATCGTGAACGGTGCCTGTCGGCTGGGGCAAATGACTATTTTGCGAAGCCGATCCGTCTGCGTCAATTGGTCGAACGGATTGAGCAGTTTCTGGCGTCTTCACAACATGCCATATAATTCCGCTCATGTTGGTACGCACGGTGTGCTACAATCTGACATCATACAGAGATCGGTGCTGTGCGCCAATCGCTGCCCCATGTCTCCACTGCCGTAGATCATGACCGATCTCATTACCGGAAACCCACACCACACGGCGCAAGGAGCGCACTATGCTGGCTCGAATCGCTCTCAGTCTGTTGTTAGGTTTTATTTGTGGCACAACTGGACTGGTTTTCATGCCTGATTTGGCCCGTGTCATTGGGCCACTGGTCTGTACTGGTAACCTGGAACCTGACCGGAGTGAAGGTGTGCTGCATTTTCGTTGTCGAACAATTAATGGCGACGAACAACGCATTAAACTTGGTCACATGCTTCCCTACGCGATTATCAGCACGTCGCTGCTGTTGATTCCACCGGTGCATTCGGCAATTCGTCGTTTTGAGCAGCGACGAGCGGTCATTCAACAGGCGATAGAACGCGATTTGGCTACGGCATTGCCCGCACGGGCCGAGGTATTGCGGGTCGCCATTGTTGGATCATACAAGCGTGCGATTCTGGTGCGCGCAGTAGAGGTTGAACTCACGCTGTGGGTCTATCCTCCGGCCAATCGTCCTTACGAGGCCAGGGTTATCTGGCTGGTGGAAGAAGCTAGTCTATCTCATCTACGTCGCGGAACGATGCTGAATACACGCATCAATCCACTCCGTCCACAGCGGGTCTATCCGGCAGAAGAGTGGGCCAGTTATATCTGGAGTGAACCGGTTCCGACTGTATAATATGGTCAGTCCATAGGGTTCGTACATTGCGAGAATGCGGATGGACGCAGATGAGACCGATGAACACGGATGGCTTACGGCGATCCGTGTTCATCAGTCTCATAGTAAATTCCTGTTCAGCAATGCGCATTGTTTAGGTGTGATCCTCGTGTCGAAGCGTTACCGGGCGTGCCACTGGCGAGGTGCTGGTGGATCATTATCGGCGTAGCAGTAGGGGCACGGTATGCCGTGCCCCTACCGATAGTATATCATTCAGGTGAAGTATCATGGTGATAGCCGACTGGCGTGTCCTGAATGCCAGGTTGTCAGGTTGACATAATCATTGAATGCTTGCTTCGCTTAATCACCATTAATTCGAGCCGTACCGGTAGCAAAGCAACCTTATTCGTACATCCGGCACTCTTCCCCGCGTTCGGCATGATGCGTCTGCTATTACTTACTCTCCTGACGAACCAGTTGCCTTTCAGGTTGCCAGTTATCGAGGATAATCCAGAGTACAAGGGCAATGAGTAGCCAGTGCAACTGATCGCGGATCAGCGCAATGATACTGACTAACTCGCGGGCAAATGGCATCGTCTCGTAGAAGGCTTGCAGTAGTCTGGCCGGCAACACCTCAAGTTGTGCAACGAATTGCGCGAACCCCCATTGGAACCAGACGAGCTGATAAAGGTACGATGCACCAGGTATCGAAACCAGGATCAGCAGTGACATCAGAGCTATTGCGACATAAAGGCGCCACCTGGGAAGGGGCGAGATTTCTACCGTGGCCATCGGAACTGCACCAGGCACCAGGTGCAGTAAGCGATTGGTCAGTTCGGGCGGAGCCTCCCAACGTAATTCGTGGCGAAGCGCCGCATCGAGCAGATCATCTGGAGGTGGTGTAGGCAATTGCGTGCTCATAGATTACCTCCTTCCCCAGCCGGGCAACAGACGCAGGGGGGTGATTTGTACCACGTGATCGTCCGTTGCCGAACGTTTGGGTTGATTAACGGCGCGGGTTGCCGGTGGTTCGTTGGTTTGCAAGAGTTGGGCCAGGCGTTCTTTGCCGCGCCGGATATGGCTTTTGACCGTATTGAGCGGAAGGTCAAGTATCTCGGCGATGTCGGTGTACTTCAAGTCTTCAAAATAGTACAACGTCAACACAAGGCGGTAATGTGGTTCAAGCTGCTCCAGAGCACGCCGGACTTCCAGGCGGAGCTGGTTCAGATCGAGCGATTGGGCCGGATCGACCCAGCGGTCGTTATCCGCGACAGTATGAAGTGCATCAAGCTCCTCATCGTCGGTTGCCGGAGGAACGATAGGGGCCTGACGACCTCGTCGGCGCAGCTCATCGCGACAGAGATTAATAACCAGCCGGTACAACCAGGTAGTGAAACGGCTTTCGCCGCTATACTGGGGGAGTGCCCGAAACAGGCGAATAAACGCTTCCTGGGTCAAATCAGCCGCATCATCAGCGTTTTTGAGCACGCTCATCGCGATGCTATAGACATAATGTTGCTGACCGATAATCAACTCGGTCAGTGCCTGCTGATCGCCCTGTTGAGCGCGTACAATCGTCTCACGAGATGGTTCAGCCACTGTTTGTACTCCCGATGTCGTAATCCGACATCTCTTAGACGCTGCGTTCTCATTGCAGCAAACTGGCTGATAGTATTGACGATTCTGCGAATGCAAAAGTTGCATGTCGCGTACCTGGTATTTTAACAATCCAAGTTGCTACCTTACGTCACTACCGCGGTGCGGGTCGTTGAGCGCGACGGGGAGGGGTGGAACACGGATGGACGCGGGTGAGGCGGATGCACTCGGATAGATCGTCACCCAAGGTGTCACCTGATATCACCACAGCGACACGGAGGATGAGCATACCAGATGTGCGTGACGTAGTGCGTTTACGGAACGGCTGCTACCCAAACGATTCATACCGTTCAGGTACGCTGCATCATGTTGTGCGCAGTGTCGTGCTGTTCATCATCGCCGGTAGTCTTTCGTGGCCTGCTCACAGCGTAGGTGGCAACTTGGGTTATTATTATGGCTCTCTCCCACCACGGCATACCACACGTTGAGTATATAGAAGGGACATATTGCCGAGTCTTGCATGAATGATTACCACACAAACCTTGCCTCTGTTGAAAAGGAGCATCTATGGACGCACTTATTGAACGACTGCAGGCTGCCTTGCACGCCGCCGGTATCCCGGCTACCGACACCGATTTCGCCGGTATTTTGGAAAAGGGCTTTCTCAGCCGCTTTGCCGATGTCGAACGCTTGCTCGACACCGTCGACCAGGAGCAATTGCCCGATACGCTCGACGCCACCAGTCTGCCGGTAAGCGGCGATCAGACAGACAGTGGCGACCCTTCGCTGCCCGCCGATGATCTGAACACCATCATGGGTGTCGCCGAAGAATTGCGGAAGCGCACACTTTCATCAGTTGAAGTAGTTGAATGGGCACTGGAGCAAATCGCGAAAAAGGATGCTCGCTTAAACGCATTTCAGATTGTGATGGCCGAAAGTGCCCTGGCCGATGCACGGGCTGCCGACGCCGAAATTAGGGCCGGCACCATTCGCAGTCCACTGCACGGCGTACCGATAGCGGTGAAAGACCTGTTCGATGTCGCTAGCTACCCGACCGCAGCCGGATCACGGATTCGCGCCGGGGTTATGGCGAGCAGTGATTCGACGGTGGTTGCGCGTTTACGGGCAGCCGGAGCCATCATTATCGGCAAAACCCGGATGTCGGAATTCGCCTACTCACCCGGCTCGAATAATGCCCATTACGGTCCGACTGCCAACCCCTACAATCCAGAGCGGGATAGCGGTGGCAGTAGCAGCGGTAGTGCGGTTGCTGTCAGTACGGTGATGGCCTATGCCGCTATCGGCACTGACACCGGCGGCTCGATCCGGATACCGGCAGCGCACTGCGGGATCGTCGGTCTCAAACCAACCCATGGCCGGGTAAGCCTGGCCGGCGGATTTCCCCTGTCGTGGTCACTCGATCATGCCGGCCCGCTGGCCCGCTCAGTCGCCGATGCAGCCGTCGTCCTCCAGGCTATCGCCGGGCCTGATCCACGCGATCACCGTACCTTGCGACCAGAGTCACCTTTTGCAGTAAGCGGTCTGCTGGATGATATTGATCAGGTGCGAATTGGACTTCTTACCGCCGATGGTAGTGGTCAGGCAATAACCGATGCGGCTAGGCTGGCCGCAATGCAGCGTGTTGCCGACGCACTGGCTGAGCGAGGCGCGACTATCATACCGATTGATGTTCCCGAACTGGAAGCGTTACGGTTACTCAACCCGGCACTGCTGGCAATGGAAGCAGCCGCCTTGCATCTGCCATGGCTACGCTCTCGCCTCGACGAGTATGGGGAGTTTATGCGCCAGCGTATTCTGGCCGCCTTCATCTACTCGCCGGTAGATGCCGTTCGCGTCCAACAGGCGCGGGCCAACCTGCGTCGGCGGGTGGCAGAACGTCTGGCCGGGATCGACGTCCTGATCACACCGGTCACGCCGGGGCCGGCACCGGCACTGGGTATTCCGACACCAACGTCCTTTACCGGGCCATGGAACTTCCTGGGATGGCCTGCTCTCAGCCTGCCAACCGGACGGGATGAGAACGGGTTACCGTGCGCTGCCCAATTGATTGCCCGACCCTGGTGTGAATCGCTGCTCTTGCGCGTCGCGCAACATGCCGAGGATTTTATCGGGCACCTACCGCTGCCACTGTAACACGCGGCGCTATGCTACAATTGGTGCCGGCGTCGCCCAGCGTTGAAGCGAGAGAGCAGCATTGAGGAGCGCTGCGATGTTTCGTACAGTATTGGTTGCCAATCGTGGAGAGATTGCCCTGCGCGTGATGCGCGCTTGCCGGGAATTGGGGTTGCGGTGCGTCGCCGTCTATTCAGAAGCAGATCGCGACGCCCCCCACGTGACGTATGCCGATGATGCCTTCCTGATCGGCCCTCCTTCACCGGCTGAAAGTTATCTCAATATTGACGCAATTATCCGAGCGGCCAAAGCTACCGGTGCAGAGGCAATTCACCCTGGCTATGGTTTTCTGGCTGAAAATGCCAGTTTTGTGCGTGCAGTCACCGCAGCCGGTCTGATCTTCATTGGCCCTCCCGCCGAGGCCATGGAGCGCATGGGTGGCAAGACCGCTGCCCGCCGTGAAGCAACCGCTGCCGGTGTGCCGGTTGTTCCCGGTGTGCTCGAACCGGTTACTGATGCGGCAGAGGTGCGACGATTGGGAAAAGAATTCGGCTACCCGATTGCGATCAAAGCGGTAGGCGGTGGCGGTGGTCGTGGTCTGCGCGTGGTGCGGTCACCAGAAGATGTGGCCGAAGCCTTCGCGGCAGCCCGGCGTGAAGCTGAAGTCGCGTTTAAGAATGGAGAACTGTACGTCGAAAAATACCTTGACGATCCGCGACATATTGAAATTCAGGTGCTGGCTGATCGTTATGGGAATGCGGTGGCTTTGGGAGAACGCGACTGTTCAATACAGCGCCGCCATCAGAAACTGATCGAAGAGTGCCCCTCGCCAGCCCTGACGCCTGAACTACGGGCAGAGATGGGGGCTGCCGCGGTACGGCTGGCAAAAGCCGTCGGGTATGTCAGCGCCGGCACGTTAGAGTTTCTCTTTCAGGATGGGCGCTACTACTTCCTGGAGATGAACACGCGCATTCAGGTCGAACACACCGTCACCGAGATGGTGTACGGCATCGATCTAGTCGCCGCGCAGATTCGGATTGCCCAGGGCGAGCAGCTCTGGTTCAAACAAGAGGATGTCGTGCTTCGCGGTCACGCCATCGAGTGTCGGATTAATGCAGAAGATCCGCTCCACAACTTTCGCCCGGCATTGGGCACCATCGGCGAATACCGCGAGCCGGTTGGCTTCGGGGTACGCGTAGATAGCGGCGTGCGCGCCTACTATACTGTGCCGTCACATTACGATTCGTTGCTGGCCAAACTGATTACCTGGGGCAGTGATCGGCAGGAAGCAATTGCCCGTATGCGACGAGCGCTGGCTGAGTACCGCATTGAGGGTGTCACGACAATTATTCCATTCCATCAGGCAGCGCTCGAGCATCCTGTTTTTACAGCAGGTGCGGCGACCGTCAACTTTATTCTGCGCCATCCCGAACTCTTCTCTCGTGCGGCAGAGCTAACGCCACCAACGGCTACGTCAGCGACGGCTGAACCGGCACCGGAACCACGCCGATTTACCGTCGAAGTCAATGGCCGGCGTTTTGGGGTGGCTGTTTTTGGCGACGGTATGAATGCGGCACCGGTTGCATCGCCATCACGTTCAGCGCCTGCGCGCCGTGCTACCCCCAAGAAGACGACGCTGGCTGCGCCGGTTGATGCGGTGATCAGCCCGATCCAGGGTCGTGTCGTTGCGGTGCGGGTAGCCCATGGGCAGCAGGTGGAAGCGGGCCAGGTGCTCTTCATTGTGGAAGCAATGAAGATGGAGAATGAGATCACCGCGCCGCATAGCGGCACCATTGCTGAAGTGCGCGTTGAGGTGGGAACGACGGTTGAAGCCGGGGCGATGCTGGCAACGTATCAGAATCCGGCGAACAACACGAATGGCAAATAGGAACCTGTCTTAAAAACCGATCACACCGGTGGGCGAGGGATTTGCCCTCGCCCATCTTTATGTCAAATCCAACAGGTACATTAATAGAGGTAGGGGCACGGCAACCCGCGCCCCTACCTGCCCGTGCCCGCACATCCCCATCATCGTAGGTACGTACCGGCACACTGCGCACGGCAACCCGCGCCCCTACCTGCCCGTGCCCGCACATCCCCATCATCATA
>NZ_DAOUBI010000015.1:0-5330 GCF_034432675.1 Chloroflexus sp. | reverse complement strand
TCGCTCATCATCCGCGTGTGGCGTCGTTTGGAGTGCGGCAGCCATGCTGCCGCGCCAGCCGTGCTCACGATCTGGCTCGTGCAACGTCGTTGACCCGGCTGGTCACGCGGATGTCGGGTGTGCTCGTCACGAACATGGATATCGAACGGCAATGAAGAAGATACCTTCTCGTAGATGTTTTTTGCAATAAGTTCTACCCGCAGGCACAGGTCACAGTGTCCTGCGGCAGCGCTCAACGTATCGCCGGTGTACTTGACAGTTTCCGGCCTGGGGTGGTATAAGCTACCCATGACTGTTGGCAACCAAACCTGGTGCCCCGTTGCACCATTCAGGGAGAGATAGCGTGAACTATCCGAAACGCGCTCTGCTTGCGTTGTTGCCCGTGCTGGCAATGTTTCTACTGGTGGGATTGATGGCTGTCACTCCACCGGCACCGCCACCGCCGCCGAGTCTGAAGGTTGTTGAACTATCACCGCTCGAAACGGCAATCATCCCGCCAACTGCAACCGCAACCCCATCACCACTGCCATCACCAACGCTCACGCCAACCCTCGCCCGTCGCGAGTTTATCGAGTCGTATGAGGCGAAGGTTGCCCCAACCAGCTTCCTCCCCGGTCGTGGCCCGGTATTGGCGGGTGAGTTCGTCTACGCCGGACGCCGCCTCGATTTTTATGTTGGTCGCGGTACCTTTAGCGCCGACCAGGTACGCGATCTGGCAGTGAAAGCTGAATATGCCCTGGGCTATTTGCAACGACGGTTCGATGTCGAGCTGACAGAACGGGTCTCGGTGGGATTTTATAATCCGGCGCTGGCACCAACCAGCGACACACGCGGGATCGCCTATACCTACGACCGCACCAATATCCGCATCTTCTACCGCCCTAATGAAGACACTTACCAGGCGCTGGTGATTCTGACCCACGAACTGGCCCATGCGTTGCAGGCCGAAGCCTACGGTCGTGAAGCCCAGGCGCAGGCCGATCTGGTGTTGCTTGAAGGGCTGGCAACCTGGATATCGGGTGAATACTGGCTCAGTCTCTACGATGCGCCGTCTTTTCAGGCCCGTGCCCGTGAACTGTACAACGCCGGGTATCGGGGCAATCTGGCGTCGTTTGCGAACAGTGCCAATACAATGGCCGCCTACGAGATGTGGGCCGGCTTCGTTGAGTATCTGGCCCGTACCTATGGCTGGGATAAGTTTAACCAACTGTACGCCAATGGTCGCGGGCGAGCGCCCGGTTCGGCCAACTACCGCGGCATTTATGGCAAGAGTTTTCAAGAGCTGTATACGGAATGGTATGCCACGCTGCGGTGATGCCGGCGCAATAACGGACAGACATCCATACGCTACCCGGCAGGGAACCGGTATTAGCGCACGCTACTCTGTTTCAGGCGCCGATACTCTTCCGGCGATTGCCCAACCTCTTTGCGGAAGACACGACTGAAGTAGCTACTACTCGAAAAGCCTACTTCCAGGGCGATATTGGTGATACTCTTGTCGCTCTCGGCAAGCAGGTGACGGGCCTGCAAAACCCGATAGCGGTTGAGATACTCTACCGGGGTGGTGCCAAGTTCCTGCCGAAAACAGTGGGTCAGATAATCTTCACTCATGCCAACATAATGGGCAATATCTTGCCGGGTCAGTGGATGGGTATAATGGCTATGGATATACGCCATTGCCTTTCGTACCAGCATCTGCGCCTGATCGCTCAGCCGGCGTCGACGCTCAAGCGCGGCCTGCAAATGGGCGAGAGTTTCATCGGCGCTGAAAATGCCTTTGCTGAGGATAGTTGTGACGCCCTGGTTCAGGAGGGCCATATCTTCTTCACTCAGCATTCGACCGGTAATCACAATAACCGGGATTTCGCGTAATCGTTGATCCTCACGCATCATTTGAAGCAAGGTAAAGCCATTCATTTCCGGCATCATTAAATCCAGCAATACCAGATCAACCGGTTGTTGCTGAAGGATGGTGAGCGCTTCACGGCCCGAACGAGCGCGTAGTACCCGATGACCGGCGCTGTATGATTGAATGATCCGAGCGTGGAGTTCAAGCGTATCGGGATCATCATCGACAACCAGAATGGTATGGCCTGCCGATACGGGATCACTCTTGAGCCGGTACTGATCGAGGACGCGGGCCAGATCTGCCAGTTCAATCGGCTTGGTCAGGTAGTTAAACTCTAGCACCGTACCGTGTTGTTCGGTCATCGCACAACACAATAATGGCAGATCATGGGTCGCCGAATTCGCCTTTAGCACCCGAATGGCCTGCCACCATGCCCGATCGCCTTGCACCGCGTTCAGCAATACAGCGCTGTAGCTCTTGTTTAAGAGTTCACTTACCCAGGCTGCACTATCATCAATCGGGATCGAGGTGACCGCAAAGCCACGTTTCTCTAAATAATGCTGAAGCCGCTCATCAGTACCGGTTGAGAGTATCAGCACACGTGATCGGGTTGTAACCGGTTGTGATTTACGACGTGGTTTGACTGTAGGGGCAGCAATCGTAGGTAGGCGAAAGAAAAAGGTTGATCCCTCGCCTTCAACGCCACTTGAGTGTACGCCGATGGTGCCACCGTGCAACGCAACCAGTCGTTTGCAGATCGCCAGCCCCAGGCCGATACCGCTGTAACCTCGTTCAATGCTGCGTTCCGTGCGCTGAAATTCACCGAAAATGCACGCCTGTTCTTCCGCTGATAAGCCGATACCGGTATCGCGCACGTTGACTGTCACCGCATCGGCTTCGGTAGTCACTGTCAGGCTAACACTACCGCGATTCGTGAATTTTATCGCATTGACGATCAGGTTTAAGGCGATCTGCTGCAAACGAGTGCGATCTCCCCAGACCCACGGCCCTTCGGCGGGAATGGCATCGTGCCAGATGAGATGCTTATCGGCTGCCATTTGTTGACCCATCTCAGCCACTGCACGCATCACCTGCCCCAGATCAACAACATCACACACCAAACGCAACTGTCCGGCATCACTACTGGTCAGATCGAGAACATCGCCGATCAGCCGGCTAAGATGGCGGGCATTGTCGTAAATACGTTTGAGGTCGTGCCGTACCTGTACCGGCAAATGCTGCGTTCCCTCGGCACTCTCGCGCAACAGCAGATCGCTCATGCCGACGATCAGGTTGAGCGGTATTTGCAATTCGTGACTCACCATCGACAGGAAGCGACTCTTGAGTTGATTTGCCTCTTCTGACAGGCGGCGTCCTTCATTTGCCGCACGATAGAGGCGTGCTGCATTGAGTGCGGCACTGATCTGCTGCACAATGGTGCCGTACAGATCGAGACGCGAACAGTCGAAGGCGACGAAACCAGCTTCACTATCGATCCCGGTGAGAGGAATCAGACTGAGCTGAAATGGCCGGCCCGTTGTCAGCCACTGAGAGGGCGGAAAAGAGCGACTACGGATCCGAATGACCGGTTGTTGGGGCATCGTCACCGCTCGTAAGCGACACCAGGCTACCGGATCGTCACGATCCGCTTCAAAATAGCCAATCCAGAGTAGCGGCAGGTTTAATTCGGGCAGATGTTGGGCCAGAATGTCGTAGATGTCACTCTCAGCCAGCGCATTCAGCAAACGGGCGGTAAGGCGACCGATCCGGTTGTTGGTCTGGTGTTGGGTGTGGCGGTAATGCCAGTGCTGAACACGCATCGCTGCACTGATGGTCATGCGAGCCTCATCGAGGAGGTTCAGCGCAGCAGGGTGGAACGCCGGATCAAGCAGGTGCGGCAAGACATCACGAATGTACGAGATGGCAATCTGCCACTCGTGCGTATCATCGCCGACAAACGCTATCTGTTTAAGAATATAAGCGATCACGGTACGGAATTGGCCAGGACTGGCAGCTTGCACACTCTCAAGAAACGCTGTAAGCAGACGCCGGCAAAGCTGATCAATCTCTTCGGGTGTGAAGCCACGCGATTTCTGGCTGAGCAGATCTCCCATTGAGCGAATCACCGCATCGCGCAGATCAGTTGTGTCTGAAATATTGGGATGCAGAGAGGTCATCTCCAGGGCATCGGCCAGCACCGCATTCTGGCTACAACCGCACGACTCACGGATGATCAGCCGGGTTGGTACCTGTACCAGTTCCGGCAGGGGTACTCGTTCGCGCAAGTGATGAGCCATGAGCTTTAGTGCCCGATACCCCATCTTGAACAGGGGAATCTGTACCGAGGTGAGTGCCGGTTCTGCCAGCAAGCCTTCTGGACGGTCATCAAAGCCAATAATAGCAATATCGTCCGGCACCCGGTACCCTGCTTCCTGTAACGCCGAAATGGCTCCCAACGCCGATTCATCATTGCTTGCCAGTACTGCTGTGAATGGTACGCCTGTGGCCAGCAGTTGGCGCATCGCGCTGTAACCGCCGGTGAAGACGTGGTGCCCAAAGGCGATCAGGCGTTCATCAACCTCTAAACCGAACCGGGCCATGCTGCTGTGAAACGCCCGCAGTCGGTCACCGGTATCACCTTCCAGGTCGTGTTCACTACCAGCAATAAAAGCAATCTGACGATGGCCGTGTTCGATCAGGTGCTGAAGAGCGAGGTAAATCCCACCTGCATTGTTGGCAACAATGGTCGGCCCCGGCTCGCCGGAACCGACGAAGATCACCGGATGGCCGGCATCGCGAATGGCCTGCACCATCTGCGACCGCTCTGGGCGCTGCAAAGGGTTGATGATAATCAGACCGTGGGTGTTCCATGGCCCAACCGGTACAAAATTGGTACCATCAGCGATGGTGAACCATGCGGGTTGCGAGGGATCGTTGAGCTGGAGCGATGGTCCCATGCCACAAGCCAGTAGCAGGTTACACCCCAAATCCTGAGCTGCCTGGCGGATGCCGAGATAGATCGGGCTGAGGTAGCTCATGGTCAATGCCGTGCCGTAGAATTGCCAGCCGGCAATCACTCCGACAGTTGGCCAACGAGTTCGCTGCGACATTGCTCTGGTATTTCGCATAGGCTTTCTGCTGGTTGGCTATTGATACTTTCTATGATACTACCATTTCTGAAGTGTGGATGTTGGTCAAGAATATAATGCTGGTCGCGCAAAGGGGGGCCGTGCCGGGCGATGTTACATACATAATCCAGGTTGCCACCTACGCTGTGAGCAGGCCACGAAAGACTACCGGCGATGATGAACAGCACGACGCTGCGCACAACATTGTGCAGCGTACCTGACCGGTATGAGTCGTTTGGGTCGCAGCCAGTTCCGTAAACGCACTATGTCACGCCCATCTGGTATGCCCATCCTCCGTGTCGCTGTGGTGATAGAAGGGAGCACCTTGGGTGACGATCTATCCGCGTGCATCC
>NZ_DAOUBI010000014.1:0-33003 GCF_034432675.1 Chloroflexus sp. | reverse complement strand
GGGATCACGGTGTGGAGTGAATACCGGTCCCAGCCCGGATTGCCCGTGACGCATGGTTTGGAGTGCGGCAGCCATACTGCCGCAGCAGCCGTGCTTCCAATCCAGGGCGGATCGCAGCGGTCACTCTACCGGTTACGGCAACCCCACGGGTCCAGACGTGCCGCTGTGGTGATAAAGGTGGCAACTTTGGTTATAGTGGGAAAAACAGCTTCTCTAACATTCGCTCGCGATCTGCCGAATACACCAGCGTAAACGGTAGGAGCGTTGTTATAGCCATACGTTGCCGAAAACAATGACTATCGCAACGAACCCCTACATTGCAGGAAAACCGGTTGGAAAAACGCCGAACTTTATCGGTCGCGATGATGTGCTGCGCGAGGTCGAGCGTTTTCTGCGTAACCCTCACCAGCATGCACTGACCCTGTACGGGCAACGCCGCATTGGTAAGACATCAATTCTCCACTACCTGGAGGGTACGCTCCCGCAACGCGGCGATTACGTGCCGGTCTTCTTCGACCTGATGACACGGGCCGATACATCTCTCGATGGCATTCTGGGTGATCTGGCCCGCACGATTGCCGACAGGCTGCACTTGCCCGACCGGGTGCCCGATCCGCCGCTGACACGGTCGCTCCACACGACCTTTCTCTCCAGCGTATTTGCGCAGATGCCGGAGAGCGCAACGCTGGTCTTGTTGCTCGATGAGTTTGACGTCCTGGATAATACGCAAAATCCATCACGCGGTTTCTTCAATTACCTGCGCGAATTCTTCCGCAGCGACTTTCCTCGGCTGAAGTTTGTCTTCGTACTGGGCCACAACATTGACGACCTGAGCAATATCGTCTACGGCCTGTTCAAAGATGTACCTTCAAAACGCATCTCCTTTCTCAGCGAACAGGATATCGCTGCCCTGGTACGCCTGTCCGAACGGCAGGGGAGCCTAGACTGGAGTGATGAGGCAGTACACGCTGTCTGGCAACTGACCGGCGGCCATCCCTTTCTGACACAGGCGTTGTGTGGTGCGGTCTGGGATGCAGCGTATGATCAGAGTGACACGCCAGAGCCGGTACAGGCAACTGCGGTTGAGCATGCAATTACGCCGACACTGGACGGCTATCGTCACGCTCTGGAATGGATTTGGAACGGTCTGGGACCGGCAGAAAAGGTAGCCGCCGCAGCGCTGGCCGGGCTAGGCCAAACCATTGTTGACGAAGAGCAACTGGTTGCAGTGCTGGATGAGAGCGGAGTACGCATTGTACTTCGTGAGTTGCGTGAGGCACCGAAGAAATTACAAGACTGGGATATTCTGGTGTCGGCTAATGGTGGCTATCGGTTTCGGGTAGAACTGCTGCGGCGCTGGATCGCGCTGAATAAACCGCTGTCCCGTACCCAGGAAGAGCTGGATCGGATCGAGCCGCTAGCAGACAACCTGTACAACGCAGCACGCATTCTGTATAACGACAACAAATTACAAGAAGCTGAGGTGGAACTGCGGCGGGTGCTTAACCTGAACCCCAACCACTCCGGCGCACGCGAATTGCTGGCCGAGCTGTTGCTCTTTAATAACCGGTGGACCGAGGCCCAAACAGAGCTGGAGACCCTGTTCGACATAGCGCCGCGCAGAGCACGCTCGCGGCTGAAGCAGGTCTACCTGGAACAGATGAAGAGCGCAACCGGCCCGGAACAACGCCGGGCGTTGATCGACCGGGCCTGGGAGCGACTGGCGGATGACCCCGACATCCGCAGCGAACATCACCGCCTGTACCGAGAACTTGGTGCCAGTTACGAAGCACAAGATCGGTTGAGCGAAGCCTTGCAGGCTTATGAGCAGGCTGAAGATATACCGGCCTAGGAGCGTATCCGTACCCGTATCCGCCGGCAAGCGGTACAACAGGCACTGACTGAACTGGAACAGCTTCGCCGGCAACGCGACTACGCAACCGCCAAAGCACGGTTGCATCAACTGGCCACCGCTTACCCAACCGATCACGACTGGCAGCGCGAACAGGTCACCCTGGAACAGGATATTCGCCTCGACGAGCTGTATCGGCAGGCGTTAGGCGCAGTGCAGCAAGAAGACTGGAATAGCGCCAAAACGTTGCTGGCTGAGATCATTGCCCTTGATCCCGACTACGAAGAGGCCAGTCGCTATCTATACTGGGCCGTCTACGGTATTGATCCCCAATCGGAACTGGAACAGCGCAACAGGACGATTGCTCACCTTGAGGCAGACCTGACCCAACGTGATGAGACCATTAAGCAGTTGCAAAGCGACATCGCCCAACGCGATAAGACCATCAAGCAGTTACAAAGCGACATCGCCCCTTCACCACCTCCCCAACTCTCGCGCTGGAACCCACTGGACGGCCTGCGCCTGCTATGGTGGACGTTCATGCAGCCCGCCTTGATCAATCAGTATATAGCGGCACACGGTGAAACATCGTTACGCCCGATAGCCGACCGGCTGGTATATCTCCTGGCGTTTGGCCTGCTCCTTATACTTTCACTGGACGTCAACTTTGGGATGATGGGAGAACCATCCCCGGCGTGGCTTGAAAGGCTGGCAGAACAGCAAGATACCCAGCTATGGCAAATCCAACCGTGGATGCCACCCACCATCATGCTGCTCTGGTTCACTTGCTGGTTGCTTAATGATATGTTTACTAACAGCGAGTCGGCGGGTGGCGTGGCGGGCGGCGTGGCGCTCGGCGTGGCGCTCGGCGTGGCGCTCGGCGTGGCGCATATAGCTGAACAAGCTATTAAACACTAGCGTGCCCAACCCTGGCCGTTGGCTGTACTGGGTCTGAGCTGGCTGTTTCTGATCTTTGCCGGTAGTGGTGGTCTGGTCTGGTTGAGTAGTGGACGGTGGCCGGTACCGGTCTGGCCCTACTGACACTGACATGGTATCGTGACAACAATGAACCCGTTCATCTTCGGCAATCCGGTGCGTGGAAAAACCTTTGTCGGTCGGCAACAGGCGCAACGACAGGTATTGACCGCATTGAACCAGGGGAGTTCCGTCCTGATTACCGGCGAACCCCGCATGGGTAAAACGTCATTACTATTGCACATCCAGGATTACTTTGCTGCCGGTGCCACCGAAACGCCTGTCTGGGTGCGTTATCTCGATGCTCACACCCTGTATGGGTGGAGCGTACCACAGTTCTGGCAGGCGGCCCTGGAACCGGTGCAGGGTCTGAAGGAGGTTCGGCAGGCTTTCCTCAGAGCAGAGCGCGAGCGCTTTGGTGCGTTTGTCCTCGAAAGCCTGTTTCACCAGTTGCACCAGGCCGGTCAGCGTCTGATTTTGCTGATTGATGAGTTCGATGTTGTCCTGGATGAACCGGGTCTGAACCAGACCGAGTTTTACGGCGGGTTACGCTCGCTGGCAACCCGTTTCCCCTCGCTGAGCCTGGTCGTTGCGGCCAGACAATCGCTCGATGCGCTCAACCAGCGCACTCAGGAATATAGCCGTAGCAGCTCGCCCTATTTCAATTTCATGAAAGAGATCACCATTGGCCCGTTCACCCATGTCGAGATTGATACACTCTTTGCAGCCGCGAATGTTCCCTTCACCCGCCAGGAACGCGAGTATCTGGCCCGTCTGAGTGGTGGTCATCCATATCTCCTGCAGGTGGCGGCTCATTTCTGGCACTGGTTCTCCTCCGACTACCCTGATCTCAAACAACGCTGTGAACAGGCCGTGAATGAGACTTTTGCCCAGGTGGAAACCATCCTGCGTGGTACCTGGCGGCTCTGGACGCCCTACCAGCAAATGGCTTTTACGCTGGCTGCACTAGAGGCCATACCAGGGCTGATCCCTGATCGTGAGTTTGATGTGAACTATCTGCTGACCGATCTCCCCAACCTCGCCCCCGAACAGCGGCAACTGATACAGCGTGGGTTTCTGAGAGAAGATGCCAGGTACCGCTGCGGTGTGAGCCCGGTCGGCGGAATGATGACCTGGTTTCTAGCCGAGGAGCTTATTCGCCTCCTCCGACCTGCCGATCCCAGTATCGCCGAATGGTTACGGGCGCAGCAGTGGGATGGCTATCTGAAACCAGGTGAGCGTGAAGCGTTCAATAGCACTCCTGGCCTTCAAGCCACTATTGGAGAACGGTCTGAATGCCTTCGTTAAGGCTACCGTTGAGGCATTTGCCAGGAGGGTAACGAGGGGATAGCGCGTATCAAACACAGTGTAGCTCAAACGCCGTTGGTGACATACAGACAAGGTTGACAGGCTTTAACGCACGCGATCCCCCAGCCCGCTCAGCGCTTCACCGGCTCCGGCAGATCGAGCAGATCGCGGAGAGCCGGTTCCAGGGTCGGAAACCGGAACTGATAGCCAAGGTCAAGAGCTTTGCGAGGAACGGCATTCTGACCGTAGACGACCAGATCGGCCATTTCGCCCAGCGCAATCCGCAAACTGAATTCAGGAACCGGTAGCCAGGATGGTGAGCCGAGCACTTTCCCGACAATCGCGGCGAAGTCTCGGTTGGACAGCGCACCCGGCGCAGCAGCGTTGAGTGGACCACGCACCTGATCGTTTTCCAGGGCAAAGCGAATTAAGCCCACCTCATCGTCGGGATGAATCCAGGGGTAGACCTGCGTACCGGGCAGAATGGGGCCACCGGTCAGGAGTTTAAAGGGCAGCATAATCTGCGGCAACGCTCCCGATGTGGGATCGAGCACCAGACCAGTGCGTAGACGCACGGTACGCACGCCATATTCTTCAGCGCGCACGGCTTCCGCTTCCCACGCCACGCAGACCTGCGCCAGAAAATCACGCCCCGGCGGCGCGTCTTCGGTGAGCGGGGTGTTGTCGCGATATGGGCCGTAGTAGCCAACTGCCGACGCACAGACGAAAACGCTAGGTCGCTGCGACGCGGCAGCGATGGCATTGACGATACCACGGGTGCCAATCACCCGACTGTCGCGAATCTCCGCCTTGTATTCGGACGTCCATCGTTTGCCGAGCAAACCGGTCGAAATCGGTGCCCCGGCCAGATGAACCACTGCCCAGGCGCCATCAATGGCAGCCGCCCATGGCCCCTGTTCAGATGGCTGCCAGGCAATATAGTCGGCAGCACCGGGCAGGGTTGACCGTGCCCGCGCCGGGTCGCGACTGAAGATGACCAGGTGGTAGTCGTTGCGTAGTTCAGCAACCAGCCTGCGCCCGATGAGGCCGGTTGCGCCAGTGATGATAATGCGTTTTGTGCTCATACTTTTATCGTACCCTGCATACGTAACGGTGTCAATGGTCGGCTTCGGCTAAAGTCGTGCGTTACTATGGGTGAGACGTACATCGTTCAGCACCGAATAGTCGTTCGCCTGTGCGCCTGGCAGATGCTTCAGCCCACCAGTCAGGTGGTGAGAGGTAAACGTCCGCTTTCCGCACTGGTGTGCTGAGCTGAGATAATGCGCATCATTCAGGCCGTTACACTCGTACTTGAGTGGCAGGCTGCTGGCGGGTCCTCACAGGTACACTGACCGGTTCAGTGCATTCAACGCTCAGGTACAGTGCCAGCGTGATGGTTGGCAAGCAGGTGATGGTGGTGCGACATCCAGCAGGGCGCAGAGATACGCCCCCACCTCAGCCCGCCCTGCTGGGGGCGGGTGTACATTCTCGGCTCCTCCCCCCAGCGGCTATGCATTACCTACAACTGGTGTCAACCATGGGTGTATCAGCGCGTATGATCGCCATGGATGCCGTTTTGGGCGACTGGCCAGGTGACAGTGCGCCGCTCCAGCCGTGCCAGCACGTGCTGGATGAATTGCTTTACCCGTTCGTCATACGTGTGTCGCGCGGTTTGGAGTGCGGCAGCCATGCTGCCGCGCCAGTCGTACTCACGATCTGGCGCGGATTGCAGCGGCCTCCGCGCCGGTACGTGCCCCTATGATGGGGATGGCTGAACGCAAGCCGGTAGCCTGCCCCACAGCATGCTCGTGCCGGTGGTGTGTAGAGGCGGGTTCCGTAGGGGTGGGTTGAGAACCCGCCCCTACGAACGGTACCTGTACCGTTCACCTGACTATCCACGGGATGCGGTGGATGGGAATGTCTTGCATCGCGTGCAATGGATGGTTGTTCAGAGGTGATCGCAGCCGCTACGCTCCCCGCTCTCGCGCAGCGCTATGCATCACCCATATCCAGGTTGTCACCTTCTTCGCTCGTGAGCAGCGCCTATCTCATTGTGCGCGATCCTGGGCACTATCGTGTTGCATCGCTGTCGCGAGGGTCTCACGTCACGCATGGGCAGCGGATGGTCGTAGTGGTAGCGGCGGTAGACAGTGTATCCGACCGTGGGGCAAGCTGAAAGCCTTCCAGCGGGGCCAGCACCTGCCGGCGGTGGCGAGGATGCCTCCACGCAGGCCAGAAGCCTGCGCCACGGGGAACGCGTGCAGCCTGGCATAACGCAGCGTGACATGTGGGTAATGCATAGCCCTAGCGGGGGTAGGTTGGGAGGAGGACAGGTGGTGAGCGCACCGGAGGTGTGCGCTCCCAGGGTATACCGGGGCTTGCGTACCACGATGAAGCACTTAAAGGCACCGCGCGAGGGTGATGGTAGGTGGCGTGCCACAACTCATATTAAACCGGATTCGATACCATCAGCCATTTAGCCTCCGCAGCAGCGTAGCCATCTCAATCGCAGTGGTAGCCGCTTCAAAGCCTTTGTTGCCGGCTTTGGTACCGGCACGCTCAATAGCCTGCTCGATGGTGTCGGTGGTGATAACGCCGAAGATACAGGGAACACCGGTTTGCAGGCTGACCTGGGCAATCCCACTACTGGCCGCAGCAGCAACGTGCTCGTGATGCGTGGTGGCTCCGCGAATCACGGCACCGAGGGCAATGATTGCATCGTAGCGACCGCTTTCGGCCAGACGACGGCATACCAGCGGCAACTCAAATGAGCCTGGTACCCAGGCAATGTCGATATGATCGGCAGCTACACCATGCCGAAGCAATCCATCTTGTGCACCTGCGAGCAGGCGGTTGGTGATCAGATCGTTCCAGCGACTGACGGCAATCGCAATCTGTAAGCCATTGCCGATATACGTACCTTCATAGATGGTCATAGATGTTCTCCAGTTGATGACCTAGACGATTCCGTTTGGTGAGAAGATAGGCAATGTTGTGCGGATTTGGTGTACCACAGACGGGAACCTGCGTCACTGCAAAACCAAATTCACGTAATGCAGCCACTTTCTGCGGGTTGTTAGTCAACAGATGAACGTTGCGCACACCGAGATCGGCAAGAATCTGGGCACCAACCGTATAGTCGCGCAGATCGGCAGGGAAGCCGAGTTGTTCGTTTGCGGCAACGGTGTCAAATCCCTGTTCTTGCAGGGCATAAGCGCGCAGTTTGTTGTGCAGGCCGATGCCGCGACCTTCCTGTCGCAGGTAGATCAGCACCCCACAGCCGGCAGCAGCTATCTGACGCAGCGCGGTATCGATCTGCTCGCCGCAATCACAGCGGAGACTACCAAACACATCACCGGTCAGGCATTCAGAGTGCAGGCGGGCCAGAACCGGCTGATCGGGTTTGGGATGACCGATGACTAGTGCAACTGCTTCGTAAGGTGCACAACGAGCGCTGTACGAGACTGCGTGAAACGCACCATAACGGGTTGGAAGCTGCGCTTCGGCCATGCGCTCAATCAGACGTTCATGGCGTTTACGGTAGGCGACCAGTTGGTCGACGCTGATGATCTTGAGGTCGTGTCTGACAGAAAAGCGGACAAGATCAGGACCACGGGCCATCGTACCATCGTCATTCATTATTTCGCAGATGACACCGGCCGGTTGCAAACCCGCCAGCCGGGCCAGATCAACCGCCGCTTCCGTCTGACCACGCCGCTCCAGAACACCGTTGGGCGCGGCCCGCAGTGGAAAGACGTGACCCGGTTGCACCAGATCGTGCGGGCCGCTGTTTGGATCAACTGCTACGCGAATCGTCTGCGCCCGGTCGGCAGCCGAGATACCGGTGGTAACGCCACGAGCAGCTTCAATCGACACCGTAAAATTGGTACCGAAACGGGTCCGATTCTGGCATACCATCGGCTCTAGTCCCAGACGGTCGGCTATCTCGCCGGCGAGTGCCAGACAGATCAGACCCCGCCCTTCGCGCGCCATAAACGCGATCGTTTCAGCAGTGACATGTTGCGCAGCACAGGCCAGATCACCCTCATTCTCTCGATCAGCATCATCAACGATAATGATCATCCGGCCAGCCGCGTAATCGCGCAGCGCTTCTTCGACTGATGCGAACATTAGCGAGCCTCCTGCCGATACGCCTCAAGCAGGCGTTCAACATACTTGGCGATAATGTCAACCTCGATATTCACCAATGCTCCCACCGGCTGGCGGCCCATAATGATTGCCGATTGGGTATACGCAACCAGGGCGACGGTAAACGTCTCGCGCCCCATCTCGGCCACCGTCAGGCTGACGCCATCAACCGCGATGTAGCCTTTTTCGACAATATACGGTAGCAAAGAAGCCGGCGGTCGGATCGTTACCCGCTTTGAATCACCTTCGGGTACAATTGTCACAATCTCGCCAACACCATCCACATGCCCCTGCACATAATGCCCACCCATCCGACCGCCAAACGCCAGTGCCCGTTCGAGATTCACTGGGTCACCGACGTGCAGCCGGCCCAAATTGGTGCGGCGCAAGGTCTCTGGACTCAGGCCAACAGTGAAGCTATCGGCGGTGAGTGCTGTCACCGTCAGACAGGTGCCATTGACGGCAATGCTATCGCCGATGCGAGTTCCTTCAAGCACAGTGCGACAGGTAATCGTCAACCGGTTAGCCTGATCTTGCCCACTCACGATATGGGCAACGGTTCCCATCTCTTCAACAATGCCGGTAAACATCAGCAACCTCCTCAACATCCCACCACGGTGCATCAACTGCTGTGGCTATCAACAACGTATCTTGGTCGTATTGTTCAAGCCGCCGGAGGCGATAATTACGAGCCATCGCCATGCCGGCGACACCAGGCCCGACCATCGGTCCCGGCGCTAGGGCATCGTTCACGACGCGAGCACCGATAAATGCCCAAATCTCGTCAATCAAACGCTCTGCATGCAGTGCACCGAGCAGCGTAGCTCCGCCTTCAACCAGCAGGTGGTTGTAACCTTGTTGAGCCAGATAGTGCAACAACGGTGCGAGAGCAACTCGCCCGGTTGCATCTGGAGGGAATTGCACAACCTGCACACCACGGGACTGCATGGCAGCCAGCCAGCCTGGCTCATACTGGACACAAGCGATGAGCGTCTGGCCGGGAAGATCGCCACTCACTACACGGGCGTGCAGTGGTGTCTGGCCGCGACTATCAACAATGACCCGCAGGGGGTGGCGCGATGTGCGCCAGTGTTGATCAAGGCGCGTCGTCAATTGCGGATCATCATTGCGGATAGTACCAACACCCACCATAATCACATCCACCTGATCACGCAGCCGATGCACTTGCGCACGGGCTGCCGAATCGGTGATCCAGCGGCTATCACCACTCGCGGTTGCAATGCGGCCATCGAGCGTCATGGCATACTTTGCGGTTACCAGTGGACGACCAGACTGTACCCGACAGCGAAACGGAGCCAGTTGCCCGGCTACAGTTGCCGCGCCGGTTGTGATCTGGTGAACCTCAATCCCGGCAGGCTGCAAAACAGCGGCTGCCCCACATCCCATCCGCGGATCGGGATCATGGGCAATGAAGAAGACACGCCGAATCCCGGCAGCGATAATTGCCTCGGTACAGGGCGGCGTGCGTCCATAGAACGTGCATGGTTCGAGCGTGGTATAGAGGTCGGCCCCGCGTGCCCGCTCACCGGCTGCGGCCAACGCTATCCGTTCAGCGTGTGGACCACCGGCAGGCTGGGTTGCACCAACCCCAACCACCTGCCCATCACGCACGACCACCGCCCCGACCGGCGGATTGGGGCTGGTACGACCAACAACCGCAGCCGCCTGTTGCAGCGCCAGGTCTACGGCATATTCGAGAGTGAAAACGTGTGGCTGATGGTTCATCGCGACACCCCTGAACACACCTTCGGGGCATCGCGGAGGAGACGGCAACACAGAGTCAGCGAGTGCTCGGCTACTACCGGTGCAGTCGCCAAAGCCGACAAGAGCACTCAATGGCTCTTGCCTCTTCATCTGCTATCGTGCCAGGCCAACCGCAGACCTTCTCCCATCCGGACTATACCGTCGGCCCCGGAATCACACCGGATCCTGCCTTGCGGCTCGCGGGCTTGTGTGGGCACGCCACCATTACCGCCGATCAGGAATTGCACCTTGCCCCGAAGGTCTTCGGATTTTGTCGCCGTAGCGACATATATAAGGTACGATACCCGGAAAGTAGTGAGCTGTCAACTCATACCATCGCTGGCGTTATAGGCATCTCGAATCGCAATCCACTGTTCACCCTGGTGACGCCCTGAGCACGACTGCGCAGAGCCGGCTTTCGCTACGCTGGTGGTGGTATGACGCACCGGTATCGATACCGCTCACACGCAGGGTTGCCCATGTAGCATGGTTTGGCGTGCAGAAGCGGGCGTCTGCGTCCACCCTGCTCTTTACCGAGTGCGTGGCGCACCGATTATCCTACCGGTCACGACGACAACGTGCGGTCTCGTCACGATCAGCTGGCCTGACCAGGACTGATGAGTTGACGGTGCGTGAGGCGGGATGGTCAACTGCCCTACCTGGTCGGTGGAATGGCATATCGGTGAAGTACAGCCGCAAGCCATTGCCATTGCTCCAGAGAGCTGGAGTTGGTCAGTGTTACCCGACGGTCGATACACTCAGCACGGCAGTGTGGCTGCCGCACTCCATATCTCGCAGACGTGATTTACGTGCGGGTTTGGCACCGCAATGGGGTGAACAGCGGGTGAGTCGAATGTTCACGCTCGCAGGGGCAACTCAGAAAGGTATCTCTTGTTCAGTGGAATGTTCAGCGACAGACAGAACGTGTGAGCGTATGCCGGAGATAGGGCTTAGCGATATCTTGAATGATCTCCCCTCGACACCTCCTGCGTAATGCAGAAACAAAAGAAGATCGCAACGGAATGTTGCCTAAAAGCCAAAGATATGTTATGCTCTCATCAAAATCTCATTTAAGAGAGGAATCTTTATCTCTGTATCCGTGAACGCTCGTCATCTTCGGCCTGACACTATGCGTATCGTATCAGGTAATGGAGATGCGAGCTATTAGTAAAGGAAAGTCTTGAGGGAAGCAGAGCGTATTCTTTACCATATAGTACTTGCGGTTCAAGAATGAATGCCTCCGAGGCAAGCTATATTTCAGGTAAACGATACATTTGCACCTCACATTCCACTGCACCCTTCGTGCGCGTTTTGCGGCCTGAAGTTCTGCTTGTCTGGGAGGTATTATTCTAATGCATTACCGACATCATCTCTTGAAGACAGCTCTATCCACTGTATTCCTCGGTATCTTCCTGCTGTTGATTGCAATGCGGATTCAGCCGGTTATCGCCCCCGATTCCCTGCGGGCAGCCTGGCAACGCGCCATCAGTACCAATACGTATCAATTTAGCGTCAGTGCTACAGTGCTCACCGATCCGCAACCCTCACCACTTACCGTCGGACAGGCACCTGAGCGTCAGGAGATATTCCTGAAAGGACAAACCGATCTCAAAGCTGACACTACTGAGCTGAGCTTGTGGTCGCAAGGTGGTACAGTAGCCGACGGTGAAGGAAGCATTACGATTCGGATTACCGAGGGCCAAACCTGGGTACGACAGGCAGGGGGTGAATGGGAAGAATATCCTGGCCTGGCCGATCTTTATGCGCCCGGTGGCGATCTGATGGGATACCTAGCAGCGGTACGTGATGTAGAGACGCTAGGCGAACAGGTGGTGCATGGCGTAACGATGACACGTTATCGTTTCCGCTTGGATGGCCCGGCGCTTGAGCGCTACTTGCGTGAACGACAGCAAGAGGCTTTAGTACGGGCGAACCGGCTACCACCCGGCGCCGAACTCAAACCGGCTGAAGAGTACACCCATCTGCGGGGTAGCGGTGAGGTCTGGGTTGATCAAAATGGTTTGCCGGTACGCCAAATAATAGACCTGACCTTACCGACAGGGAGTACGCAACGACTCAGTCATGCCCAGATCACGATGGACTTTTTCGGATTCGGACCGCTACCGACCAGCCCGCCGTTTGCCTGGCAACACCTGTTCTGGAACATTCTGAACGTTCTGAATGCTCTGGCACCATCCGTGATCTGGTTGAGTGCATTTTTGTCTTGTTTAATCGCGATTGTAGTGCTGATACAGCGGCGTTCTGTGCTACGTTTCAACAGCCTGATCTCGATGGTTGTGCTGGTGACATTGATTAGCGGTCCTCTTCTCACTGCCCACCGTGCCTATGCCATCCAGGCATCTGAAGCGGAGCGTAGTGTTGCGTCGCAACAGATACCGGCCATAACTCAGACACCTTCAGACCGTGAAGCACAAATGCCGGCAGAGTTTGCCGCCGCGCACATTGTGGCTGATGTCTTGCTCAGTGAAGTACGTAATCAAAGCACCTATGATCATGACCGGGATGGACTGAGTGACATTCAGGAGCACATGCTCGGTACCGATCCGTACCAGGCAACCGATAGCAAAGCACGGTTGGAGTCGTTGATCACACAGGCGACGCCGGCTCTACCCATCACACCGGCCAGCCTGGTGCATGACGGTCGCGACTCTGACGGCGATGGTTTGAACGATTTTCAAGAGCTATTCCTGGGAACAAGCCGTTTTGAGAGTGATACCGATGGTGATGGTTTAAGTGATTTCGCCGAGGCCAGGGGCTTTTCCTACAACGGACGAGACTGGTTTCTCGATCCGTTGGCGATGGATACCAACCGCGATGGGATTATTGACAGCCTGGAAGTGATTCGGAATGGAAGTACGCTGCTACCACGCGATACCGATAGTGACGGAGTACCAGACGCTTTTGATCGCGACAATGATAATGATGGCGTTCCTGATGCACTTGACCTCTCACCATCCACCCATTCGGGTAGTCAGGGAGCGTTCAACGGCAATCGCGCCCTCTGGTTGAAATTAGATAACCTGTACAACAACACCCTAGTCGCAGTTGATTTTCAGGTTCGTCCGCAAGACGCAAATCAGCTCTGGTATGCCCAGAGTCGCTTCGACTGGCCCAACGACGGCGCCGGCCAGATACAGGATCGGAATGCTACAACCGACGATCTCCAGCTCATTCCATTACTTGAAATCAGCATTCCGGCCAATTCCTTTGCAACGCTACCCTCGTACACCGATAACGGTAACGGTAACCTCTCCTCGCCAATTCTGAGCGCTCAGGGCATTACCATTCGACGGGCGGATGACAGTACCATCGTCGCATACGTGCCATTGAGTTTAATGACCAACCAGCAGACCGGCGAGCGCGTAGCATTCTCTGGACGGATGCTTTACCGCGGTGTTCCTGGATGGGGCACCGCCCACCGAGTGCGCCTAGTGTGGGCGGTGCAGACGAAAAATGATGTGGACGGCTTTGATAAACCAGGCATTGTCCACGTATATGCCAATGAGTCCTGGACACTGACCGGTATGCAGATACGTGAAGATCACGGGGTAAGCGGAGCGCTGGTGGTTGCCGATCCGGCGGCTCAAGGCGATGCTGTCGCCCGCGATGATGCGTTGTTTGCACTGATTAATAGTCTCGATCAAACATTCTTGCGCGGACGTACCGATCTCTCACCTACCACTATCGCGAGTCGGTTTGATCACCCAAGCAATAACAGTATTCCCGATGAGCAGCGCTGGGGACTGCCCGACATCTTCCGCGTACGCACCTATAACGAGACAGACACCCTAAGTCTAGCACGTAATGCGGCAACACGAAATCGCTCAGTTTTAAGCGATTGGATTCCGGCTCAGTATCAGCCACTGATCCTGAACGTTCGGCATGAGACATTCCGTGCACTCAATTTTGACAGTCTAGGGAGTAATGCCTCGTGGGCAGATACGGTGCTCAGTCTGAACCTGACAAATGGCGGACCCAATGCCGTTCACATACAAACGACCGCCCACCTCAGCCTGACCGGCTATGAGTTTTCTGCCGGTGACTGGCGAGCGCTCTCGGCCGAGCAGACGGTGCAGCGGTTTGTAAGTCGCCACCAAAGCCAGGCTAGTACTGACGACGATTTGAAAACGGCTCAGCTTACAATCTTGCGCAACTATTTAGCCGTCCTGATCCAAGGTATTGTCACCACCATTATTAATGGTCAGCAGCGCCCAACTGTAGATCTGGCGGCCCCTGATGCATCAATGACGCAGATCAACACTGCACTCGCTGCACAAAGTAACGGTGCATTAAAACATGCCATGAGCGCGCTCGGTGAAGCGCAAGGATCAGAAACCAATGCTATGCTGAAGCAGATGGGTAAGGTCATCATAACATTAGGCATCAGTGCAGCACGAGGCGGTGGTGCAGCTTGGGCTGTCTCTGCCCAATTTGTTACCAGCTTCAAAGCGAAAGCCGGCGATGCGATTCGCGGGGCGATTATTGGCGCATTGGTTGCCGGTTTGGTGATGGCAGCCACAGCTCAAATCGGCACCATATCACCCGAACTTAACCGCTGGCTCCAAACCGGTGGCATGGAGCTAGTGCAGCAAGTCACCTCTTCGGTAGCAACCATTATCAAGAATGGGATTGACCTGATCTTAATCGCGAAATTTGGTCTGCAAAAGATCACTGCTGCCTCAGCGGCCTTTACCATTGTCATCGGTGGAGTATTGGTACTGGCAACGGTTGGATTGGCGATCTACGAAGCGATTGCCAATCAGCTATCCGGCGTAGCCCTGGCACAATTGATCATCACCACCGTGTTGCAAGTTGCCTGGATTGTCTTCTTAACTGCGCTGGCGTTTGTTCCCAAAGTTGGCCCAATTATTGTAGCGGTACTCGTGATTATCGATGCCGTACTCTCGATCTTCCTTTCAATCATCCTGGGGCGTGCTACAACCTTCTCTAGCTGGCTCTTCCAGCAGATTGCACGCTTTATCGTTGATGAGTCGCGCTATCTAACCGTAAAACCAACGGTTAGCGGCACCAACCTTGGGCTAATTAATCCGGCTGCCGGGATGACGGCGTGGAATCCTCTACGCTTCAGTGCTATTGTGTATCCAAATCTAGATTGGAATCCACATCGGATCGGCAATCGTTGGTTTGGCCATCCATGGAATGACTGGCAGGCTCGTCAGCGCGTTTCTGGTGTTGTCTCACTGGCAACATCTGAACAGAACTTGAACACCTGGCCGGGATGGCCACCAATCGAAGGGAGTTATAGCCGAGCGGTGGATTTTAGTTTCCCTGCCGGCATAAACCACGCCACATCACTCTGGTTAAATACTGCTTTCAACCTGCCATATAAGCGATGCATTTTCTTGTGGTGCGGCGCATACGATGATGTTAAGCGATACAACTCACGTCTGGCCGATAGCGTGGTGTTCGATGTATTCCCGGCAACCCTTAACGAGTTTGTACGGATGGATTGGGGCGGCAATGTACCCTTCCCAACCCGATCTGATGGAGACTTAGACGGTGTTGCTCACCATAGCGATCCAAATGATGCCAGCTGGGATAGTGACGGTGACGGGTTGAGTGATGCATTTGAATTTCAGCGCGCCGGGGAAGGTATTCGCTTGAGTCCACGTAGTGCAGATACCGACGGTGACGGGTTGAGCGATCGTGAAGAGGTATTGTGGGAAACTGATCCTACCCGTGCCGATACTGATGGCGACGGCTTAAGTGACAGACAAGAGGTAGACGGTTTTCGGGTCAGCGTGCAAGGGCAGGGTTTCTGGTTGCGCACTAGCCCACTGGCAGTCGATTCCCGTGGAAGTGGGGCGTCGGATGCAGTCTGGCTCTATCAAAATGGCCCGACGACTGCGTATTCAGCATTGGCTTCGTGGCCGTTGAATGAAGTGAGTGGCCCAGTCTTTACCGACTCTATTAACCGCACGACGATGAGCTGCGTTGCCCCTCGTTGTCCTGATGCCGGTATTACAATAAGTGGTCGTACCGGTGTGCGCTTCGACGGCAATGATTATCTTAGTGCTGGTACCGATGAGCGATTCCGCATGAGTGACGCCATGACGTTTGCGGTCTGGATGTATCCAACTGCCAATAGTGGTGGAATTCTGGTCAACCGTGAAGGTGAATACGAAGTCGCTCGCTTCCCCGATGGCTCAATTCAGTGGGCATTCGCCAATGCCCACCCTGGTTGGGTATGGATCAACACCGGCTACTTTGCGCCACTCAATACCTGGACGCATGTAGCAGTGACCTATCAGCACGGTGTGGTAGTTACTTACATCAACGGCAATCCAATACACAACTATAACGGCAGTGGTTCAATCACCGATATCGATCCCTTCAATAATGAATTCCGGCTTGGGAATCGCGCGGACGCGTACTCGCAGCCATTTACCGGCGTCTTGGCTCAGGCCCGTATCTTCACCCGTGCGCTGTCAGCTGGCGAAGTAGCCAGTTTACTGTTAGCGCCAGCCAGCCTGAGTATGATGGATATTGGCTCATTTCTGAGTAGCACAACCACCGAACTATCCGCGCCAGTTACCCCTATTGGCGTCTTTCCTCAGATTAATGACGGTGATCTCACCGTTAGACCCGGTCAGTCGTTGACTTACACCGTCACCCTGCAACACAACCTGCTTGAAGGTCGTCCACTGCGCGGAGCAGTCTGGCTTAATACCCCTGTCAACAGCTTCCCGTCAACATCGTTTGAGTTGTTGCCAGGCCAGGCCCAGAGCTTTGTTACCAATCTAACAATTCCGGCCAGCACTCCAGAAGGGCCATTCGTGCTCAACGCTGTCACCCAGTACAGCCCCGGTGGTAATCTCTCGGCACGTTGGGCACAACCGATCTTCGTTGAACGCACCAGCGCTCCTGTTAGTGCGATTGCGCTTGCTCCAACACCAGGTGCAGCCACACCATACGCCGTTGTCACCGAAAGCGGTGGTCAGGTACAATTTCTGCCAGCACAACCTTCAACCCTTGGTACACCTTTGACTGTTGGCTCGGGGACAAATCCAACCGTAGCCTGCCTCTCCGGCGCATGTCTGGTAGCCTGGCAGCATGAAACGAACATTCATATTACTCGTGTTACCGGGACCAGTGTCTCTTCACCGGTCACCCTCGGTTCCGGTTCAGCGCCGATAGTGGCTAGCAACGGTAGCAATTTCCTGGTTGCCTGGCTAGACGGCGGCACTTTACGTGCACAACGAGTAGCTGCTAATGGCACACTTACCGGTACACAAATAGCGTTGGATAACGCACTACAGACCGGCAACACGGTCGCCCTCGCTACCGTTGGCACAACGTATCTTGCCGTGTACGAGCGTGGACCAACCAATCAGCGCGACATCTGGATGGTACGGATTGATGATAGTGGGACCACCACGCCTATACAACTCACGGCTACCCCAGACGATGAGTCTGGACCGGCGTTGGCATATAGTACAACATTTGGCCGTACTTTGATAGCTTACCTGCGCAATGGATCGGTCTTTGGTCGTTTGCTTGCCGGCACGATCCTGTATGATGAAATCCTACTCCTCTCAGATGGTGGTGTAAATGTGCTTCGACCTGCCGTTGCTGCCGCAGCCGATCACTTCGTGGTTGCCGCTGGAGCACGAGTAGCCAACCGCGCCAACCTGCTCTATCAGGCGGTAGACGGAAATAACCGGTTGTTAGGCAGTCCACAACGCTTCGCCTGGCTGGTTGATGCTCCAACTACACTGAATATTGGCCTAGCTTGTGCCGACGGCCAACCGTGTGTCGTTACCCCAGCCGGGCTTAGCGGCAATAGTGGCACCCAAATCGGCACGCTGTCGGCGCAGATCGTCAGCGAAGCGGCCGGATTGTTCGATAGTGGCACCTTACCAACACCACTACGGCTGGTAGTGGACAACACTCCTCCAGCAACCCAGATTGTCTCGTTGGCGAATGGGAGCTACGTGCCGGCCGCCAATGTCAATAGTGGTCTGGTTGTGAGTGGAATTGTGACCGATACGAATGGAATCGAACTGGTGGAGATCAGCCTGGATGGTGGTGCCTGGCAAGAGACGACCCTGTCTGGCACAACCTGGGCAACGACGTTGGATATAAGTGCACTGGCGGAAGGACAGCATTCGTTACGAGCGCGAGCACGTGACACTGCCGGCAATCAAGGTGCGGCAAGCACACCGGTGACGTTTATTGTTGATCGGCAGCCACCGATGATCACGCTCAGCAGCGTCCCTTCTACACCCGTACGACCTAGCCTCGACGCCGGCAGTGGATGGGTCTTCCCGTTCACCGGCACGCTCACTGATCCAGCAGCCGGTACAAGTGCGGGTAGTGGAAGCACACTGGTCACGCTCGAATTGTTGCCGGCGAGCAGCGACGCTGTAACCAGCATACCACAGGAGATCACCGCTAGTGGCGGCACCTGGCAGCATAACTATCGCCTGACCGGCGGGGGTGGCGTTGATGGCCGGATTACACCACCGACCGGAGTATACACTATCACCATGCGGGCCGTTGATCTGGCGGGCAATCTGACGACAGTGACCCATCCGACTCTACTACAACTCGATGCCACTTCTCCATCGTTCCAGATGAATAGCAATCCCGGCGATACGATCACGACTACCCTCGTGCTGTCTGGAGTTGTTAGCGATACCGGCTCGGTGGCGAGTGGTGTTCAGGCAATGGAAGTAGCTTGGGTGCCGCAAGAGCAGGCTGATGTGCTGGCAACCGCGCGTGTTCGTCTCCTCTTTGAGGAAGCAACCGGTAGCGAGGTATTTGCTAATGCTGCTGATGCCTCCCTGATAGCAGTGTGCAGCGGTACTAACTGCCCACAGCTCACCGGTGGTCGAGTCGATCAGGGCATTACGTTGAATGCAACCCAGGCGCTGAGCATCACCGATACGATGGGAACTTTGGGGGAATTCAGCATTGCCGCCTGGATTAACGGCAGCGGTCGATGGTTCGAACGTGGCCTGGCCAGCCAGCCAGGTTATGTCGAGTTAACCACAAACAGCGTGCAGCTATGGGGGAGCAGTGCAACCTGTACGGCATCGTTTACCCCTGCCGGCAGCGGATGGCAGCATCTTGCCGCCACATATGACGGTACCACCCTGAACGTGTATCGTGAAGGGGTCGCCATTGCCTCTACACCCTGCAGCGCCGGACATCTCTCTGCCGCAACAGCCCGTATTGGTAGCGGCTTCATCGGCATGGTAGACGAGGTGCATATGTATGACTACGCATTGGCTACCGATGAGGTTGGCGATCTGTGCGCTGCCGCAGACCGTACCTGGCAGGCAGTCACACTGGCGACACCCGGCGCAACGAATACCACCTGGAGTCTGGCCGTCCCCAACAACCTCGACGGGATATATGCGCTGATGATACGGGCAAGCGATGCGCTTGCCAATCGTACTGTGCACGATGGCGAGCTGATCTGGCGTGGACTGGTAGATACGCGTGGCCCCCAAGTCACTGTACGGGTGACACAACAGGGGAGCGGTTCGCTGGCCCGCACGACAATCACCTGTGAGATTCGCGACATCAACCTGAACCATCCAACTGTCGTATGTCCCGAACCGACCGGAACCATCCTTGAACGTAGCGACCTGTCGGTGTTCTACCAACCGGCTGCCTGGCGGCGGCAGAGCAGCGATCTGAAGCTGTTAAATGGTCGCGACATCACTTATGTCGTGTCAGGGCATATCAGCTACAGTGCTACCGGCACCGCTACCGATACGTTGGGCCGCAATGGTAGCAGTAACCCTCAGCCGGTTACACCACCGGCACGCCCGATTGACATCCTTGTTACCTCACCGTCCGGCAATGTGCGAACGACGCTCGATCCGATTGTGCTGGCAGGTGAAGTTAGCGCTAACGCCGGCTTGCAGCGCTTGCGAGTTTTACGAAACGGTAGTGAAATTCATAATCAGACTTGGCCGTCAGGTACACCAAGCGCCAGTTTCAGTCTGGCGGCCTGGACACCGGCTGATGGACGTTATAACCTGGAATTCCGGATTGAGGACCAGAATGGACAACTGCTTGTCGAGGAGATGATCCTGTTCGTAGATACCGCAGCACCAACTGCAATCGGCTTTGCCAGCGCAGTCGTCACAACCGGTAATACGCTGACAAATACGCTGGCGCTACCTATTCTGGTCACCGATACCGGCGTGATAACCGGTGTGCAGGCGTCACTTGATGGCAGCATCTGGATTGAGGCCGATGCCGACCCAATTGTCAATGGACGCTGGTGGCTGCCTATCACCGACGACACCGGTAATCTCGACAACCAGCTCTTCACGATGGCATTGCGAGCCACCGACGCTGCCGGACGCCAGATCACGGCATCAGGACAGACAATCACGGTTGATGTGACGCCACCTGCACATCAGAATGTAACGCTACGCATTGTCGGCGGCAGTATTCTGAGCGATGGAACGGTAGTTGTGACGCCCGGATTATCGCTACGAATGGAGTGGACTACCGGCAGCGATGGTGCCGGGCCAGTCACCTTCTTCACCGGATGGAATACCGACGCCGAACCGAATATTGCTAGCCTGACGGCATATGGAGCTGGACCCAACTACCATGATATAACACCGTTAGACGGATCTATTCTCTACGCCCATATAGTACAACAAGACGCGAACGGGAATCGTCAGATACAGACCTTTGGCCCGATTATCTACGATCCACCATCGACGCCGGCTGTCATTTCGCAGACCGGTGCAACCGAACCAGCACGAGCAATTGACACCCAATGGCGCAATGGTGCGTGCAACCTAGTCGGCCAAAACAGTGCCTTGGCACGACGCACCAATGATCTGGCGGCAACAAATGGCGTGCAACGACTCTTTACGGCATGGGATGACAGAGCCATCCGCCTCGCCTGGCATGGTGTAATCTGGGACAGTAGCAACGATCTGTATCTCTACCTAGATACCGCACCTGGTGGTGCTTCGGCACCGTATCGCCAGGGTATGAGTGGCGGGCAACTCGATTTGGGTTGGTCAAACAGCTTCTCGCCTAATTACCTGGTACGAATTGACGACAGCACGACTATGAGTCTGCTGAGCTGGAACGGCACAAGTTGGACTTCTGTGAGTAGTAACTGGCAGGTGTGGAGCGATCCGATGGATCCGACACTGCTCGAAATCTATATCCCATTCACGACACTCAACATCACTGCTCCGGCAACAACACCTGTGCAGATGCTGGCATACGCGACTGAAGAGGACAGTCTGCGAATCTGGTCTGTGATACCGGCTAACAACCCGCTCACCAGTCCAAACGTCCTCAACAGTAAGAGCAGTGAAGATATCACCAACACAGTGACACTTACGAATGTTATATTCTGGGATAACATTGGTGCAGGTAGCTGTCCAGGTCAAGGGCAATTGACCGCCGATGTACGCTTTCGCATTACTGTCGAACCGATTGGTATAGTCTACTCAATTTTCACCGATGAATTGATCAACGATCAGTCACAACTGCTTGATGATATCAGCCAGGTTGACGGACAGCAGATAGCGGAACTGGACACCTACCAACCGCCACTGATTGAAGGCCAGACTATCACCTACACGATCCACTACGAGAATGTGGGTGAAGTGCCGGCAACCAATGTGCAGGCATGGATCGTCAATTGGGGATCACTAAGGTTACCAGGTGGCACCCTGATCACGGGCGTAACTCCATACTATGAACAGTTTATTAACTTGGGAACGATTAACCCTGGCACGAACGGCATAGCAACCTTTACCGGTGTTGTTGATCGGCAGATCGCCCGTGATGCTGGTGAAGACGAAGATTGGGCAACAGTAGATGTCTCGTTCCACGATGATACGACCAACCTCGATGATGCCCTAGACTGGTTCTTTGTCGATCATCCGGTTGATATTACACCGCCAGAACATGTTGAGATTTACGAACCACTCTCGTACATCAAACCGGGCATAACAACTCTGTACGGCCTGGTCTGGGATGAGTCGGATGTACCGCAAATTGAGCTAGAGGTAACCGTTGGTAGTGCGTCACCCTCGATTGTTTCATGCACCGACACAACCCCCGAAGATGGCGAATGGCAATGTCCGGTCAACCTGGGAACGCCGGCGGATGGTACGTCGGTAACCATCCGGGCGCGAGCTACGGATCGAGCCGGATTGACCAGCGCCTGGAGTGACCCACTGAACCTGATTGTTGATGATCAGGCACCACGGCTTATCCTGAGTGATGCAACCATAACCCGTTTGGGTCTAGGTGCAGTGGGAGTTGGCACCCTGCAACTGGATGGGCAGATCAATGATGAGCGATCGGCGGCTGCGGTCGAGGTGTGTGTTGATCAAAATGATAGCAAAGGGTTCCAGTGCACCAAAGTACCGGTAGATGGAACAAATCGCTGGAGCTATGCCCTGCCCATTCGTGAGCAGACGAACCAATCTGCACAACATCTGCGTCTGACGCCAATCGATGAGGCTGGTAATCGTGGCAACACCCAACAGTTCGATTACGTCATCGACACTATTGCCCCAACACTGAGCAATAACCTGCTACAACCGGTACAGTTGCAGGCGACGCCCCAACAAGCTCCAGTATTTCTGAGCGACGGCGTACAAATTGGTGGCACGTACAGCGATGAAGTAGGTGTTACTGCAATCACGGTGCGGGTTGAACGCCCTGATGGTTTGGTAACGAACGGAGCTGCCGAATTGCAATCTGGTCAGTGGCGCTATATCGTGCCGTTGTCAAGGCCTGGTACATATCGCGTATACGTGGAGGCGCGTGATGCGGCAGGGAACGTGCGCGTCATCGGTCCTATTGTGGTAGGAGGCCCGTACCGCATTCACCTACCGATCATTCAACGCTAGACGTAGAGAGGAGAAGCATTTCCCTTCAACTTCTGCTCCTCTCCCCGGCAGGAGAGGAGTAGGAGCTGGGGGCAAGGTGAGGGAACCAGGGGCACAGTATACGACCAATCCATATCACCCCCACCTGCTACCGTGTCAGGCGACGGTAGACAATGCGGTGTGGATGATCGGCCTCAGCGCCTTTCCGCCGTCGATAATCGGCAGCGTATTCAGAATAGGTACCAGGGAACCAGACCACCTGGCTATCACCCTCGAACGCCAGAATGTGCGTGGCAACCCGATCCAGAAACCAGCGGTCGTGCGAAATGATCAGCGCACAACCGGCAAAGTTTTCCAATCCCTCTTCGAGTGCCCGCAAGGTATGCACATCAAGATCGTTGGTCGGCTCGTCGAGTAACAGCACATTAGCCCCGGATTTGAGAATGCGGGCCAGATGGACACGGTTACGTTCACCGCCAGAGAGGCTGCCTACCAGATTCTGCTGGTCGCTACCGCTAAAATTGAAGCGGGCACAATAGGCACGCGAGTTGACCTGACGGCCACCTAGCACAATTTGGTCGTGTCCTTCCGAGATCGCTTCCCAGACCGTCTGCCTGGGATCGAGCACTTCCCGACCCTGATCGACATAACCTAGTTTCACCGAAGCGCCAATCTCAAGCGTTCCGCTATCAGGCTGTTCCTGCCCGACAATCATGCGGAACAGAGTGGTTTTCCCGGCACCATTTGGGCCGACGATACCCACAATTGCCCCTGGCGGAACATCAAAACTGAGATTTTCATACAGTAGTTTATCGCCGTAAGCCTTCGTCACCCCGGTCGCCCGGATCACCAGATCACCGAGGCGGGGGCCTGGTGGAATGTAGATTTCGAGTTCCCGATCACGCTGATCCTGATTCTCGCTGAGCAGTCGTTCGTAGGCAGCAATCCGGGCTTTTGATTTGGCGTGCCGCCCCTTCGGCGCCATATTAATCCACTCCAGCTCGCGCTGCAGGGCCTTTTGTCGTTGCGATTCGGCCTTCTCACTCTCGGCCAGCTTCTGGCGCTTCTGCTCAAGCCAGCTCGAATAGTTGCCGCGCCAGGGAATGCCATGCCCACGCTCAAGTTCCAAAATCCAGCCGGCGACATTATTGAGAAAGTGACGGTCATGCGTCACCGCAATCACTGTTCCCTGGTACTCCTGCAAATGGCGTTCGAGCCAGGCCACCGACTCAGCGTCAAGATGGTTCGTTGGCTCATCGAGTAAGAGAATATCGGGCTGCTGCAGGAGCAGGCGACAGAGCGCAACACGCCGGCGCTCTCCTCCCGACAAGACCGTTACCGGCGTATCACCAGGTGGACAACGCAACGCATCCATTGCCAGCTCTAATCGGCTATCAAGGTTCCAACCATCGACATGATCGATCTTATCCTGAAGTTCGGCCTGCTCGGCGATCAACGCATCGTAATCCGCGTTTGGGTCATTGAACAGCTCGATGATTTCGTCGTAGCGACGCAGCAACGCCACCGTTTCGGCCATTCCCTCCTCGACAATCTCACGTACCGTCTTCGTATTATCGAGATATGGCTCCTGTTCGAGCAATCCTATAATGTAGCCGGGCGAACGGGTAATCTCACCGGTATAATCTTGATCAATCCCGGCTATAATCCGCAACAACGAACTCTTTCCTGAACCATTTACACCGATGACACCGATCTTGGCGCCGTAAAAGAAGGAAAGGCTTATATCCTTCAGGATTTCGCGGTTAGGTGGTACCACCTTTCCCATACGATACATCGAGAAGATAATTTTCTGGGTATCGGTCATAGAATTCTCCTTGCGACTACTCCACGTTGCCCTCTAGTGTAGCATAGGCTACGATATGGTCGGCAGATCGACGTCGCCTGTTTGACGAGAAGTGATTGCAAAAAGCCGTTGGTGATTGTTCAGGCTTGGCCCAGACTGTCAATTGTGCGAGGCAGCGTTCCACAGCGTCCAACTAACAGTCTGGACATTCCAACAGGCGACGTTACAGCAGCGTGATCGCTATGTGATCTACGCGACAACACGAGACATTGGCCGCCCGTTGGAACACCGTAACCATGAGCAATCGCAGCCGATAGCCTGTTCAGCGGGTGTGTTCGCTATGATATCGTTGACAACAGACCTGCACACTTATGGTATAATTCTTAGCGAGGTGCCGGGTTGTGTAATGGTAGCACCACGGACTTTGGATCCGTTTGTCCAGGTTCGAGTCCTGGCCCGGCAGCCAACACTCAATTACGCGATGCGGTAATGAAACTGCTGAACTCAAACAATTTATCACCGACGTGGAGGAGATCAGCACTTCTGGTCTTGCATGTAACAGGTGCGCAGTGAGCATGCTCGCTGCGCGTTTCTATTCAGGAAAGAACCGCTGAACCATGGATGGTCGTTTGCTCATTTTTACCGGCAATGCCAACCCGGCATTAGCGCAAGAGATTGCCCGTAACCTGCGCATCAATCTGGGACGGGCACTGGTTGGTACCTTTAAAAATGGCGAGACACGGGTCAAGATTCACGACAATGTCCGTGGCTGTGATGTGTTTGTGATTCAACCCACTTGTACGCCGGTGGACCATCACCTAATGGAACTGCTCATTATGATCGATGCTTTCCGGCGAGCCTCGGCAGCGCGGGTAACGGCGGTCATTCCCTATTATGGGTATGCCAAGCAAGAGAAGAAGACCTCGGGCCGTGAGCCCATCTCGGCCAAGCTAGTGGCTAACCTGATCCGTACCGCCGGCGCTGACCGCGTTCTGACGATGGATCTGCACGCTCCAGCCATTGAAGGGTTCTTCGATATTCCTGTTGACCACTTGCAAGCCTCGCCACTGCTGGCCGATTACATTCGTGAACTGAACCTGCCTAACCCGGTTGTTGTCTCTCCCGATACCGGTGGCGTAGGGCGGGCCAATCGCTTTCGTGAGCGGATTGGTGCCGGATTGGCGATTATTGCCAAACAACGACCCGAACCTGATACAGCCGAAGTGATCGAGATGGTTGGAGAGGTTGAAGGGAAGACGGCAATCATTGTCGATGATATGATCTCAACTGGAGGAACTCTGATTGAAGCGGCCCAAACCCTACGCACTCGTGGCGCACGGGCCGTGTATGCCTGCGCTACCCACGGCATTTTTGCCGAAAACGCCTTACAGTTGATCGCCGAGTCCGATCTCGTCGAGACGGTAGTCACCAACACGATCCCTCAACCACCAACCGCCGCAGCAGCCCGGGTGCGCACGATTAGCGTGGCACCATTGTTTGCTGAAGCGATTATGCGCATCCATAAAGATCTATCACTGAGTGCGCTTTTTTCCTGATGACGCGGTCGTTATGCGCCCGAAGGGAGTATCAATTCGGGCGCCATTGTTGAGTGAAGCGCACCACTCTGTTGCGCGAAAGGAGGATGATTCTCTTGGAAGACCCTGGCCCTGGTTCGCTCGTTATCGGTATTGGCCTGTGTCTGATTGCCCTAGGTATTACCTCAGCCGCCGACACAGCCCTGATAACGGTGAGTCGACCCCGGCTGAGCACTCTACTCGCTTCGGCTGGTCTCGGTACACGCCGCTTTGCGGCTCATTTTCTCGATGAACCATACCGCATCAAATCTGCCATTATCTTTCTTAACGCAACCTTGACGATTACTGTCACGGCACTGACGATCCAGCTCGTCGCTCCTTATGGGCTATCAATGATTATTGGCAGTCTGGTAGGATTGCTGCTTGCCATTTTACTCCTGAGCGAAGTTGTCGCCAAAGCTCTTGCCCTGCGGAGTCCTGACACAACGATTCTGATCCTCGCCCGGCCACTGGTCGCCATCGCGATGGTGTTATGGCCGGTGATGACGGTGATCAATACCATTACGCGCCCCATTTTTACCCTCTTAAGCGGCCAACCGGCTCCTCCTACGCCACTTGTAACCGAAGAGGAGCTACGGCTCATAATGAGTGCCGGCGAAGAGGCCGGTTGGATCGAGCATGAAGAGCGCGAGATGATCGAAGGGGTCATGGATTTCGGTGATACCCTGGTGCGCGAGATTATGATTCCGCGGGTCGATGTGGTAGCGCTGGAAGTCAATAGCCCGCTGAAACGTGCGCTTGATGTCGCGATTACTCGCGGTCATTCGCGTATTCCTGTGTATGAAGAGACTATTGATAACGTTGTCGGTATTCTCTACGTCAAAGACCTGATCCCCGTCTTGCGCGATGGCAAGCACGATACACCGTTGCGCGATTTGCTCCGACCAGCATACTTTGTGCCGGTAACGATGAAGGTCGCTGCCCTGTTAGAAGATTTGCAGCGGCGGCGGGTGCATATGGCCATTGTGGTTGACGAATACGGTGGTACTGCCGGTATCGTAACGCTCGAAGATTTGATCGAACAGATTGTTGGTGAAATTCGCGATGAGTACGATACAGAAGAGCCGGCTATCATTGAGGTTGGACCGAATGAACTGATCGTTGATGCCCGCGTACCGATTGATGATGTCGCCGAGGTCCTGGAGGTTGAATTTCCCGAAACAACTGCGGATCGCATCGGTGGTTTGGTCTACGAGCAACTGGGGCGTATCCCGCGTGAAGGCGATCAGGTGGTCTGCAACGAGGTGACCATCACCGTGCTCTCGATAAAGGGGATTCGTGCCGAACGATTACGAATTGTCCGGCGGACACCGGCTGAAATAACAGCGGCAGCGCTGGTGGATGCCGAAAAACCGCTGTTGCCGCTTCCTAAAGAACTGCATGGATCCAGTGGCCCTTGAGCAATTGATCGCCGCGGCATTGGATGCCCGGCAGCGTGCGTATGCACCCTATTCACGCTTCGCGGTTGGTGCCGCCGTCCTGACCGATGATGGCCGTATCTTTAGCGGTGCCAATATTGAGAACGCATCCTATCCTCTCACCATCTGTGCCGAGCGGGTAGCGCTGTTCTGCGCTCACATGGCGGCAGCCGGGCCGGTCGTTGCGCTGGCTGTGGTGACACCAACACCAACAGTTGCCAGCCCATGTGGCGCCTGTCGTCAGGTGATCTTTGAACTCGCGCCACAGGCGCAGATCGTTCTCCTCAACCACAACGGTAGCGAGCGCCGTCTGACCACGCCACAGGAGCTGTTGCCCTTCGGATTTGGGCCAGATCAGCTCACCAGATAGAACCAGCGCAATGCAGATGTTACCCTCGGCATCATCAACCGGGTAGTATGCAACGGGCGGGCTGGCAATATGAACTGGTATATGTACCCTCCGTAGGGGCGGGTTTGGAACCCGCCCCTACGGAATTTGCGCATCCGTGCCATGCAGATGATCCCCACAGGTCGTTGCGGATTTGACATCAGGAGGGCCGGGAAGGGTGAGTGTGGAAGCATAACTCCCACACGCCAGTGCGAACATCTCACCCGCCTGCTCGCCGGTAAAAGATACCAGAACCTATTTCAAAAAACATCTACTAGAAGTTATCTCATTCATTGCCGAGCGACTCCAGGATCGTAACGAGAACACCCCGTATCCACATGACCAGCCGGGTCAACGGCGTTCCACGCGCCGGATCGTGAGCACGGCTGCTGCGGCAGCATGGCTGCTGCACGCCAAACGCTTCGCCACGTGCATGACAGGTGGGTAAGACACCCCATCCAACGAGCGAGGGCACTAGCGATGGTCGTCAGCCCACCTCGCGTTCATAGCGGCAGCCTGGGCGCAGGATAGATTATCATTGGTCATTGGCAAGCGTTTATGCACCTATGCAATGGTCGGGTAGCACGACAGTACAGCTTTTATGAAGTTCTATTCACGACGAGGCTGACTGCTATCTGGTGGTGTTTCCGGCATTGGCAACAATGGCGCAACCGGTGCTATCAGCCGATCAACGATAGCTCCCAGTCGGGTGAACTGTGGTCCTAATTCAGTCTGAGCAAGCGGGATATTCACCGGTACGTCAAGCTCGACTGGGATTGACGTGACCAGTTTGACATTCATATTCAGATCGACCGGCAATTCCAGGCCGGCCGGCAACACAATCGACACACTGGCATTGAGATTACCACCACCACCGGGAAACGCGATTTGAGCAGGGGCCTGAAGTGACACTGGCTCAGTCAGCGTCACTACGTTGCGCTCGGTCATGATTGTCTCGCCGTTGATCGGAACATCAAGCTCAATCGGCAGACGTGTGCTCAGAGGCACGGTATACACAATCGTTGCCGATTCAAGTTTATCAACCACATCTTGCAGCTCAGCCAGGTTATTAGCGGCAAAGGCCGGCAGACTCTCGGTAAGCTGCGCTACCTGACGCTGATACATCACCAGAATGCCGATGACGATGCCAAGCACAATCAGCAGAACGGCATTCATGATGAAGGATGTCCAGATCATCGCCTTGTAGAGAGGGGCGATCCGCGCATAGCGCTTTGGGGGGCGAGAAGTGGTTTCGCTGCTCATACAACCTCCTGCAACTACGATTGTCTGGAATAATACCACGGCTATTCGTAGATGCAAGGGTTGCGCGATGCGGATTTTCGCGTATAATACAGGTGTGCCGCGAACGGCAGATACTTGCGGAACCCCGCCAGGACCGAAAGGTAGCAACGGTACGCGAGTTCCTCTGGGTGTTCGCGGCGCATGCTTTTTTCAGGCTCGATCATCGGCCACAATAGTCGCAGCAATTCCAGCCAGCAGTGACGTCCCACCGATACGACACAAGATGGGAACCGTCAGCTCAAGCGCCCGGAACATCTCTTCACGACCGATAGCCGCCTGACGCAACGTCGCTGCTAGGCGCTGGAGGGTTAGCGGGTCGGCGGGATCGAGCGCAGCGACAATGGCCAGCTCAGCCCGCACCCGTTCGTTACGCCGGCGGATACGACGGGCCACTCTACTCGCTAATGCGATCTGACCTTTTCCGGCCAGGGCTACCACCAATGCGGCACGATAGCGACTTCGAGCCTCGCCGGTCAGCAGTTCATCGGCAAGCTGATCGGCAAACGTGGCATCGGCAGCGACCAGATGTGGCGCCGATACAATCAACGCCCGCGCCCGCTCACCAACAACGTCCAGCGAACGGATTAATGAGATGGCATTGATCACATCGCCGGCACGCATGCGGGCAATTGCCAGGTCTGCGCAGGTACGCACCCGTTGTTCGGGAGCAACTATTGCGGAAGCCTGGGCAACCGCTGCCTCCCAATTACCGGCAGCCGCCAACTGACGGGCAATCTCGTCACGTGCCCAATCACGCTCATCGTCGTCGGTCATCTCGGCCAGGACAGCCTGCGCTCCGGCGTAATCGCCGGCCTGGGCGCAGGCCACGGCTACCCGCGATAGCGCACGCTCCAGTTCCTCGCCACTCAACTGGTGCGCAATGGCCAACGCACGCTCTCGACGCCCGATGGCAGCGTGAGCAGCGGCAAGCGCTGCCAGTAAGATCGGGCGATCATCACCCTGAAGCGCATCGATCTCGCGAGTTGCCCGTTCGGTCGCCAGATTAGCGACCAGACCTTGCAGCAAGATTCGCAACTCCAACAGGGTTGTCACGCGCAATTCACGGCTACTGATGCGTTCAGCGGCTGCCAGGGCATCACCGTCCTTTTCGGCCAACGCGAAGACCCGTGCTAACCGGGCCAGGCCACGATCCCGCTGATGTTGACCTGGTAGCGCCATAATCCGTTGCAACGCCGCATCTTCGTCACGCAATGCCAGATCACATGCCAGCTCAATTTCGGCCCAGGCTCGCGCCGTCTCAATCCGAATCTCTTCCAGCAGCATCTGACCACGCGGATCGGCAATCCGCGCCAGTGCCACGGCGACCTCGGCCTGTGCCCAGGCGGCCCGGTTTTCATGCAGAATTGAGCGTGCCAAACGCCAGGCCCGGTCGTACTGGCCGTTATTCAACAGATACCGCACCACCAGCGTCTCGACATGGGCACGCCGTTCCAGCAGATCGATCCGCTCGGCACAGACCAAAGCCTGATCGGGATCGTGGGCTTCAATGCAGGCTGTCGCCAACGCCTCGATCATCTGGTCGCGAGCATCACGCCAGGCGCGCGAGACCGGCTGCGCTTCAAGATCGAGTGCGCGCGAGAGCAGTCGCATCGCCGCGCTCCGCATATTGACGCTGTAACAGGCTTCGCCGAGCTGACGCAAGACCGCTGCCTTCGGCACGCCATCAGGCAACTGCTCAACAATCGCCGTCACCCGACGCAAACTTCCCTCACGGCCAGAGGTGTTGACGGCGGTGAGAAACGCGGCAGTCACCAGTTCACCACTCAACTGCCGAGCACGCGACGCCAGCGTACCGGTCACGGCGGCTATGCGGGTGAGTGTCAGTGGCGTCGTAACAGTCGTATCCTGAAGCATCCAGCCGGCATCACGCAACGCACCGGTTAACCCTTCACGCAACTCTCGTTCACGCAGCCAGGCGAGCGGTTGCGCTGTCGGCAAATCGACTGAACGACGCTCCGGCGCACACAAGACAGTATGACGGGCCAATTGCCGACCCAAATAGCGATTCGCCGGATCGAGAGGGTTGCGACGTAATTGCCCGGCACACCACTGGGCCAGTTCGCTATGCGCAATGTCTATTTTGTCGGGAAAATGATGGGCCAGAAACAGGCGCAATGCACGATGAGCATAACGCACCAGCAACAGCGAGTCATCGTCACTCACGCGCCAGAGATGAATATGCACCAGCCCCTGCTCTTCCCAGCGATCCAGGATCAGTTGGGGATGTTCGGTACTTACTGCTGCCAGTGCAGTCACGGGCAGCGGCTCACCTGCAGCGGCCAAAAACATCGCCAGTCGTTGCTCAGAGGATGTCAGCGTCTGCCACCAGTGATACAGAAGACGATCAAGATCGGAGGGAAGTTTGCTTATGTCAAGCAAGCCCAGATGCAACCAGCGCTCGGCCCAACTGAGATAGAGCAGATTACCCTGGGCCGCATTCAACAGCGCTTCACGCCATTTCGGTGGACAATGACGCCGATCCAGCAATTCCATTTGCGTTTGCAGGAGTGCACGGTCAACGGTGGGCAAAGACAGACGGGCATCCGGTTCAATTGGCAACTGACCGTGGACAATCAGCGTTACCCCCGGCGGTAGATCGAACGGTAGCGGCAACGGCAGCGGGCGCAGTGGTTGCCGGTCGCGGTCTGGGGCACTCACCAGCAACACCAATGGATGGTCGGGATCGGCAACTTCGTGCAACAGCCGCTCACAGGCCGCCGGATCGGTCAACGCAGCCGGATCGAGCAAGGGCAGATTCGGGCGTCGTGTAGCCACGATCTGGGCATAGAACGCCAGAGCACCGTTGCCATCATCATCATCGGCCAGCCAGAGCGGCCACTCGGCAAGCACGGCCAACTGGCACAACAGAGTCGTCGCCCCCGACCCAATAGGGGCGTCAAGCGCAATAATCCCGCGCTGTTCACGCAGTGTAGCAAGCACAGCCTCACGCAGCACCGAACGATCAATCGCGGAGCGCAGGCAGGATTGCACCCGTGCCTGCTGCGCTCGCAACGCCGGTGCCACAGCGGCGTACAACTCAGGAAATTGATCAACAGCGCGAAATGCGCACGGTAGTATTGGCTTCATCAGGCATGTAATATACCACAAGATGCATGGCCCTATTGGCGGGAGCGCTATGGGGGAGCCTGTAATGGATCACAACAGGGCACAGACTATCGTGGGTAATGCATAGAACTTATTTCATAAAAAGCTGTACTGTCGCGCTCTCATAACCATCTCCGGTACCATCACACGCCGGATTGGTTGCCTTGCTCGGTTATCATCCGCGTGTTGCGCAGTTTGGAGTGCGGCAGCATGGTTGCCGCAGCAGCCTTACTCACGATCCGGAGTGTGTTACGTCGTTGACCCGGCTGGTCACGCGGATGCCGAGTGTGCGCGTCACGATCGTGGAATCGGTCGGCAATGAATGAGATAACTTCATAGTAGAACCTATCTCAAAAATGTCTGCTTACGCTACAATAGCGGTACGAGCAGACATGACCTCACCGATGACCAATGGGCGGTGATCGAACCGCTCATCCAAAAAAA
>NZ_DAOUBI010000013.1:0-38614 GCF_034432675.1 Chloroflexus sp. | reverse complement strand
GGAGGAACTCGCCTTCTACGACGCGCTGGAGACCAACGACAGCGCGGTGAAGGTGCTGGGGGATGCGACCTTGCGCACGATCGCACGGGAGCTCGTCCAGACCGTGCGGAACAACCTCACCATCGACTGGACGTTGCGCGAGAACGTTCGCGCGCAGCTTCGCGTGCTGGTCAAGCGCATCCTGCGCAAGTACGGCTACCCGCCGGACAAGCAGGAGAAGGCCATCCAGACCGTTCTCGAGCAGGTGCAGGTACTCTCGGCAGAATGGGCCGCCGCGTGAAGGGGGTGTCTAACAACCGCTTCAGCGGATGGTCCGCTGCGCGGCCCGCTGCTGAACCGGAGCGGTATACCGTATTGTATCGTTAATAGTGATATTGCGAAGAGCTGAAGAGATCTTTTATTGCTCCATTATGTGATCCATTTGATACAATACTCAGTGACACTACCTGATACTTACTGCCATTTGCCTTCAGGGGTGGTCTGTTTCCTGTTGTTTTCACTCAAAGTCAGGACACGTTCATGAATTCTGTCTGCCGGCGTTGAGTGTTTTACGAGTCGGAATTTCGTTGCGTCTAGTGAGTACAGGACACCTCCCCACTTTCAAGGAAGCACTCTCCCGCTGAAACTAGAGCATGCCCATTGAGGAGTGTCACTATGGATTTCAACGAGCAATTAGCACGCTTCATCGCACAGGTTGGTCCGCGGCAAACTCCGGCGTTGATCATTCCCGGTAGCCGGCAGGCCGATACCGCGGCATTGTTGATTGCCGCCCTGAAACCGGAACGAGTCGCATTCTTGCTGACACCAGAGACGACCGATTTTCCTGCTCAGGTGGCAGCAAAGATCGGACAACAGCCCGCCAACGGATGGCTGTGTAAAACGGCTCCCTACACCGACATTAATCAGGTGTACCGCGAACTGCGGGCCGTGATCGAAGCGTGGTCTGATCTGGAGCGTGATCAGATACTGGTTGATCTGACCGGCGGTACCAAGCCGATGACGGTAGGGCTGGCGAAGGCAGCTTATGTCCTGGGTTTGCGGACGGTCTACATTGAAAGTGATTACGAACAGAATCGCGTCATTCCCGGCTCGCAGCGCCTGATCGAACCATCTGATCCCTATGAGGTCTTTGGTGATCTGGAAGCCAAGGAAGCCGTACGCTTCTTCAATGCCCACGATTACGTTAGTGCGGAACGAATCTACACCGATCTGGCCAAACGAGTGCAGGCAGAAGATGGTACCTTTTATAAGGCTATGGCGCAACTGGCACGCGCTTATACGCAGTGGGAGTCGTTTGACATAGCGACTGCGGTGAAAACAATGGCCGATCTGCTGGCGCATCCGCTGCCGGCCAGGTTGGTCCCGTATCAATCCACCTTGCATGATCACTATCAGGCCCTGATCAGTCTGGATGCCACGATCAAGGCAATGAGCAATCAGCAGCAGGCACTTACCACCTTAGCCAATCGGCAGGCGATCCTGCCCCTACTCGGTTCGCTCTACGCCAATGCTCTTCGTCGCGAAACTCAGCGCCGCTACGACACCGCAGCGCTGTTGCGCTACCGCTGTCTGGAATTGATGAGCCAGCACCGGCTGGCAACCCGTGGGGTGTGGGTAGAAAAACCCGACCTCGATCAGCTCAAAGCACAAATCCCAGACCTAGATAGAAGCTATCGTGCAGTTGAACGATCACTCGGCTTTCGCGAACGAGGACTCCAACCTAACCGCGACGGTCAATACAACCCGATCACCCTGCTCAATGGCTATATGTTATTAACGGCTCTCAGTGATCCTCTGATCCAGACCATCACGCTTACCGACATTCGGCAACGGGTGAATGTACGGAATAAGAGTATTCTGGCCCACGGCTTTCGGCAGATTACTGAAGCCGAATACCGTGATTTTGCCAAGGTGGTGGAACAGCTGCTGGATCAATTCTTCGCCATCGCCCAGGAGCAACGGTCGTCCTGGGAAGAGCGGTACCAGTTTATCAAGCTGCCTTCTTCAGATCACAGAGCATTGCCTCGCAAAGCAGAGCTTTGAAGCTACCCTGCTTGAAGAGCACCGCGTATAGAAGTCTCAGCAATAGCGGCTTGCCTCGAATGAAAGAGTTTGAACGCTTGAGACAGAGGTGCGGTAGACCGCGCCCCTGCCCTATGCCGCAACAGAGCGTTACTCCGCAATGAAAACAGGCATTGTTCCTGCCCTTGTTCGGTCAACGTCTTGCCCTAAACGAGGTGAGACTATCAGGACAGGATGGGTGCAGCATCCTGTAACCATCCTTCGTACAGCAAATGCTTACTTCTCCTGCGCGATGCTTCAAATCTTGCTATACTACATAACACATAGATCGCGTTGGAAAGGAGCCGGGCATGGCCGCTCGTCGCATTTTGCTGACGATTATCGGGCTGTTGAGTGTGGTGATCCTGATCGGCAGTTTGAGCGTAGGGGTAGTTGCTTTTCTACTCATAACCAATCGCCCTGTCGATCAGAAACTACTGGTGCTGGGGCCAAATCGCCATCTCGCTATTGTTGATCGCCAGGGTGTGGCTCAGGTGCTGGCTGAGGATGCCAGCCCGGAGTTGTTTCGCTATCCTGCGCTGGCCCCTGATGGGAGCCGGGTGGCGTATATCAGTCAACAGGGGAATACGAGCGTTCTCTGCGTCATCCACTTGCAGAGTGGTACACGGACTGAGTTGTATCGTTCAACGACCAATCCACCACTCTATATGGTCTGGTCCCCCGACGGTCGGTATCTGTCGTTTCTGTCAAACCGCGGTGTTGGTGGTTTGGGAGTGCATATTGTCCCGACCGATGGTTCTGGGGATGCTGAGTTGATCAGTGTTTCTCCCAGCTCACTCTACGTTGCCTGGCAGCCCAATAGCTCATCGCTACTGATACATATTGGTGGTTCGACATTTGAAGATGGGCGTGTGATAACGGTGCAGCCCGGTCGGCAGCAGCCACTACACGAGGTGACCGACCCGGGTTTCTTTCAAGTGCCGGCCTGGAGTGTTGATGGCGAGAGTTTTTTCTATGTTGCTCAACCACCGATTGAGGGGCCACCAACGGTGGATAAGGTTGAGAGTGTGTTGACGCGGGTGAAGGTGGGCGAGATGCAGCCACAGGTGTTGGCCCGTGAACCGATGGCGGCAATTATCTTCGGTCGTTCACCACAAAGCGATGAGATTGCGTATACGACGGTCGGTCCCGATGGGTTCGGTCCTTTGAAGCTGGTGGCATTAGATGGTTCGGTACGCACGCTTTCGGCAGCCGATGATGATGTGGTGGCCTTTTTCTGGTCGCCTGACGGTCAGCAGATCGCCTACCTCACGCCAGCCGGTCGTTCGGCCAGTGGCTTGACCCAGTTACGCTGGCAGTTGGTTGGACGGGAAGGGAATAATCCGCGCACGCTGACCACCTTTACCCCCAGTCAGGAGTTTCTCGCTCAGATCAATTTTTTCGATGCCTATGCCCTGTCGTTCGATCTCTGGTCGAGCGATGGTCGTGCCTTGGTGTATGGCACGAATGATGGTGTGTATGTGTTTGATATTCGGCGCGGAACTGCTGTGCGGCGGAGCGATGGTGTGCTGGGGATGTGGTTGCCGGTTGAGACGTGATTGGGGGACGGAGAAATAGAAGATAGAGAGGAGAAAAGAAATAGCGGTGAAGTGTGCCTAGTCTTGTTGTTGGTGTTGTTGGGTTCCACAGATTGAAGTTGGTGCTACGACGATGCGGGCCGGATATGTCTAGGTAATTGTACGTAGGGTAAGCGTGCTGAATGTTGCGGTGGTTGGGTTGCGTTCAGCCCGTACCAGCAAGCCATAGCGCGGATCAGGGTTCAGGGTGGTTATGGTCAGTGTGTCAACGACCTGATCGTTGATCTGAAGGGTAATGGTTTGAACGGCAAGACGTACTGTTAAGCGATTTGAACGTGCGAGGCTAATTGTTCCCTCGGCAAGGACGCTGCGCTGTTCGTTGTTACGTTCGTCGCAGCGGTATTGTCCCTGTGTAGGATTGATCAGAAAACCGATGTATCGTTGCGGACTGTTGAACCAGAACATTAGCCCAGCCCAGTCGCCGGCAACGCTGACCTCTACCTCGATCACCATCTCGCTACCAATTGGCGATGTTTGAAAGGCCCAGATGTCACCTAATCCGGCGTTTGCCTGAATGATATAACGACCATCGCGTGTACCAACGCTCCAGCCATTGCCGTTGGTTATCGGCCAGTCGCTGTTAGGGCCAAAATCGGCCTGATAGACTACCGTCCCGCCGGTTATCCCTGTCGTCGGTGAGGGCGCCGCAGTCGGTGAGGGCGCCGCAGTCGGCGACGACACCGCAGTCGGCGACGGCACCGCAGTCGGCGACGGCACTGCAGTCGGTGATGGAGCAGTGGTCGGCGATGGTGCCACGGTCGGTGATGGCACTGCTGTTGCTTCTTCGGCGACTGCTGTGGCAACTGGTGAACGGGTAGCTTCCGCCTCTTGCAATTGTCGCCAACCAAACCAGCCCAGCAGAGCTACTGCCACTCCGCCAAAGGCTACGGTAAGAACGTTGCGCCGTGAGAACGTGCGCACAGTGGTAACTGCCGTCGGTTTCAGGTCTGCCTCCAGGCCGGCAATGAGGTCGGCACAGTCGCGGTACCATGGGTTGATCCGTTGCAGTTCACGCAGTGTCGCCAGAGCCTGCAAACGGCGTCCGGCTGCTAGATGCTCTTGCGCTTTGGCGTATAATTCAGCCTGATAGTCACGCGGTGTTGATGTCGCAATAACAGGCGATGGCCGTCGCCGACGCAGATTCTGGTATGCCTGATTGATCCGCCGTGCCCGTCGTGCTGCGTGGGCCTGTTCGTCAGGTGAAGCACTGGCAAACCGATCAGGGTGGTAGATGCTGATCTGTTTGAGATACGCCTGTTTTATTTCTGCCGGTGTCGCATCGGGTTGGACACCGAGGATGGCATAGTCATCGAGTTGTTCAAAATCGTCGTTCACACGTCCCCCTTTCGCGCGGGGTATTATAGCATGAGGTAGTGAAGAGAGTACGCAGGCTACTCCGATTGATGGAGAGGAAAGCAATGCCAAACTACTGGTTGTTAAAAACGGAACCGACGGTCTACAGTTTTGCCGATCTGGTGCGCGAAGGACGTACCGTCTGGGATGGGGTGAGTAATAATGTTGCTCTGAAACATATGCGCGAGATGCGTAGCGGTGATGAAGTTCTGATCTACCACACTGGCGATGAACGGCAGGCCGTTGGTCTGGCACAAGTCGTCAGCGATCCCTACCCCGACCCCAAACAGAGTGATCCGCGTCTGATCGTGGTTGATGTTGTACCGTTGCGGGCATTGCCCCATCCGGTTTCACTGAATGCTATCAAAGCTGATCCTTTTTTTGCCGATTTTGCTCTGGTGCGCCAGGGGCGACTCTCGGTTGTACCGCTGACTGCTGCACAGTGGGAGCGTCTTTTGGCGATGGCAGAAGGACGTGGGTGATATAACGAACACAAAATCATGGTATACTTCACCATACGAATAGGAAATGTTCCATCCTGATACCTGACCGCTACGTGCAGACGAAACCTGTCGTTACGATAGTTCGTTATGTTCTGCGTACCTATCGTTAACGGTCGCGGGTATCACGGATAGAAGACGCCGTACATCCCCGTATAACAGCATCCATTGCATCCATTGAAGGAAGCAAGGAGTGTTGCAATGGAAGCAGCTACAATTCTCGTCGTTGATGACGAGCAACCAATAGTTGATCTGGTCAGCAGTTACCTGACAAACGAGGGTTTTGTTGTGCATCGGGCCTACGATGGCCCCGGCGCGTTGGCGCTGGCGCGGAGTGTGAAGCCCGATCTGGTTGTTCTTGATGTGATGCTACCGGGGCTGGACGGGATTGAGGTTTGTCGGCAATTACACCGCGACACCTCGGTGTTTGTGCTGATGCTGACGGCACGCGCCGATGAGATTGATAAGCTGATCGGTTTGTCGGTCGGTGCTGATGATTACCTAACTAAACCCTTCAGTCCGCGCGAACTGGTAGCACGGGTGAAGGCTATCCTCCGCCGCAATCGGGTTATTCGTGCGACAGAGGTGAATCAGCGCCCGATTTTGCAATTTGAAGGGCTGCTGATCGACCCCGAACGGCGCGAAGTTGAACGCAACGGGGTGCGGGTTGATTTGACCCCGCGTGAATTTGATCTGCTCTATGCACTGGCCAGCTATCCAGGGCGCGTGTTCACCCGTGAAGAGTTGCTCCAGCGGGTGTGGGGGCCAGATTTTGCCGGTATTGATCGGGTGGTTGACGTGCATATCGGTACTCTGCGGCGCAAGCTCGATGATGATCATCACGTCACGCCTCTGGTGCAGACGGTTCGTGGCGTTGGTTATAAGTTTGTTGGTAGCACACGATGATGAAGTGGCTGCGGCAGCTCCGCTGGAAGCTGTTCATTTCCCATCTGATTATCGTCTTGATGGCCTACGTCGTACTGCTGGCCGCTGCCAATGTACTGGCAAGTCTGGGCTGGACTGGCTTTGCCCCGTTGACCCTTGGTGCCGCAGCAGCCGAAACCGGTCAGTTGCAGGCCGACCTCACCACCGAGGCCGGCGAGTTGCAAGAGCAGTTTCAATCGGTGATTCAGCAGGCATTGCTGATCAGCGGTTTTGCCGCGCTGGCGGCAGCAGTAATCGTGAGCCTTTTCGTTTCGCGGCGGATTGTTGAACCGATTCAAACGCTCTCGAACGTGAGCCGACGGCTGGCGCAGGGATTTTACCGCGAACGCACCAACATCCAGGCCGATGATGAGATTTCTCAGTTAGCGCATAGTGTCAATCAACTGGCCGAAGCCCTCGATCAGACGGAACGTCGTCGCCTGGCATTACTGGCTGATGTGACGCACGAGTTGCGTACCCCGCTGGCGACGATTGGCGGCTACATGGAAGGGTTGCTGGATGGGGTTGTGTCGGCGAATCCGGCCACTTTCAATCTGATCTTGCGTGAAACCCGCCGCCTTCAGCGCCTGATCGAAGATTTAGAGTTGCTATCGCGGGTGGAAGCCGGTCAGTTGCCGGTCATCGCCCGGGCAATCGATCTCCATCCAGTGCTAGAAGCACAGCTCGCGCAATTTGAACCGCTCTTCAGCAGCAATCAGGTGACGTTGCAGCTCGATGCGCCCGCACAGTTGCCGCAAGTATGGGCCGATCCGGATCGGGTGGCGCAGGTGCTGATCAATATCCTGGCTAATGCCTACCGCTATACACCGGCAGGAGGAACAGTAACAGTGCAGGTGACGACCGATGATCACGAGGTGCGGGTGGCAGTGATCGATACCGGGATCGGGATTGCCGCCGAGCATTTGCCCCACGTATTCGAGCGCTTTTACCGGGTTGATAAATCACGTGCCCGGAATAGCGGTGGAAGCGGGATCGGACTGGCGATTGCCCGTCACCTGATCTATGCCCAGGGTGGCGAGATTTGGGCTGAAAGTGATGGTATTGGGAAAGGCGCACGCTTTATCTTTACCCTACCGCTGGCACCGCAGATCGCATTCGTGCGCCTGGACCCGCCCGCCACAGTTGAGGCAGTTGACACGTTATGAGTGCGCAATTCTGGCTTGGTCTGTTTCAACTTTTTCTGGTCGTCGGTGGCGCGCTAGCCGTGTCACTTTTCATCATTGATCGGCTCTTCCCTCCGGTACGGCAGACGACAGAATCAGATACGGCTAATGTCCGCAGACTGCGGATTGGCTCCGCTTCCACCGCTGTCCCTCCTCCACTACGCTGGCCACTGGCACCAGCGTGGTTGCCGCAATACTGGCAGGAAAACCTGCGTCTGGTCGGGCCACTCCTCGTTATCTGGTTGCTGAGCTTTGTGCTACCGGTTGTGCTCTCAGCACCACTCAACCAGATCAGCATTCTGACCGGGTTTCCCCTCGGCTATTACATGAGCGCGCAGGGAACGCTCATCTGTTTCGTTGTGCTCGTTTTCGTCTACAACTGGCGTATGCATATTCTTGATCGACGGTACGGCGTCGATCCTCCCGAAACGCCAGATGCACAGCAGATACGCCGACGCTACTCGTTCCGCTATCTGGGCTTTACTATTGGATTACTGGTTCTGTTGATCGTCTTTATCATTCTCGAGACACAGTTTCGCCTGCCATCGTTTCTCATCGATTGGAGCTTTCTTGCCCTGACGATTGGTCTCTACGCTGTGATCGGCATTCGTTCGCGCACCGATACCCTCGATGCCTATTATGTTGCCGAGCGGAAAGTTCCCGGTATTCTCAACGGTCTGGCCACCGGTTCGGATTGGATGAGCGCAGCGTCGTTTATCAGTATGGCTGGTGCCCTCTATCTTTTGGGGTTTGAAGGGCTAGCCTATATTACCGGTTGGACAGGTGGCTATGTGTTGCTGGTATTGCTCCTCGCCCCCTATCTACGCAAATTCGGTCAGTATACGCTCGTCGACTTTATCGGTGCCCGCTATCCGGGTGCCGGCGCACGAGTGATCGCTGCCGTCCTCAGCATCATTATCTGCTTCACCTATGTCACGGCGCAGGTGACGGGGATCGGGATCATTATGAGCCGGTTTCTCGGTCTCAACTACATGGTCGGCGTGATCGTTGGCCTGGCAGCCGTCCTGCTCTGTTCGTACCTCGGTGGGATGAAGGCGATCACCTGGACGCAAGGCGTGCAGGGGATTATTCTGGTGTTTGCCTACCTGGTGCCGGTGACCTGGCTTGCCTTCAAGCTGACCGGCGTGGCCTTGCCGCAAGTTATGTACGGTGAGGCGCTGGATAATATTGATCGGCTGGAACAGGCGCAGGGGCTTGCGAGCTATGTTGCCCCCTTCAACGACTGGTCAATCTGGAACTATCTGGCCCTTTCGCTCTGTTTGATGCTGGGAACAGCCGGCATGCCGCACATTCTGGTGCGCTTCTACACTGTACCCACCGTTCGCGACAGTCGCAGCAGTGTAGCCTGGGCACTGGTCTGGATTTGTGTGCTCTACCTGACTGCACCCGCCTACGCTGCCTTCTCACGCTGGGAGATTTTAAGCTCGGTGGTAGGGAGGCCGGTTGCCGGGTTGCCTGAATGGACAAATCGGTGGGCAAGCACCGGTCTGCTCAAGATTGCCGATGATCCTGCCGCCGGTGGGAATGGTGATGGTATTTTGCAGTACCAGGAATTGCAGATCGATCAGGATTTGGTAGTGTTATCGATGCCGGAGATCGCCGAACTACCGTCTACCGTTGTGGCATTAGTTGCCGCCGGTGGCATGGCCGCAGCGCTCAGTACTGCCGATGGTCTGTTGATGGTAATCGCCTCGGCGACGGTACACGACATCTACCATCGCACCCTCAACCCACGCGCCTCTTCCCGTGAACGCCTGTTGTTAGGCCGACTGGCGATCCTGGTCGTCGCAATCCTGGCGGCATTGACGGCATTGCAACGGTTGGCCATTATCGTACAACTGGTGGCCTGGGCCTTCTCGTTTGCCGCAGCGACGATCTTTCCGGTGCTGGTGCTGGGCATTTTCTGGAAGCGCACGAACAGTCGTGGCGCAGTGACCGGGATGATCAGTGGCTTCCTGGTGACGGCCAGTTATATGGCGATTACGTATATCCTCCCCGAATGGACACTCTTCGGCATTTCCAGCTCGGCAGCCGGTATCTTCGGTCTCCCCGTCAATTTCCTGGTCACCTGGCTGGTCAGCCGGTATGGGCCACCGCCCGATCCAGAAGTGACCGCACTGGTGGATTACGTGCGCTATCCGTGATCACGCTGCGGAGATGGCGGGTTGGCGTAGCATGGCAGGTTAAAGCGTCGGTGGGTTAAAACCCTGCCTCAATCAGGATGTTGTCAGCAAGCCATCCCCATCCCGTGATCGCAGACCATCGCTCCTCCTACCGCCTACCTCCTTCTTCCTTCCTATCTTCTATCTCCTATCTCCTCCATTTGACTCCACCCTGCTCCTTCCACTACAATCGCTACAAACGTCAGTCAATACTAAACGGAGGCCAATGATGACCACCGCAGCAAAGTTGTTGTGGGAGCCGCCGGAAGACCTGCGCACCAATTGCACGATGCGTGCGTTTATGCGTTGGTTAGAGCAGCGCAGCGGCTTACACTTCGCTGATTACCACCAGTTGTACCGCTGGTCTGTCGATCACCTTGAGGACTTCTGGGCAGCATTGTGGGAGTATTACCAGATCAAGGCTCATACACCCTACACAACGGTGCTGTCGAGTCGCGAAATGCCTGGCGCACGCTGGTTCACCGGTGCCCGTCTCAATTACGCCGAACACGTGTTTCGGCACGCTACCGATCAACGACCGGCAGTGATATTCGCTTCCGAACGCCATGAACCAACACCTCTGAGCTGGGCAAGTCTGCGTGCGCAAACGGCTGCCCTGGCGCAGACCCTGCGCGAGGCTGGAGTCGGGCCGGGGGATCGCGTCGTGGCTTACGTGCCGAACACGCCACACGCCCTCATCGGTTGTCTGTCAACCGCGAGCCTGGGCGCGATCTGGTCGAGCTGTTCACCCGATTTCGGCAGCCCCAGCGTCATCGACCGCTTCAGTCAAATTGCGCCGAAGGTCTTGATCGCGGTTGACGGCTATCAGTACGGTGGCAAGGCATTTGACCGCCGGGCCGAAGTTGCGGCGATTCAGGCGGCCTTGCCCGATCTGGAGCTGACCATCTTTATCCCCTACCTCGATCCAACCGCCGAAGCAAGCGGCCTGCAGGGGCGCGTCATCCGTTGGGAAGACGCCTTACGGCAGGAAGCCGAACTCCACTTCACCCCGGTGGAATTCAACGACCCACTGTGGGTGCTCTACTCATCGGGCACCACCGGCCTCCCCAAGCCGATTGTCCACAGCCAGGGCGGAGTCCTGCTCGAACATATCAAATCGCTCGACCTCCACTTCGACATGCGAGCGGGCGATACCTTCTTCTGGTACACCACCACCGGCTGGATGATGTGGAACTTCTTGATCGGCGGCCTGCTGATCGGCGCGATACCGATCCTCTACGACGGTAGCCCGGCCTATCCAGATATGGGCGTCCTATGGCGCCTGGCCGAACAGACACGGATTCGTTACTTCGGCACCAGTGCCGGCTACATCACCGCCCTGATGAAGAGTGGGGTCGAACCGGGCACTCAGTTCGATCTGAGCAGCATCAAAGCCATCGGCTCAACCGGCTCACCCTTACCGCCAGAAGGGTTTGATTGGGTCTACGAACACATCAAACACGACGTCTGGCTGGTCTCGTACAGTGGCGGCACCGACGTATGCAGCGGCTTTGTCGGTGGTTGTCCTCTCCTGCCGGTGTACAGCGGCGAAATTCAATGCCGCATCCTGGGCTGCCGGGCAGAAGCCTACGATGCCGATGGGCAGAGTGTTACTGGCGTTATGGGTGAACTGGTCATCACCGCGCCGATGCCGTCGATGCCGATCTACTTCTGGAACGATCCCGATAACACTCGTTACAAAGCCAGCTACTTCGAGCACTATCCCGGCGTCTGGCGGCACGGCGACTGGATCGTGATTAACGAGCGGGGTGGTGTGATTATTTATGGCCGTTCGGACAGTACGATCAACCGCCAGGGAGTGCGCATGGGCACCAGCGAAATCTACCGGGCGGTAGAGACGATTCCCGAAGTGCTCGACAGTCTGGTCATCGATCTCGAAGGATTGGGTGGACGGTCATACATGCCGCTCTTCGTCGTCTTGCGCGAAGGAGTCACGCTCGACGACGATCTGCGGCAGCGGATTAAGCAGGTCATTCGCCAAACCCTCTCGCCCCGCCACGTTCCCGACGACATCTTCCAGATTCCGGCGGTTCCCCTGACCCTGAGTGGGAAGAAGCTGGAAGTGCCGGTGAAGAAGATTTTGATGGGTGTGCCGGTCGAACGTGCGGCAAATCCCGACTCGTTGCGCAACCCCGAATCGCTTCAGTTCTTTGTTGAACTGGCACGCACGCTGGCGGATAGCGACAAAGTGGCCGGGCGAGCTGGTTGACATATATTCACCACAGAGACACAGAGTACACGGAGGGGTTTACGGATTCTCTGTGCCCTCTATGCCTTTGTGGTTTGTCTCTATTCACCACCGAGACACGGAGGGGTTTACGGATTCCCTGTGTGCTCTATGCCTCTGTGGTGCAAGCAAAAAGCGCCATCCTGGCCCGTAGTATGGTATAGTACAGAAAATACCTGTACGACGAAACACAAGTAAGGAGCATCGCTCATGAGTGATGATCCGCGCACCGCGCTCCTGCATCGCATCGAAGCCGATCAGGTGGCATTCATCAATCTGCAATTCACCGACGTGCTGGGTATCGGGAAGACGGTGACCATTCCGGTCGAGGAGCTGCCCGATGCGCTTGACCACGGCGTCTGGTTTGATGGCTCTTCTATCGAAGGCTTCGCCCGGATGGTCGAGAGTGATATGTATCTTGTGCCCGACATCTCGACCTACGCCGTCGTGCCATGGGATCAGCATCAGGGTGTTACCACCGCCCGCTTGATCTGCTCGGTCTATACTCCCGATGGCAAACCGTTTGCTGGCGATCCGCGTAATGTGCTGCGACGGATACTCGATCAGGCTGCCGCCGCCGGTTATCGGTTTATGGTTGCGCCTGAACTGGAGTTTTTTCTCTTCAAGACCGATCCGAACGGCAACATTCTTGAACCACACGATAAGGCTAGCTATTTCGATATATCCACCGATCTTGCAACACATATCCGCCGCCAGATGGCCCGTACCTTGCAAGTGATGGGGATTACCGTTGAAGCGGTACACCACGAGGTGGCACCTGGACAGCACGAGATCGATCTGCGTTACGCCGATGCTTTGCAGTCGGCAGATCACCTGGTCACGACACGGGTGGCGCTGAAGGCGGTTGCCCAAATGAATGGCCTCCACGCAACCTTTATGCCCAAGCCCATCGCCGGTGTCAATGGCAGCGGGATGCATGTCCATCAGAGTCTGCTCGACCGCGATACGGGGAAGAATCTCTTCGCTGATCTAGACGATCCCTACGGCCTTTCGGCGCTGGCCCGCCACTATATAGCCGGTTTGCTGGCGCACGCCCGTGGGATGTGCGCCCTGCTTGCCCCGCTGGTCAATTCGTACAAGCGCCTGGTTCCCGGATTTGAGGCGCCGGTCTATATCTCGTGGGGTCGTACCAACCGCTCGGCGCTGGTACGTGTGCCTCGCATTACTGCCGGACGCTACCAGGCAACCCGGATTGAACTCCGCTGCCCCGATCCAGCCTGTAATCCGTATCTGGCCTATACCGCGATGCTGGCCGCCGGCCTCGATGGGATTCGGCGCAAGTTGCCGTTGCGCGATGCGACCGAAGAAGACCTCTTCCACGTCGATCCGCGCGCCCGTGGGCTGACCACGCTGCCAACGTCATTGGGTTCGGCACTTGACGCCCTGCGTGAAGATGAAGTTATCCTCGAAGCCATTGGCCCCTCAATCGCCGAGCGGTTTCTTGATGCCCGTCAGCAGGAGTGGGAAAGCTACCGCGCCTATGTCTCGCAGTGGGAGATTGAGCGCTATCTGGCAATTTTCTAGGATGGGTATGCAATGAGACGGAGCGCATGACCGTGCACTCCGTCTTTGTGTAGTCGTCAGATCACAATCGAGCTGACGGCAATAAAATGGCAGAGGCTACCGATCAAAACAAAACCGTGCCAGATAGCGTGCATGTAGCGCAGTCGCGACAACATATAGAACGGCGTGCCGAGGGTATACGCAATGCCGCCCGCTACCAGCAGGCCGATGGTAAACGGACTCAGGACAGTCAATACCTGGTCGGCAACGATCACCACCAGCCATCCCAGCCCGATGTAGACCAGCGTCGAGAGCAGGCGAAAGCGTCCGGTGAGAAACAGTTTCATGATTATGCCCGCAAGCGCCAATCCCCAGACCAGCCCAAACAAGAGCCAGCCCCACGTACCGCGCAGGCTGACCAGTGTGAAGGGGGTGTAGGTGCCGGCGATCAACAGAAAGATCGCACTGTGATCGCATATTTCGAGGATGGCCCGTCGGCGTGGCGTTCGGCTGGCGTGGTAGAGGGTCGAAGCCAGGTAGAGCAGGGTTAGCGTCACGCAGAAGGTTGTAGCACCGGCAATCTGCCAGCCATCACCCCGCTGCCAGACCACGCCGATGAGGATGGCACCGGCAATTGCACTGGCGATAGCGCCGAAGCCGTGGGTTATCATATTGATCCGCTCTTCGGTAGGTGAGAAGTGTTCAGGTTGGTATGTTGGTGTCATGATACTCTATCTACTCAGCACAGCAGGCGTGTCAGCGCAGCAGGCGTAGCGTTCCACTGCCAGTATGCACGCTTCGTTAATCGTTGACAAGTGTCACCCGTCATGTTTGCGTTATGACGCCGGTCATTCGCTTCCAAAACGGGGTACAGCACGCCGTATATGCTGTGCCCTGTTCTGAAGACAGTCATTCATTTCAATCAGTCCGGCGCAAGGTTCGCCCCAACCTACCGCCCCAACAACTCATTCCCCAACAGCCCCAGCAGCACCTGACCGTCGGGATGCAACTCAAAACGTGCCCGTTCAAACCACTGCACGATCACCACCGTGCCCGGTCGCGTCTCTTCGACCCTTGGCGCCGACAGGGGTAAGCCAAACAAGGCCAGACTCTCGGCATAACTCTTGCCGGGTCGGCCATCAAACTCCAACCCATTGCGCTGCCAGTAGCTCAGGAACGGTTCACACAATGACTGATTGGTTTCAGCGAAGTAGAGACAACCGGCGAGCGGACCACTGCGCTCAAACGTTGTCCAGTCGCGCCCCTGCCGCTGCAAGATCGAATCACCGATGCGCGACAGCAGGACATGGTACGGCGGCTGGTTCTCCGGTCGCCATTCAAAACGGTGACGCTCGAAATACTGAACGGTCACCGGCCGGCCATCGCTCCCGATCTCGGTAAATTCCTCGCTGACCGGAAAGCCAAAGATCGGTAAGCCACCGTTCTGCTCCCAGTAAGCCCGAAATCCACCACCCAGCGTATGACCGGTTTCGGGGAAGTAGAGGCGGTCATCAGCCGGTGGTTCCACCTGGGCAAAGGGATCGAACCCGGGGTTACCACCCACTGCGGGCGTGCCCAGCGGACACCCGCCATACGTCGTAGCCGTTTGGAGGGCGGCCAGCACATTCAGGCGCCCATAGCCATACTCGCCGTCACGGCCCGGCGCACCCCGATCATCGGCTGCCACAAACAGAATACAGCCCACATCAGCACTGCTCAAATCAGGGCGTATCGTCATCACCAGTGCTGCCGCTCCACTCGCAAAAGGACTGGCGAACGAGGTACCGGTTGCCAGCGCATAGCTATTTCCTGGCGTTGTGGTGGCAATATCAACCCCCGGTGCCACCAGATCGATAAACTCACCCGTATTTGAAAATCCAGTAACCTCATCGCTATAACCGCTTGCGCCGATAGCTACCGTTTCCGGGTAGGCCGCCGGATAATTCGGCGCATTCCCTTCCGCCCGCTCGTTGCCACTGGCTGCTACTACCAGTACTCCCCGTTCGGTCGCATAGCGAACGGCTTCGTGCAGCGCAGGCGAAGCCAGTGTGCCACCCAGACTGAGATTAATAACCCGTGCTCCGTTGTCGGTTGCCCAGCGAATGGCGCTAATCACACTCGAATCCCGACAACGGCCGCTACTCAGACACGCCTTAATCGGCAGAATGACACATCCCCAACACATGCCGGCAATACCGACGCCATTATCGCCGCTGGCCGCAATCAGACCGGCCACCGCCGTCCCGTGACCGTTATCGTCGCTGACATCGGTACTACCGGTAATCGCGTTGAAGCCCCCCAACACCCGACCCGCCAGTTCAGGATGACTCGCATCAACGCCGGTGTCAATAACCGCCACCACAATCGTCCCGCCAGTGGTGATGTCCCAGGCATCGTAGGCCGCAATTGTGCCTAAAGCCCACTGCTGCTCACGCAGCGGATCATTGGGGGTACGGGTAATAGTACGCTCGTAGTCTGGCACCGCATAGACAACGTTCTTATGCTGACGAATGCGGTTGCCCGCCCATTCAACCGACATACCGTCCGGCAAGCGTACCAGATACGTCTGCTCACCGAGCGGTTCCACCTTCAGCGCCTTCAGCGCACGCGCCACATCGGTTGTATCCTGGGGAACGGCAAACTTCACGATCAGATCGGTAGAATGAGCCGCCTGAACTGGGGTAACCGGTGGAAATCCTGCCACAACGACGAAGATGATCAGCAGTAGTAATAGTCCAGAACGAGCAGGCATGGAAAGTTCCTTGTGTTCAACGATACATACCTGGTCGTATTGTACCCGATCAGCACCGGTTTTGCTCCCCGCTGCTACCGATTGTCAGGCAACAGACGGGACAAGGACGGGCGTTGCCCTCAGCCACCCTTTTCGAGCTGTGCCTGACGACGGCATCAATCAGGTTCCATCCGGGTAAGCGCTATCAGGTGTCTCTCCTCATCCTACCTGCCCGTCAGCCGCCGAGTGATCTTGCCGGGCGACATTATTGCAATCCCTGCTGGAAGATACGTACCACCAGATCGGCTGTCGCTACTGGATCGGCTGCCGGTGGCAGGTTACGCCCACCGACAAAGGGGAAGCAGAGCAAGGAAGAGAAGGTGCGGATCACATCAACCGGTTGCAGATCGGCGGCTACCTCACCATTCGCAATAGACGCTTCGGCCAGCCGCCAGACTCGCCGCTGTGCTTTTAGTAGCTCGTCACGCGATTGCGGATGCTTCTCAAGCAGCTCGGCAACTTCCGGTAACCAGAGTTGAAAGGCCGCAGCATGATGTCTGATCTGAAACTCAATACTGGCGTGCAGCAGATCACAGAGCTGTTGCAGTGGCGAACGATCCGTTGGTTCACCAATCGCGGCAGCGGTAAAAAGATCGCGGATCAAGCGTGCAATCATCGCTGCCAGCAAATCTTCGCGGGTAGGAAACTGATTGTAGAGCGTTGGTTTCGAGATACCAACGCGTGCTGCCAGCTCATCCATCGCCAGCGCAGCAAATCCTCGCTCAGCAATGAGTTGCTGGGCTGCAGCGAGGATTTCATCGCGCAGCATTCGGCGGCGGCGTTCACGGAGCGTCATGCTCATAGTTGTTTCACATCAGCCGGCTAACGAGGTTGTGTTACCCAGCAATATACCACAATTTACAAAAACATGCCGCAGCCGACAAACAGGCGGCTGCGGCGGTCGACGTTACTTGTCGGTGAGAATGGTAATGCGAACACTCATCCCGGCTCGCAGCTCTTCCTGGCGGTCGAGTTTAACCCGGACGGTAAAGGTACGTACATTGCCTACCGTATTCGCAACCGGTGCCACAAAATCAAGGGTACCAGTAAAGACGGTACCGGGCAAGGCATCGAGGCGCACTTCTACCTGCTGCCCTTCGCGCACCCGTGCAATATCGGTGTCGCTGATTGCAGCCTCGACATACAGCTCGCTGGCGTCAACGATCCGTACCACCGGCAATGCACCGGTTCCGGCCAGATCGCCGGGATCGACGTTCACCTGCGCAACCACACCGGCAAATGGCGCCCGCAAGACTGCCTTCTCAAGGTTGAGTTTCGCCGCTGCCAGCGCTGCCTCGGCGATCTTCACGGCGGCTTCGGCGGCGGCCAGACTCTGAGCCGTTGGTGGCGCGGTGATCCGTTCAAGGTTGGCCTGGGCTGCCGCCACGCCAGCCTGCGCCGCGGCCAGAGCACCGGCCCGCTGATCGCCACGCAGCCGTTCCAGCGTAGCCTGGGCCTGAGCTACCGCAGCGTCAGCTGCTGCGATCAGGTCAGCGGTTGGCCCATCGAGCAGTCGCTGCAAATTGCTCTGCGCCGAACGTAATTGGGCTTCAGCCGCAGCAATACCGTCTATCTCGTTCTGCCGAGCCTGCTCGTAGGCCAGTTGCGTCTGCTTGTAGCGTGCCTCTGCCGACTCGACGGCACGGAGCAATTGCTCTTCAGCATCTTTCGCTTCTTTCGGCAGCTCTAAGCCAAACTTCGCCAGTTGCTGCTCACGTTCACGGTTCTTCCAGTACAGGTCGGCGTAAGCCTGTTGGGCATCACGCAAGGCGTTGGCTGCCTGCAACATCTGAAGCTCGGCATTACTTTTCGCCGCCGAGAGGTTGGTACGTTGAATGTTCAGATTCGCCTCTGCCTGCTCAACTGCTGCACGCGCAGCGGTGAGTTCAGCATCGTTCGGCCCATCGAGCAGATCGTTGCGGCGGGCAATTGCTTGCGCTAGCGCTGCTTCAGCCGCGGCAATATCAGCATCGGTAACGCTGCCACGGGCTTGGCGCAACGCGGCCTGGGCCTGCGCCACCTGCGCCCGCACCGCCGCTATCTCTTCAGGTGTTGCCCCCTCCAGCAACCGTTCGTAGTTGGCGCGTGCCTGCGCTAGACTAGCTTCAGCCTGGGCAACTTGTAGCTCTAGCTCGCGGGCGTCGAGGGCGACCAATGGATCACCCGCCTGAACAGTATCTCCTTCATTCACGAAGACCTCGGCAACCACACCGGGAATGCGGAAACTTAATTCCGCACTGTTGCGGGCTACCACTTCACCACCGGCCGTAACACCAAGGCTGATGGTGGGCTGATTGGGCAGTTCAATCGTCAGCGGAGCGGTGGTCGGTTGGGGCGCCGCCGTTGGTTGGGCTGCGGGCGCTGCTGTTGGCACTGGCGTTGCTGCCGGTGTCGGCGCGGCACAGGCCGTGAGAACGGTGAACAATCCACTTAATAATGTTCCGATAATGATGCATCGCATTGTCTACTGGCTCCTGTCAGGTATGGTTCACTCAACATGTGTCTTTAATCAGCCGATGGTTCACCGGCAGGTGTTGGTGGCGACGTCGGTACTACCGCGCGAGCCGCTGGGGTACTTGTACTAGCCGCTGGCGTCGTGCTGGCGCCGCCAGGGCCGGGCGCAGGTAACTCGAAACCTTCGTGCTCCTGACCCACTCCGAAGCGCTGTTTCACCCAGGTCACGGCGGCGTCCATCAGGCTATAGACGGTTGGCACCACCAGGAGCGTAAGCGCGGTTGATGTCAGCATACCGCCGATCAAGACCCAGGCCAGCCCTTTGCGGAACTCATTGCCTTCACCGGTTGCCAGCAGGTGCAGACCAAGCGCTGTCGGCATGGCACCGGCCACGAGCGAGAGAGCCGTCATCAGGATTGGGCGCAAACGAATGGCGCCGGCTAGCTTCAGTGCCGAGTGTTTATTCAGGCCTAATTCACGCAAGCGGTTGGTAAAGTCGACCAGCAGAATCGAGTTCTTCACCACCAGACCGAGGAGCATAATGAGACCAATCATCCCGGTGATGTCGAGGTCAATTCCAACCAGGCGTAAGGCTAGGAAAGCACCGATAAAGCTAAATGGCATCGCCATCATAATCACTAGCGGCTGCGTGAAGCTACCGAATTGCGAGGCCAGCACCATGTAGACGAAGAGCACTGAAAGACCCATCGCTAGGAAGAGCGACGAAAAGCCTTCGCTAGTCTGCGCAAAGGTACCGACGTAGCTGACAACCACATTCGGCGGAATATTGAGTGCCTCAATTCGCTGTTGCAACGCAGCCTGAGCATCGGTCAGATTGACGCCTTCGAGGTTAGCTCCAATCAACACCTGATTGAGCCGGTCGTACCGCCGGATTGAAACCTGACTGGAGGCCAGTTCAACCGTACCCAGCGAACTGAGCGGCACCACACCAGCGCGGGTTGGAATACTGATCGCACTCAACGTCTCAACCCCGGCCCGATCCTGGGGCGCCAGTCGCACCACCACATCGAGGTCAGTGTTGTCCGTCCGCAACACCGTAGCACGGTCACCATTGATCAGCGCACGCACCGAAATCGCAATATCTTCGTTGGTAATACCCAGTTCACCGATTCGGGCCGGATCGGCACGTAGCCGCAGTTCTGGCTTACCAACCTGCAAATTGCTATCAATATCAACCAGACCCGGAATAGCCGCCATCTCGCGCTTGATCGCCTCAACTAGTGGCGCCAGCTCGGTAGCCGGTCCGGTTGTCTGGAGACTGACCTGCAATTCACGCCCTTCGACCCCGGCGCCCGAAGGCTGGAAGCTCGGCACCGAGAAGCTCAGACGGGGTAAAAAGGTCAATTGCTCACGTAGTCGCTCTTGCGTCGGCAATGTCGGCGTGCGCCCAACCAGCGTCACCGCAAATTCGGCCCGCTCCGGAAAGCCAGGGAAACCGACTCTGGCAATCACATTCTCGACTGCCGGATCATTCAGGAGAACCTGCTCGGCTTGTCGGGCTAACTGATCGGTTGCGGCCAGAGTAGTGCCCGGCGCAGCCTCAAAGCGCATAACGAATTCGTGTGGGTCTTGTTCCGGGAAGAAAGTTAACTTCAACCCACTCGCGACCCACACACTTAATAGCAGCACTGCAATCGCGCTCCCGACAACGATCAACTGATTTCGTAGGCTCGCTAGCGTCCATCCTAGCAGCTTACCGTACCAGCGTCCAAGTCGACCGGGGTCTTCGTTGGCCTCTTGCAAAAGCCCGATGTCACGCTCGCTAACTTCATCGGAAACCGGTACTTCCACAATTGGCTGGTGCTGCTGATGATGCACTTTGGGCTTCACCTTCATGTTGGAGAATAAATTGGCCGAAAGCATCGGCGCAAAGGTGAAGGCTTCCGCCAGCGAGAGCAGAATCGCAATCGACACCACCAGCCCGAACGACTTAAAGACAATCCCGGCCACACCCTCGGCGAAGGTCACCGGCACGAATACTGCCACAATCGTGAGCGTCATCGCCACGACCGACAAACCAACTTCCCACGTCCCGCGTGACGAGGCTACCCGCGCACTCTCACCCCGTTCAAGGTGGCGAAAGATATTTTCGCGCACCACAATCGCGTCGTCGATCACCAGACCGACACAGAGTGAGAGGGCAAGCAGTGTCACCAGATTAATCGTCAGGCCAAAAATTGGCATGAAGATAAAGGTACCGATCAGAATGACCGGCAAACCAAGCATCGTAATAATCGTGCTGCGCAGGTTGCCGAAGAAGAACCAGACCACCAGAAACGCAGCTACCGAGGCAAACATCAGCTCTTCCAGCGAAGAGAGCACCGATGAGCGCACGGCCTCTGAGGCGTCAAGTGGAATAGTGTAGGTCAATTCAGGAAACGCGGCGAAGGCCTGATCCATCGCTCGGTAGACATTATCGGCTACGATGACGGTGTTGGCCCCCGACTGCTTAAGCACATTGATAATGATCGCCTCGCTCCCGTTCAAGCGGGAGATAGTGGTAACGTCGGCAACACCCTCTTCCACAACAGCAACATCGCCAACCCGATATGGGGTGCCCGAAATTTGCACATTCGCGATGTCAGCCGCACTGCGCAAGAGCGACGGCACCCGCAGGCTGATCTCGGTATTATTTTCGACGATGGTGCCCAGGCCGAGGTTGGCATTGGCTTGCTGCAACGACCGGCTGACCTGAGCCGGTAGCAGGCCATACGCCTGAAGTTTGGTCAGATCAAGCCAGACGTTGATCTGGCGCTGCTGACCACCGTTCACCGTGACCGAGCCAACCCCGGATGTGCGCTGAATGAGCGGCACAATCTCTTCCTCGATCAGGGTGCGCAATTCAAGCGGCGACCGGCCAGACGTATCGGCAACGGCGATCTGCATGATCGGCGACTGATTGGGATCGAAGCGTTGATAGATCGGCTGTCGCACGTCACGCGGCAGTTGGGGTAAGATACTGTTCACCCGCTGCCGGACATCCTCTTCGAGCTGTTTCGCTTCGTTACCGGCTTCAAATTCAAGAATGATCAGCGCCGATCCTTCACTGGCCTGCGACGTGATATGCTGTAAACCGGCAAGCGTGTTGACTGCATTTTCAATTGGTCGCACGACTTGCTCAACCACACTCTCCGGGCCAGCACCGGGATAGGTAACGCTAACAGCAATAATGGGGACATCAATTTCCGGTAGTAAGTTAACGGGGGTCGAACGAAATGAGAGAATACCAAAAGTGATGAAGGCAAGCATCACCATGGTAATGAAAACGGGCTGGCGAATCGAGACATCAGAAATCCAGATTCCGTTCAGTTTTTCCCGGCGTTGCGGGGCCATTGGTCATCCTCCCACGAAACAGCGTTGCACAGGGTTTGTCACACACTTGTTTTTACTATACCGTAAAGTTTTCTGACGGTCAAGGGTAGAAATAATGAGGCTTCGATTAAGCTTGATTATGTGCTGGCTGATAACCTGGTTGATCTAGTTGCCGGACGTATCTGCGCAGCCGATTGAGGTGTCTCTCCCCCAGTACGACCGTCTATGACGGCTGCCTATACTGCGACCCAACGGGGTGATCTGCTTAAGGTGAGAGCACTGGCTGATGATCTAACGGCGATCCGCTAGTGCGTATGCCCGATGGTCAGATCGCACCGGTCGATCAGTCCTGGCTAGCCAAGATACTGGCTCAACCGACACCCGACCTGCCTCGTATCGCTGCCCGGCTGGGAGGCTTGATTGATGCGTTAGAACCGACCGGTAGTGCGCTATCTGCCGATGCCTTGCAGCATTGGGAAGCGGTCTTTGACGAACCGCCGTTCAACCGTAGTCAATCCGAGAGTTGGTTAACTCGCTTCCTCAACTGGTTATTCGAGCGTATTGCCAATCTCTTCCCTAATCTGCCTGACGTACCGGAAGCTCCGGTTGACGGCGATGGCTCACCGATCGGCGGGGCTATCTGGGTGATGCTTGCAGTGATAGCGTTGCTGTTCGGTGGTATACTCTTGTTTTGGGTGTGCAGTGTCCATCGGGTATTTCAGCTGGTTACCACAGCGGCCGGCCAAGATGGTAAGCCGGTTACTTTTTCCGAAGCACAGCGCCTGGCCGAGACTGCCCGGCAGGTGGGAGACCTCCGCATTGCGATGCGTTATCTCTATCTGGAGGTGATGCTCTGGCTTGATGAGCAGAAGGTTCTGCCGTATCAGCACCCTAGCCATCACTACTCAGCGGTTTATGGATATTGCTGCTATGCAGCCCCAGCCGACGGCACACCTCGGTATTCTTGAACCTATCCGAAACATCGCTTCTGAGTCACTTTTCGTAGGGCGAGATGCCAGCTCGCCCCACTCCTGCGAAAAAGATCGTGCGACGGTGCGAATTCGGTTTGATCTGCGCCAGAATCGCCGACAACGGCGCTGACCAACTTCGCTGGGAGGTCGCACCTTTACGCGTAAACCAATTGCGCCCAAGAAGGTCGACCGACACTGTGGAAGTTAGATCTGGTGCTGTCGCTGTTGCATCCTCCAGAGCAGGCGCCACCTGCTTGAGCCGTTGCCAGCCCTTAATCTCACCATCGAACAAAGTCATCCGCTGAGTCGGATAGGGTAGCGCACTGGCGATCGTGGCAAGGTAGTGCTGTTGCATCTTTGCACGCGCTGCAAACAGTGGCGTCTCTAATGCAGCTGGCGGAATAATGCCGTTGACAATGAGCCGGAAGTTGTGCATCTCTAGCCGCTGCAATTCGGTAATTGCACGCTGTGTTTCACGGATCGAGATCGCCTCTGGCTGCAACACAAAAACAAACTCGGTCTGCTGCGCATTGCGCAGCGTCGCCAGCGCCTGCTCATACTTGACCTTTGCCGCTTGGATTGTTGCCGTTGGACCGATGCACGTCTGCCCACTGCCCCGTTCCGTTAGCTCGATGCTGCGCGTCCATTCCGCCGGCAATTCCAACAAACGGATTGTATGGCCGGTCGGTGCTGTGTCAAAGATGATGACATCGAAGCTTTCTGGCTGAGACGCACGGTTGACGACTAGAAAATCGGTGAAGCGGTCGAAGGCAGCGACTCCGCTGGTGCAGGGGCCGCTCATCTATTCCTCGACGACAGCCACCATCTGCGGCGGGAAGATAGCGCGAATGGGGTCGAGCGTGTGCGCCTTATATTCCTCTGTTGCCTGATCAGGATCAATCTCCATCGCCCATAGATTGTTGATGGCGGCAATCGGCGTGATGTGGTGGCCGATAGGTTGCTCGAAGACATCCGCTAGATTGGAAGCTGGATCAGTGGTGACGATCAAGGTGCGTCGACCCTGTAGTGCATGTTGAACGGCAGTGGCGCACGCCATAGAGGTCTTACCGACGCCACCTTTGCCCGAAAAGAAAATGTAACGGCTGGACATGTCATCGTACCTCGGTAGCACTAGCGAGTGCACTACGCACTTCTGCTTCAGTTGGATAGGCGCCACTCTTGATAATACGGCCGCCGACGACCACGATGGGCAGCGCTGCCATTTGTTGCGTCTGCACCAACTACATCACGCCTGGTTGTCCTAGAAACTTCTGCGGATGACTGGTCATCTGATAGCGCGCTACAGGCACTCCCTCCTGCTGGAGTCGAAGCACCATCTCATTGACCATCAGCAGTGTTTCATCAAGCGTTGGGCCGCACAAGCCTGTAGGGCAGCACATGGGAGGGTCATAAAACTCTACTACAGGAGCAGTCGCATCGGTCACACCGTCAGAAGCTGCTACTGAAGGCAGACTGTTGATGTCCATTGGTTCAATCTCCATCGAACTAATTCAGAAAAAAATCAGGTTGTCACCAAAATATCTTTGGTACGCACAACATTGGACTGCGGACAACACGCCGGGTGACGATCTTTGATGCGCACCAGGTCAAAGAATGCGTTGAAGGTCGTCATGAGCTCGGTGAGTGCTGCCTGGTTCAGTGAATAGTAGATCCAGCGCGCATCGACAGCATCCCGCTCGACATCGACCAACCCCACTTCACGCAGAATGCGCAGGTGATGAGAGATTAAGTTGGGCGCCATTTGCAGCGCATCGCTGAGTTCGCAGTTGCACTGCACTCCTTCACGCAATAGCGCCACGATTCGCAGTCGGTTGGGCTCACCCAGGACTTTCAGCTGCCGCACCAGCCGCTCGACGACGGCGCTGTCCAGGATAGCCGCCGGATGGTCATAGGTTGTGTGGTCTTTTTCAGGAGAGAGAGCTTGCATCTATTGTTCATCAGATATGTCAACGCCCATTGAAATAACTGATAAGATCATACTGCTCGACTTCAATCTTGTCAAATACCGTTTGTGCAATAGTAGCTGTGCGACAAAGAAAAGCTATCCTGGGATAATAGGATGGCTTCAGGGTGGTGCGAGTAGACCAGATGCGCAGGATGTTTGCGCCCTGCGATCAAGCTCAGTGGTTTAGCGGCTATCGTGGAGTCTGCTCTCTGCGCACATCGGGTATAATCTGTTCGTCTTCGTATGTGCGACACTGATATTAGTGTGGCTTCCTTCATTGTAACCATTGCGATGGCTTTGTTATTGCCCGCACCGTTTGGCCTGATACTCGGTGTCGATCATCCGTTGACGTGCGAGCTGCGTGCAGTGGCCTGGGTGATTGGACTGGCTGTGATAATGTCACTCTTGCCGATCTAGACGACACTGCATTATCGGTGGCGCTTGAACAGGTACAATGGCCGTGATTTGGTCCGGCAGATACAACAGGCGGGTCTGGTTGAGAAAGCATTGCAGTAGTACAGGCATATCTCTCTATGACAACAATCAGTGTGATCAAAGTCAGTGGTCACGAATTGGATGACCTAACCTTCCTCAGCGGTTTAACTATGGCGCTGCGCACGTTTCAGCAACCGCTCGTCCTTGTCCACGGTGGGGGCAAAGAGATCAGCGCGGCAGTCGAACGGGCCGGTTTGCAGATTGAGTTTGTTGATGGCCTGCGCGTGACATCGCCGGCAGTAATGGACATTATGCAGATGGTGGTCTGCGGTACCATCAATAAGCGGATCGTCACGGCCCTGGTGAACGCCGGGGTCAAAGCGATAGGGCTGAGCGGTCTCGATCTGGGGTTACTGCGTTGTGAGCCGTACCGCCCGGCAGGGCGCGATCTTGGACGTGTCGGGGAGGTAACCACGGTCGATGGTGCGGCATTGCGTCATCTGCTGGCTCTGGGCTGGATACCGGTGATTGCCCCAGTCGCTCTGGGGGCTACTGATGGTCTCAGCTACAACGTCAATGCCGATATGGTTGCGGAAGCGGTGGCCGGTGCACTGGCGGGGGCCGAACTGGTCTTCGTCAGTAATGTCCCTGGCGTACTGGTTGATGGCAACGTCGTGTCGACTCTCACCCCGGTTACAGTCGAAGAACTGATTGCGAATGGTGTTATATCCGGCGGGATGATCCCAAAAGTACGTGCGGCATTAGCAGCGCTCCAACGTGGCGCCAGCAGTGTGCGCATTGTCAATCTGGCCGGTCTGCACGACGGCGGTACTCGTTTTACCCACGGAGAATTGTCTGAATGAGTGACCAACGCAATGTCCTCTCGCTCTTTCACGATCTAGGGCCGGCGGCACGGGCAGACTTGACTGCGCTGTTGCAGGTTGCCTCGTATCCATCCGGGCATATCTTTCATCTTCCGAATGAAACCGGTACACACGTGTTTTTCTTACAGCAGGGGCGCATACGGATTTACAAGGTATCGCCTGAAGGGCGGGCACTTACACTGCTGGTACTGCATCCGCCCGGTCTGTTTGGTGAAATGGCCTTGATCGGAGCCGGGATGCACGACACGTGTGCCGAGGCGATGACCGATTGTACTGTAGCCCGCATCGAGCGGGAAGCACTGCGCAATTTTCTCAGTCGCTACCCTGCCGCAGCAATTGATCTGATGGAATTGATGGGGTCACGCCTGCGCACAATGGAGCAACGCCTGGCCGATATTGCCTTCAAAAGCGTACCCCAACGCCTGGCCGCACTCTTACTTGATTTGGCTGGTGATCCGACGGATGATACTACACCGATGAAGATCGTTCGCTATACCCACCAGCAACTAGCCGAGATGATCGGTGCCTATCGCGAGACGGTTACCAAAGCCCTGGGTGATATGCGCGAAGCGAATCTGATCCAGGTCATCGACGATGCCATCATTCTGACCGACCTGGCTCAGTTGCGCCGGCTGGCGTCGTGAGCCACCGCTCGCGCTTTGTCGTAAGGGCTTCAGCCCGCACGAGCCGGGGGTGGCACCTCTAGCCCCGCAGGGACTTTCCCGTCGTGAGGCAGGGCTTTAGCCCACCCGACCTCAATCGCACCTAAGCCGTCCGTCGCCGCCAGCGCTCGCGGAGCATGGTGAGCGTATTGCGTTGATAGTAGAGCCATTCGATCAACAGCACGATTAATGCGACCAAAGCCAACCAGCGCCAGATCTCTTGCCGGCCATCCCGCTCACGAACGACCGTGCTCTGCGCACCGCTGATCTGTGGGATGCTAAGGTCGCGACGCGGTTCGATCCGTGATTCATTGGGCGCAAAGAGATTGACCGCGAAGCGACGACTGGCAATGACTTCATTTCCGCGCCGCTCCTCCAGCGTATACACGCCGGGAACGTCGGTATTGGTGTAAAAGGTTTGATTCGTCTGCACCTGCACCTGGCCGTCGCGTGAGCTGACGACGCGCCCATCCGGGCGGATGATCCGAACCTCTTCAATACTCGGATCAACCGGCGCTACAATCGGCTGCCCGGTGGTCAGTTGGACGCCACTCACCGGCAAGAGATACTCGATCATGTTCGAGAGGAGTAACGGGAAGGCAATGTTGAGCGGCAGGTCTGACAGGTGCAGGTCGAAGGCCAACACCACAATCCGCCGCCCTTCGCGCTCTCCGGCCAGCAGGAGGGGGCCGCCATCGCTATCAACGATGACCCGCGCCCATGTGCCGGGGACGATGCGCGGTGCGCGCAAGATGTTGACATCGTTCAAGCGCACGTTGCGCAGGAGGGGATCTTCGAGTGTCGCTGGCCGAATGAGCGGAAAGTCAAATTCGCCAGTGATTGAAAAGAGTTCGGTACTCTGGAGGGGGCCGATGAAGAGCAGGTTCCCCGGTGGCAGTTCGGCGGGTGTGACGCCGTCAAAGATGGTGAGTGGAATCTCTGCCGCACTCTCCGTGAAGGTGGTGGTCGTAGTCGGTGCCTTCACGACCTCGATGCCGGGCAGCAGAGAGAGCGCGGTTTCAAGGAAACGATTGCCATCGCTGACCAGCCGCACGCGCACCGTTTCACGTTGTGGGCTAACGGCAAAGGCGCGATCATCAACCGGCAAAGCATCGCCGTTTTCGTCGAGCCGTGCCTCAACAATCGTGACGGTAGCAGGGATGGACTGAGTCAGGCTCTGCTCACGACCCGGATCGATGGTCAGGTCAATCGCAAAATCGAGCCGACCATCAAGATAGATCGATAGCCGCCGAGTCACCGGACGACCACCGTAGTTTGTGGCCTGGACGAACAGGGTTTGCTCGAAGGGGCCGGGCTGAAGTGCAATCGCGTTAATCGCCACATTATCGGTTGCCCGGCCAATCGGAAAGTACCGCACTCGCGCTGGGACGCGCAAGCCATCAGGAAGAGTGACATTCCCGTCGGAAATAATCGCTACTTCGCTGTCGGGTTCCCGGGCCGCGAGGGCTGAGGCCAGGGTAAGGGCCTGGGTCAAGTCGGATTGATTGCTGTAGCTAGGTTGAATCTGTTCAATAACCCGACGTAGCTCGCGGCGGTCGTTTGACGAGGCGATAGGCGCTTCCATCTGACCGCCAACCGTAATAATCGTGGCCCGGCCATTATCGGGAAGCTGGTCGATCAATGCGATAGCCTGGCGACGGGCCGCTTCCAGGCGCGTCGGTGGTTCGTCGGTCGCCAGCATACTGGCCGAGCGGTCGAAGATGATGATCAGGTTTGAGCCACTGATACCAGTTACGGGTAGGAAGGGACGGGCCAGGGCCAGCACCAGTAATATCATCAGCAGCAATTGCAAGAGCAAGAGCAGATTCCGGCGCAGTTTCTGCCACGGTGCATTGGCTTCGATGTCACGCACCATTCGTTGCCAGAGGAAGGTAGACGAGATCACGCGCTCTTCCCGGCGTAACTTGAGCAGATACATGGCCACGATGATTGGGCCAACAATTGCTGCACTGATTAACGCTAATGGTGCCAGAAACGACATAGACCTTACCTGTGCATATCGGTATGCGGTCTGCACGCCGTGCGACCGTGATCCGTAATCGGTGTATCGGGAGTAAACGGAGCATCGCCCCGGGCAATCAGATCGTGCAATTCGGCTAGCGCTGCACGTAGCGCGGCATCGACATTTGGTTCGGTTTGGGCAAGCCCCCGTGCTTCGTATTCAGCCAGATCGGTCAGTTCAACCCGCCGGCGGTCGGCGCTGACAATCAGGTCGATCTCTAAATCTTCGGTTTCGATGGTGGTGCCGTCAATACGGGCGGGACGAGCCATATTGCAGTACCAGCCGCGCGTTGTGCCGTCGGGCTGCTGTACGCGGAAGATGTTATACCAGCGATTGATATAAAACGTCTCGATCATCACATCTCCCGGCTCGATACTGAACAGACCGAGATCGACACGTCCCAACCGCCACTCGGCCCGCACGGTCACACTCTGATCATCGCAGGCGATCACAGTCGCTGGATAGCGAATGATCTGACCCTTTGCCGGTTTGATCAGGCACACTTCAATCATCGCACAATACCAGCTCGTCGTAGTTGGGCGAAGACAAACTCTTCAATCGGTACAGCGGTATTGACCGACACGTAGCGGATGCCGCGGCCACTGCAAAAGGTTTCGATTTCGTGTTGCCATTCGCGCAAAGTGTCACGGTAGCGCTGAAGTACATCGAGATCGGCACTGATTTCAACCGCCGGCATCCCTTCGCTATCAACCAGGCGAATATCACCTTCGATAGGGGGATCAATCTCTTGCGGCGACAGGATGTGCATAATGGTTATCTCAAACGGTCGCGCCGTCAGTGCCCGTAGTGCATCGCGCCAGCCTGGATCAAACAGATCAGAACAGAGCAAGAGCGGCCCGGCGCTGCGAGCGGTCTGGAGATAGGTGCGGCAGAACTGGGTCAGATTGGTCGTACTACCGACTTCCAGCCGCTGCAAAAACTCAAACAGGGTAATGGCACCGCGCTTGCCGCGAATGCCACTCACCGCCGCCGGGCGGCCACCAAACGCAGTAACATTCACCCGGTCAAGATTATTCAGGGCAATGTAGCCGAACGTTGCGGCAATCTGGCGGGCGTAGTGCAGTTTTTCCGGATCGCCCCAGGCCATGCTGCGACTGGTATCGACCAGCAGATGAACATTCAGCTCCTCTTCGGCCACAAACAGTTTCAGGTAGAACCGTTCGGCCCGGGCGTAGAGATTCCAGTCGATCTGCCGGATGTCATCGCCAGTCGTGTAAGGACGAAAATCGGCAAACTCGACCGACGAGCCGCGTTTGGGGCTACGACGTTCACCCTGCAGATCGCCCGCCATCGCCCGCCGGGTTTGCAGCGCCAGCCGATCTAACTTGCGCAAAAAAGCGGTTGTCAGCAACGGCCCAGCCATCACTCTTCCTTCACCGCTTCCAGAACCCCCTTCACCACGTCATCAGGGCTGACGCCTTCGGCCTGGGCCTCGAAGTTGAGCACCACGCGATGGCGGAGTGCCGGCAGCGCAGCCAGGCGCAGATCGCCAAAGGAGACGTTGTATCGGCCATCGAGCAAGGCCAGGATTTTACCGGCCAGTATCAGGGTCTGCATACCACGGGGCGAGGCGCCGTAGCGCACATATTGCTTTGTAATCGCCGGTGCATCCTTGCTCTCCGGGTGGGTGGCCGTGATCAGGCGGGCGGCATAGCTCAAGACATGGCTGGCAATAGGAACGGTACGGGCCAGCTCTTGCATCTGGATAATCGTCGCCCCATCGGCGACGTGGCGTGCCGTTGGCTGGCGCGCCCCGGTTGTACGCTGAGCAATCTCAACCAGTTCCGCCGCCGAGGGGAAGGCAACGTTAATCTTGAAGAAGAAGCGGTCGAGCTGCGCTTCCGGCAGTGGATAGGTACCTTCCATTTCGAGCGGGTTCTGCGTTGCCAGCACGAAAAATGGCTTCGGCAGTTGATGGATCGTCTTGGCAACGGTCACCGTGCGCTCCTGCATCGCTTCGAGCAGCGCCGATTGGGTTTTAGGGGTTGCTCGGTTAATCTCATCGGCCAGCACCAGATTGGCAAAGATCGGTCCCGGCTCAAAGCGGAACGACTTATGACCGTGGGCATCTTCACTGATCAGCGTCGTTCCTACAATATCCGCCGGCATCAGGTCGGGTGTAAACTGGATACGCGAAAACTTACAATCGATCACATCGGCCAGCGTGCGCACCAGCGTAGTCTTCGCCAGGCCCGGCACGCCTTCGAGCAGCGCATTGCCACCGGCCAGCAGCGTGATAATGACCTGTCGGATCAGATCGTGTTGGCCGACAATCACCTGAGCAACTTCAGCTTCAATCTGCTGAGCACGCTGCCGAAACTCTTCCGGCGAGAGGGTTGTCGTGGCCTGGGGAGCAACAGTCATGCAGTTCTCCTTCTACGGTTCAAGGCGCGAGAAATACTCGCGGACAAGGTCTTGCAGATAAATCGGGACACTGCCACGCTCAAGCGCTTCGGTAGCAGTGCGTTGATATTCGGGGAAGATCTGCTCGTAGGGCACCACAGATGGGTTATTCATGCCACTCTGCTGGCCCTGGCCCGGTCGTATCTCACTATTGCCGCCACTTCCCTGTTGACCGGGAATAAAGTCGGGATCACCGGTTTGCCCGGATGGGCGGAAGGGCTGGTAGACCAGATCGCCATTACTGCCCTGCCCCTGCTGCGACGCCGGGCGGTTGGGATCGGCATTCCCCGGCGCATTACTCTGTTGCTGACCGAGATTATCGGCGGTCGATCCGCCACCCTGACCGGGCTGATTCTGCCCCTGGCCCTGACCGGGCTGACCCTGCTGGCCCTGACCGGGCTGACCCTGCTGGCCCTGACCCTGCTGATTCTGCCCCTGGCCCTGCTGGTTCTGACCGGCCTGTGCCTGCTGACCCTCACCCTGCTGCGCCTGCTGGCCCTGACCCTGCTGTCCGGCCTGGGCAATCTGTTGACGGGCGGCCTGGGTGTTGGCAAGTGCTTGCTGAACAGCCCGTTGATCGGTGACGGCATTTTGTGCGTTAGCGACCTGCTGACTGGCTTGCTGCAACGCCTGGGCTGCGGCCTGAGTGTCGCCACGTTCGAGGGCCTGAGCTGCATCTTGCAGAGCCTGGGCTGTTGCCGGATCGGCAGCGGCCAGTTGGGCAGCCTGCTGGGCCAGTTCCTGGACGAGAGCTTCACGCTCCGCCGCGCTCATTTGATTGAGGCTATCGGCCAGGCTTGCGAGCTGCTGACGTAACTGATCGAGAGTCGGACGTGGCGTCGTCTGATCATTCGAGAGCTGCTCAAGCCGCCGGGCCAGTTGTTCGAGCGCTGCCTGGCGCAGATCGGTTTGCGGATCAAGCTGCTGGCGGAGCCTCATTTCAGCCTGAGCAATATCGGCCAGGGCTTCCTGGCGATCACCGGGATTGCGGGCCAGCTCCTCTTGCAACTGACGCAGAATCTGTTGTAGCTCTTCACGCTGCTCCGGTGTCAAATCTTGCCGATTCGCCAGTTCCTCTTCGAGCGCAGCCAGTTGCTGATTCACCTCTTCAATCATCTCGGCAACCGCCGCCCGTTCGGCTAAAATCCGATCCATCGGGTTGGGCAAGGTCAACAGGGCCAGCATGGCCAATGCCGGCAGCAACGCCCACAACAACGGACGGCGCGGGATGGTGAACCGAATCTGGCGCGGATGCAGTTGTCTGACCAAAGCGCTGGCATCGGCCTGCTGGTAGGGTGCTAGCGGCGTATCGGCACCGGTTTCGTGCAGTTCAATCGCAGTGGAAAGGCGTTCATGCAGATTGAGCAGGAGATCGATGCGTTGAGCTGCCCGACGTGGGGGAAGCGGCTTCAACAACACAAAGCCGATCATCACCACCAACCAGATCACCAGTGGCGTCAACGACCACCAGACCAGATGGGGAATAGGCGTTATCCAGCCGGCAGCAGCCACCAGCGCACCGACGGTCAAGGCCAGCCAGAGCGTGCGACTGGCCAGCACCAGACCATCGTTAATCCGCAACTTTATGCTCAGCGGGCGCAAATGCCGGCGCAATACCTGATAGGGCAACGGATTAATTGCCTGCGTCATTGTCTATCCTTCCTGCGGCGGTAGCAGTCATACCAGTATCGTACCACACACGTATGACGCCGCAGCCCCCGCGCCGGTTCCGGGTTTGGGATTCCTTTTCCACCTGGAGCGTTCTTCCGGATCGTCCTTCACCAGTTGCATCATATGGAGTCTGGATACCACTGCATTCTACCGGGCAACCGTCGTCAGGGAACCGTCGCTCTATAACCACCACTGTCGGGATGGCTGAACGGAATGCCGGTAGCCGCTGCGAGCGGTTCACCGGTATCCAGCATCACCCTAACAGAAGTATTGACAGCTATTCTTTACGCCGCCAGACGTGGCGTTCAACCACCTGACGCACCAGTTCACCACGTTCCCAGATTTCAACGACCCGTTGACTGACAATCGTGGTCGTCACACTTATCGGCGCTGAGACAGCCGGTGTCGTAATCGTCGGTGTCGTCACCGTCGTGATCGGGGCTGCCGTCGACGCATCTCCTATCCGGCGCCGGAGCCATGCCCGCCCGGCTTCAACGGCCAGCGTCGCCACACCCAGGGCCAGCGCTGTACCGAGTTGTCGTACTTGTGCCGGCGTCAGTGCCAGTGGAAAGGTGCGCGGAGCCAGTGCCGCCTGATCCTGCGGAGCGAGCGCATCGGGTTCGGTGAGCGCCGCGCCGCACGCGCCGCAGTACCGATTTTCAAGCGGGTTGCCATGGCGACAGGCTGGACAGATCCGTTCAACCATATGCTCACCTCGTCATCCGTGATAGTCAATTGTCGGCAAAACAGTAGCGACGTTTGTGTGTCGCGGTGCTTGTATTATACCAATTTTACGCTGCGGTGGCAGGGAGCAGACGCCACGCTGCGGAGGACGGGGCGACTCATGTCAAATCTAGCAGCGTAACCCAGGTTGCTACCTTTGTCACCACAGAGGCACGGAGGACACAGAGGATGGACATAACTCGAGTTACTATCGTGAGGCGTAACGTAGCGCGTCTACAGGAACTGGCTGCTACCCAAATCAAAGTACGCTGCACGATGTTGTGCGCAGCGTCGTAATGTTTATCGCGGCAGTTAGCCTCACGTTGCCTGCTCACAGCATAGGTGGCAACCTGGGTTTGTCCGGTGTGATGTACCACCCTCCAGCGTGAGGCAGCCGTCCTTTCACGTCCGGCACTACGGTGCCGCTTTTTGGAGTGCGGCAGCCATGCTGCCGCATCCACCGACCTCTGTACCGGATGCGTAGAGCAGTGCCACCATCCCATCATATCAACTGCTACAACGCAATCATCACTGATGTCACGCATCAATGTTCATCCACACTGCCATCCCCGTGACCGGCTCAGCAACCGCTCCGCCATGCGCCGGATTGTAAGCAGGGCTGGCGCGGCAGCATGACTGCCGTACTCCATACAACGCACCACGGGCAATCCTGACCGGCAACGGTATTCACGCCAAAACGTGACGAACATTGCTGGGGACGGATGACACCACCGGGTAGGGGCGGGTTCCAAACCCGCCCCTACCCCGCCGTCCACCACCTACCGACGATCCCTTCGCCCCGCCACCCGTACCTGCACCACCGGTTTCGTTTGCGGTGAGACCTTCTCGGCAAGCTGCGGATCAGCCGCGAGCAGACGGCTAAGCAGTTCGTCAGCGGAAATGTCCGGATCAACGACCTCGATCCTGGCATCCTCAACCACAATCACCACAACCGGCGGGGCAGAAGCGGGTGGATTTGCCGATGCTTTATCGCGCTGCCTGACTCGTTCAGCGATAACGCTAACAATAGGCGCAATAATCCCACTGATCATTGCCACCAGAATATCCTTATTGGCTGCGGCACCCTCAGCAATCTGGCGGATCAGCTCGTAAACATCACCACCCATCGCGCCGGTGTAGACCGGTTGGAGAACAACCCCCCGACTGCGCAGATCGGCAAGAACCTGGTCGGCAAAGGCACTGACACTCGCCGGATCGGGGCTGGCTGGATCGCTGTCTACGAACTCAACCTGAACCGTAACCTGATTGGACATATCAAAGCTCCTCGATCAATCACCAACCATCAGCGACGCCTGAGCGCCGGCAATCGCTGCAAACCTCGATACAACCATCGTCGTCCGCGCAGCCGGGCATTGCGAAGCGTCGGCAGTACCATAATCCTGGGCCAGAGCAGCCCAAGCGCTGCACCGCCGGCAGCCAGCGCATACACCATAACGGGCGACAGATCAACAGGAGCAGGGCCAGCAGGTTCAGGAACAGCAGCATAACCAGCCAGCCGACCTGAACGCGCCAGAGCGCCCGTACCACACCGGTTGCTTGCCGCCAGCGGAAATAGCCAACGGCACCGAGTGCAAGCACTAACCCGGCACCGATCAGAGCGATTTGATCGGGCAGCACAAACCAGGTAGCACAGCGCAGGCCACAGCTTCCCAGATCACCTTCCAGACCAGCCAGCTTCGTGCAAATCGGGTCACGAATGTCTCACGATGGCGGCGGCCCAGCACTGCCTCTTTGATGTCCAGCGCTTCTTCGTAGTAGCGGCGGGCGGTGGGGTAGTCGCCTTCGGCTTGCGCGACATTCCCCAGTGCGTGCAGGGTGACGGCGGTCGCACGATGGCGGCGGCCCAGCACTGCCTCGAAAATCGCCAGCGCTTCTTCGTAGTAGCGGCGGGCGGTGGGGTAGTCGCCTTCCTCCCGTGCAACAGTATAGCCAATCGTTGGGTACCTGTCACCCGTAGCGCCGCATAGATTTCCGGGTAAGGTTCTGACTGGAACCTGTTGCAAAAAATAGCTCCTGGAAGTTATCTTATTCATTCCTGACCGACGCTATGAGCGTGATGGATCCACACAGCATTCTTGTGACCGACCGGGTCTACGGTGTAACACGCGCCGGTCGTGAGCACGGCTGCCGCACTCCATACCGAGCGACACGCGCCCGGCACGAAGGACGGCTGCGGCGGCAGCATGGCTGCCGCACTCCACACTGTGCGACACGCGCATGACGAGCGGGCAAGGCAACCAATTCGGCGGTGATGGCACTGGAATGGGTGTCAGCCATCCGCGCTGCCTGCCGGCAGTCTGGAAGAGGGTAGCAACGCAGGTTTTGCCTATTCTCTATGCCCTGCGTGCCTCTGTGGTGACAAAGGTGGCAACCTGGGTATGAAATATGCTCTCATGAGGCTACGCTGTCGTCTTCGGTTTCGCATTGGGCACGAAACGGGCCAGAACGATGCCCACTTCGTAGAGGAGGTACATGGGCAAGGCCAACAGCATCAGGTTCACCGGATCACCGGTTGGGGTAATAAAGGCCGCAATAATAATCACAATCACCAGCGCGTACCGGCGGTACCCGGCCAGTTGGCGGGCGGTGGTCACGTTCAGATAGGCCAGCACATAGATGATGATCGGCAATTCAAACACGATCCCGTTGATTAACAGCAGCATCGAGACCGTTTCCAAAAAATCGGATAAGGTCGGCTGGGTCTGGATCAACGGCGAATCGGAAAAACCGATCAGGAATTGCAGCGCGACCGGTGTGGTAACGAACCAGCCGAATGCGATCCCGGCCACGAAGAAGAGGGTAACGAAGGGTAGCGCACGAAAGATCAGGCGTTTCTCGCTATCGGTAAGACCGGGGATAATAAAGGCCAGAATCTGATAGACGATGACCGGCATGGCAAGAATCACTCCCACCAGCAAAGCCACCTTCATGTAGCTGGTAAACTGCTCGGTGGTACCGACCGACTGAATCGGGGCAAACCGGTCGTTGATCGGGGCAAAGGTCAGGATCAAGATGTCAATCAGCTTAATCGGTCCCTGCGGCCAAACGGCGACAAAGCCCAAAATCATCCCGATCAGCACGGCAATACCAGACTTAATCAGCCGGCTCCGCAGCTCGATCAGGTGCTCAACCAGGGTCATTGAAGCATCGTCGGCCCGATTGGCTCTTGCCGGTCGCGTGGTCATGAGGTTACCGTCTCCTCTGTTGCAGGTGAAGCAGGTATCTGCGGTTGCCAGTGTTCATCAAGCAAACCACGAGCCTGTAACTGAAAGACAATGGCCTGCAATTCAGCAGCCAGACTGTTCAGCCGGTTGAGCAAGTCACGCAGTTCATCGGCAGAGATGAGTGCTGGCGCAGTGTCGCTTGGGGTGAGCAAAGGTACCTCTGCTGCCGGAACGTGATCCTCTGCCGTGGACATCACCGGCTGCTCCTGGAGCTCAGGCGATGGAGTTGCAGAGGTTGTCCCCGGTTCAGCCGGTGCGGGTGCCGATTCGGCAAGCAAGGCACGGTCTTCCTCAGTAATCGTTTGCACAACCGCCGAAGCTGATGGCGAAGCCACTGCCGGTGTCGCTGCGGGCACAATTGGCTGGGCCGGCGGTCGAATCACCGGTTTGGCAGTGGTTGCGGCGTCATCAAGCACACTTTGCGCCTGTTGCCCAACGGTTTTGACGTCGTCGAGTACACTTTGCGCCTGCTGACCGGCGGTCTTAACTTCGTCTAGCGCACTTTGCACCTGCTGACCGGCGGTCTTAACTTCGTCCAGCGCACTTTGCACCTGCTGACCGGCGGCCTTTACCTCATCGGCGAGCGCCTGCATATCATTACGCACATCGAGTTGATTGCGGGTACGCACCAGCTCATCGCGCAACTGGGCAATCTCGCGTTCAAACTCGCTGCGCATTTCATTGATCATCTGCAATTCGGGTGACTGTTGCTGCCAGGCCAGAAACTTTGCCACCTGCTTACCGGCAAAGCGCCCCAACTCCGGCAGGCGTTCTGGCCCGAAGAGCACCAGAGCAAGGCCGGCGATCAGGATGAACTCAAAGAGATGAACGTTAAATATCTCCATACGACCCCGTGTGATATCGGTGCCGATCCATTTAGTCATATCTTACCACAGGAAGCGGAGCTGTGGATTGTGGAAGGGACGGGATCACCCCCACCCCAGCCCGCTGCCGCTGGGAGCGGGAGAACGCCCTCATCCCCGGCCCCGCTCCCGTGCTACGCGAGTGGGGAGACCAGCGAGCTGCACTGGGGCGTCCTGATGCAATGACGGTGGGTTCGTTCTTCTGTTCTGTCCGTTCCTCCCCCCCAGCGGGGCTATGCATTACCCACATGTCACGCTGCGTTAGGCCGGGCTGCAAGCGCTCCCCGTGGCGCAGGCTTCTAGCCTGCGTGCAAGCATTCTCACCACCGCCGGCAGGTGCTGGCCGTGGCCGCTGGTTCGTAGGCACGAACCTGGTACAACTAAACATCTACGCGCAGGGATCGCATGCATGCCTGACCGACTCGATGATCGGCACGAGCACATTCAGCACTCCCGTGACCAGGATGGGGAACAGTATGCCACGCGCCGGATGGTGAGCACGGTTGGTGCGGCAGCCATGCTGCCGCACGCCATACGAGGGCAAGCCGGGCTGGAAGCGGGATCCCTGCCGGTGTGCGGGATGAGAACGCGATT
>NZ_DAOUBI010000012.1:0-6494 GCF_034432675.1 Chloroflexus sp. | reverse complement strand
CCATCAGCACCGTCGCCATAGCTTGCAGACGCTCGTGCAGTGGGTGATCAGCGGTAAGCAGGTTAGTTAGCGGCTGGTTCATTGCTGCCAGCACATGCAACCCCATCTGCACAAAGAGTTCTTCTTTGTCGCTGAAGTAGTAGTAGAGGGTTGGCTTGGTAATACCGGCAACCTGAATAATGTCGTTGATCGAAACTGCCCGATAGCCACGCTGCATAAAGAGCTGCGCTGCCACATCGAGGATGCGGAGCGCAGTGGGGCTATCGCTAATACGCGGATCGGGCAGCAGGGTTTGTTCCATCACTTTCAACAGTCTCGTCTAACTAATTCTTACCGACCGGTAAGTAATATACCACGATGAACAATCATTGTCAATACTTTGCAAATATTTTGTCGATAATCCTTATATGTGTAGGAGTTACGCAGTTCTTCCTGATGGTGTCTACGTGAGCCTATGAATCCGCCAAAGTGTGACGAACTGGACTATATCCACTTCCTGGTAGCTGCACAGAATGTGTTCAGCAACACAGAAGCAGCGCGATGCCATCCGTGTGCTGGTACGCATGGTCCGGCGCATGCTGCCTCCACGCGTCTGCTGTACCGGTGTCAAGCGGATGGCAACGCCTTGTGGGAGGAGGTACAGCACGGTGTTTCTTTGACCACGGGCTTTTTGATTATCGATGACACGACGCTAGACAAGCCGTCCCGCCGGGCCATAGAGCTGGTACGTCGTCATTGGTCGGGCAAACATCATCGGGTGGTCGTGGGTATCAACCTGATTAGCATGCTGTGGACAGATGGAAAAGCCCACCTGCCCGGTGACGTTCGCATCGCCGACACAGCGCACGACGGGTTGACCAAGAACGATCACTTCCAGGCGATGGTAACGGCAGCGGCAGCGCGGGGATGTCAGCCCCACCTGTTGGGCTGCGACCGCTGGTCTGACCGTGTGGCGCACGTGAAGCTGGTACGCGCTCTAAACTGGCAGTGGCTGACCCAGCTGAACGCCAATCGCTTGGTTGATCCAGACGGTTCGGACAACCGGCCGATCCGTGCAGTGCTGATTCCGCGCCATGGCGCCATCGTTCATCTGAACGGATACGGCTTCATCAACGTGTTCAAGATTGCTCCCCCAGACGGCGGCATTGCATACTGGGCCACCAGCGACTTGGGGATGAGCGTCGCCCAGGGTGCGGAGTACGCACTTTACCTGTGGCGCATCGAAGCGTACCATCGCGGCATCACGCAGTTCTGCGGCATCGAGCGAGCCCAGCACCGCTCCGCTGTTGCTCAGAGGAATCATATCGGCTTGGCTCTCCGTGCCTTCCTCCGTCTGGAAAGTCACCGCCTGCGTACAGGCACGTCGTGGTTTGAGGCCAAAGCAGCCATTGTTCGGGAAGCGATACGGGCCTACCTGGCCCAACCTCTCTACACCCAGATCTCAACTGCGTAACTCCTATCTTATTGAATAGTCAGGACGACATTGGTAACATTGGCACAGGTGAATCCTACCGCGTCAGTAGGGGCGACGCATGCGTCGTCCCTACTGACCATCGTTAGCGTAATCACATCTGACGCAACGGAAGGCATGAGCGGAGACACACCCCGCACTGACGACTCCCACCCTGCACTTCGACAAGACACTTGCGTGCATCATCGAAGCATGAGCGGAGACACACCCCGCACTGACGACTCCCACCCTCGGCGGGGGCAGGTTGGGGTGGGGGCATTCGTGCAGAGTGAGTCATACTGCGGCGGTAAGGACGCCCGGCTGTGCGCCTCTACCATCCATCGTTAGCGCAATCACACCACTGAGCGCTGCAATAGCGTGCGCAAGCAAGGGTTTCGCATTCACCGTGCTCGACTCCAGGCGTTGTTTGTACCGACCACGGATGCGACATCCGTGATCGCCACGATCATCTAGTCTGCGGAAGATGAATGCGATGACTTCCAGTAATCCGGTGAATCCTGGATGTGAGGAACACGGCTGTACCAACTGCACGAACGTGCAGAAAATGAAGGTGGACGCAGATGGAGCCTGCGCCCACCCCACTATTGCTCAGGGTCGATCCTTAAAACAACGACCGCTGATTACCGCGCATCTTACTGAAACACGAACTACAGTAGACGGGCTTGGTACCGCGTGGTACGAATGGGACAGTCGTCTCTTGACCACAACTGGCGCACGTCACCCGATAATTAACACGCTCACGATTCGCCGGAGCGGCTGTCGGTCGTCGCCGTTCAGACGCCTCGCGCATTTGAGACTTACGCGCCTTGCGGCAAGCCGGACAACGTACCGGCTCATTCACAAAGCCTTTGGCAGCGTAAAACTCTTGTTCTCCCGCTGTAAAGACGAAATCCATCCCGCAATCCCGACAGGTCAGGGTCTTGTCTGCGAAGCTCATGGCTCGCTACTCCTCTAGCACAACAACGAAGGGTTCGTGGCCGGTGTGGGGTTGCGTTGCGTCCGAACTCGACCGAGAGGAGGCTCAGAGGGGATCGCTAGCGCGTACCAGATCCGTACCATTCTTGAATGTTGATTATACCAAATTTTGACTATCGTGAGAAGTCCGATTTTTGTATCTGCATTATCCTGGTGTCACATATTTGAAGCGTAGAAGCAGTGCTTCCGCACCGACCGCATGACGGGAAACCGGGCGTGAAGACCATCTGGTGCGGGCTGCACGACATCGCTGCTCGCTAGCAACTCCTACGCACACCCCCCCCTGCCGCTGGTGACACGTGACGTATGGGTAATGCGTAGCCCAGCGGGGGACGGGTTGGAGGGCGATTCGAGGAGGACAGTCTCATCGAGCACCGTATCGGTTGCTGCCAGTACCACCCACCACCCATCCGACAGTTCGATCCACGGCGGTTTCCGGTGCAGAACGCGGGGTGAAGGCTGAGGTTGATGAGGAGGGGATCCCGCGTAGGGGCACGGCATGCCGTACCCCTACACGCGTCCAGCGATGCATCATTCAGTGCAGTACCAGAGGTATTGCTGGATAGTAGGGGCCGGCATATGCGGGGCGACACCAGTAGAGGCGACGCAGGTGGAGGGGCGACGCAGGTGGAGGGGCGGGTTCTGAACCCGCCCCTACGGTGTCATGGACGGAGGGAGGGCGAGCGTCGTCGTCAGCGACTGGTGCCTCGCGATGGGCTGGTGACGTGCAGCGTTGGACGAAATGAATTTCGTCCAATGCCTGGACGGAGAACAGGAGCGAACGTTGGTGTCAACCGCTGGTGCATCCCGGTTGTGTGACGTGGTACAGTCACGTTGTTTGGAGTGCGGCAGCCATGCTGCCGTACTGACCGCACGACCACCCCGCGCACCGAGGTAACACTCACCCGTAGCCCTCAGAATATGTAGACGACCACACCTGCTGCCGTATCGGGAAGCTCCAGCGCGATCCGCTGTTCTCCACTCTTCCGCTGTGCGTAAGAGGATCCGGGGGTGAAGAGAATACTGTCACCCTGTCATCAATTTGGATAAAAAGTCTAATCCTCTCTACCTGGATATTGGCAATCCTGTCTATTGGCAACTCCATGAAGACCTGTTATCATACCATCACCAATGAGTGCACAATCTGGTAAATGCCACGATGCATGGATAGCGAGGGGGTGAACGTGCGTAATGCGGGCATCTCCTGCGATGTTGCAGTTTAGAGCCGCAAACGCAAGAGAGAGAAAAGGCTTCTGGATAGACCTTATCATCAATTTGTCAGTTTTTCACAAGTCCATAGCGGGCATCCTGTAATGCTTGCAATCGCGATGGTGCTCAGACGGCCTGCAACGAGGCAGAGGCAGATGGTTTGTGCAAATGTTACAAATGCATGGAGCTGTTTTTGGAAAATCATTCCATGCATCACATGCAATCGCTTAGGTATTAGGTTAAAGGAGCAGTTCTCATGAAGCTTGCATGGCGCACAAAGATCGGTCTCGGTCTTGGGTTTGGCCTTGGTCTCTGGCTGGTGGGTACCGGACGCGCTTTTGCTCAGGAAGGGCCAACCACTGCTGAACTGGCAGTTGCAATGAATACCTTCTTCCTGATTGCTACCGCAGCGCTGGTCTTCTTTATGCAGGCTGGGTTCGCGATGTTGACCGCCGGCTTGACCCGCTCGAAGAACACAACCAACATCCTGTTCAAGAACCTGATGGATTTCGTAATGTGTTCGATTGCCTTCTGGGCTGTCGGCTGGGGAATCGCATACGGTACTTCAGCGGGTGGATTTATCGGCACCGATCAATTCTTCCTCTCGGCGGTTACGGCTGAAGGTGAAGTACCGGTGCTGGCAAGCTGGTTCTTCCAGGTCGTGTTTGCCGGTACGGCTGCAACGATTGTGGCCGGGGCAATGGCTGAGCGCACCAAATTTGTGGCCTATCTCATCTACAGCTTTATCATCTCGCTCTTCATTTATCCCGTGGTCGTCCACTGGGTCTGGAGCGGTGCCGGCTGGTTGAACACCTACAGTGGCAGCACTGAGGGGAATTGGGGCTTCACCGACTTCGCCGGGAGCACGGTTGTCCACAGTGTCGGTGGTTGGGCGTCACTGGTTGGTGCGATGATCCTCGGCCCACGTCTTGGCCGCTTCGGCCCCGATGGCAAGCCTCGTGTTATCCCCGGTCACAACATGTCACTGGCTGCACTGGGCACCTTCATCCTCTGGCTGGGCTGGTTTGGCTTCAACCCCGGCTCGCAACTGGCAATCGCGTCACAGGGTGATGCCGATGCGGTAGCAATGGTTGCCGTTACGACCAATCTGGCCGCAGCCGCCGGTGCTCTGGGTGCTCTCTTCACCGCCTGGCTGCGCTACGGCAAGCCCGATCTGGGTCAGACACTGAACGGTGTGCTCGGTGGTCTGGTCGCGATCACCGCTGGCTGTGCCTACGTTGATCCGCTCTCCTCGATCATCATTGGTTTCATCGCCGGCCCGATTGTCGTCTTCTCGGCAGAACTGCTTGAGAAGCTCAAGATCGATGATCCGGTTGGCGCAGTTCCGGTACACCTGGTTAACGGTATCTGGGGAACACTGGCGGTCGGTCTGTTCGCATCCGTCCCCGGTAACACCGGTACGACCGGCCTGTTCTACGGCGGTGGTCTGACCCTGCTCATCTCGCAGTTCGTTGGTGTTGTCGCTATCGGTTTGTGGACGGTTGCAACCACTGCGTTGATGTTCTTCGCAATCAAGGCCACCATTGGTCTGCGAGTTAGCAAGGCCGAGGAAGAGGCTGGTCTCGACATCGGCGAGCATGGGATGGTTGCCTACCCAGATCTGAGCGGTGCGCCGGCGGGTGGCGAAGTGAGCGGCGCTCTGGCCCGATAGTAAGTGAAATTTCCCTCCTCCTTGCGCAACCCCTCCTCTATGACAGAGGAGGGGTTTATGTTGCAGTGGTGAACCAGAAGCGCTCGCGAAAACGGCGCAGTTCTTTCAGCACAACCCGCCCCAGCAGTGCAATCAAAATAACGTTCCCAAGTGCCCGTACCGCATCCCACGCCAGCGATGTGACGATATAGAAGCGGAAATATTGCTGAATTGTTGCCGCCAGACCACTGCCCGGTAGCCAGCCCAATTCGCCGGGCGGCGCAAACGGCCAAAACCACAGATTCATCAAGGCACCAAAGAGAAAGCCCCAAACGTAACCAAAACCGCCAAGAAGCACAACCTCGCCCCATTCCCCAGGACGGAATCGTCGTCCCAGTGGTGCCAAAAAACCGGCGCTCATGCCCATCCAGCCACTCACGAACATCTGAAACGGCAACCACGGGCCTACGCCCCCGGTCAGCAGTGCCGAGACCAGCAGGGCCAGGGTGCCAATCAGAAAGCCGAAACGCGATCCATACGTATAGCCAATCAGGATGATCAGAAAAAAGAACGTAGGCGAGTCTGCCGGCCCCGCCGGTAGACGCAAGATCGCTACGACCCCTGTGAGCACACCCAAAATAGCGACCATACGGGTATTGAGCCGACCAGCACTGAGTTCGGCGATCAACAGGACAAGCAGTGCCGGGCCGAGAAGGGCGAAAAAGATCGGGGCTGTGGTGGCATGCGCCTGGGTGAAACCGGTTTCGGCACGGCCCAGAAAAAAGGGGTAGAGAAAAGCTATCACCCCGAGCAGGCAGATCAGGCCAAAGACAACATCACCTGCGAGGGTTGCTATACGTTGAGCACGTGGAGTTGACATCATCGTAACGCCTGTCTTCGCAAAGCCTTGTCCGGGAGCAGTGTCGCAACGTCCGTCAGTACCGACCGTTCCAGATCATACCTCATGTCCGGTTAACATCCTGCACTCATGACTATCGCCAACGCATTGCCAGGGCTGGAAGCACGACCCTCCAGCAGGGCTGGGAGCGTGCGCCTGGATCAGCGCACGACAGCGGGAGCCATCCTGCACCGCCGCCTCCCACCTCCAGCGGTCTATGCATTACCCACAACTGGTGCCAACCACGTGCGTATCAGCGGGGATGATCGCCATGGGTGCTGTTGTGGGCG